>CANFPP010000074.1 GCA_947449005.1 Holosporales bacterium | reverse complement strand
CCCCAGCGCCAGTTAAGCCTTCCTCCCAACGCCGCAATCAACCAAACAACAAAACAAACGGCAATCGCAACCTTAGAGAAATTTAAGAGTCCGCCTTTGATAAAATTACCTTTGGCAATCGGTTTAGCAAAAATATTGGCAACGCTTGGCTCAATCAAGCAAACCAAACAAAATGCAATGAGAAAAATGAATGACCATTTAGTAAACCGCATTAATAATCTCCTTTTCATATATCAGTTATGCAAAAAATGCATAATATTTACTTATTTATTACAATAATTTGACATAGCAGATTCGGAAACAAAAATGCAAGTATTATTTTATGAAAACAATTTTTTAGACTGTAAACTATATTTTAATACTTTTATTTATTAAAATTATCAGTAAAAGATAGATTTAAGACTGATATTTTTTAGGTCTAACCCGCATAAAATCAAGGCTTCATAGCAAGTTCGTAAGGTCGAATCAAAGAATCAGAAGGGATTTGCCATTGCAGATGGATTTTCCAAATCATAGGAACCGTTAAAGAGATCTGTTTATCTAAGAGATCCTGAGCCAGCTCCAAAGATCCCAGCACCTTCGCTAAATCTGCGACTCCATAATCTAAAAATCCCATGTGCAACTGAATCGCTTCAATTGGATGTGCATGCCGCATCGACCAATGATCCCGCTCATAAGCATCTAGAAGTTCGACGAGGATTTCATAAAGGTTATATTCATCTGTACCAGGAACAGACTCCCACAGCACATCGATTTGCTGCATCGCTTCTCTGTAATCCCTATGGGTGTGAAGGTATTTTAAAGGCATCATAGGCCCCCTCCTCTTCTGATCAAAGGTTGATGATTTGGTTTCTAAAAGGTTTGCGTGTCACAGTCACAGCTTCAATAAAAATGGCAGGTGATTTAATTCTGGCAGATAGAAAATACGGCTTTGACGAAATTCTAAAGGTGATTCCCGTTTGAGAAAGTTTTACTTGCCGAAAGGATCTCATAATCTCTTCGACAAAAGTTGCTGATTGAGCCGCATCAACCCAAGCCCGAAGCGGCTGCTCTGCATCTGGATGTACTTTGATAAATTCAATTAGCTTATCTTTTTTAAGAACTCTCATAAAATCCCCCCTGGCACTTCAAAACCCACACTAACGTTTAATAACTTTAATACACCTATAATAAGCTTTATTTATAGGTAAAAACAAGAGATTTTTATATTTATTTTTGTTTGGCTAGAAAGAGGAAAAAAGATACTATGAAAAAAACAATCAAGTAGAAGATATTTACGGATGGATCATGAAAAGTTAAGAGAGAAAATCATAAAAGATCTAAAGGAACACAACCTTTCTGTTAGAAAAGTTGAACAGTTGGCTGGACTTGGAAAAGGATCTTTACAAAATTTTCTCGTTGCGCGCACAAAATCACCTACTCTTGAGACGTTACATGCAGTTTCAGAGGTTCTTAAATCTGATCTCACTGAGTTATTAGGAGTAGTTTCTGACAAAGATGGTGAACAAAACGAAGAAAATGTTAACCTTGAGGTTTTTGCTTCTGTCTTTAATCATGTAAAACAATTTCTCTTAGCCAACAAACTGTCTGTAAAAAACAAAAGATTTTTAGACTTATTTAAAACAATTTATTATTTTTGTCTCTCAAAAAACACAGCTGCTTTAGATGTAGACTTTGCAAATTGGTATCTAGAGACAGAGTTTGAAAAGAAAAAACCTGTACCTAACCTCAATTAAGAGTATCTATTGTAGGGTTTAGCAACCTTCCAAAATTAATATAATAGAACTTAGTTATCCACAGATAATGGGGATAACTCATGCATAACTTTGCTCTTTTCAAGTTTATCTCAATGATTAAAACACTCTTCACACCTTTGCTTAGAAATTAAGCATAAAGTAAATATGCAGATTTAAAACTTCCTCCCTATCTCCACGACAAGCCGATTGAGTCTTTATGGAAGTTTTTTTCTGATTAACCTGCTTTAGTAAAGTCACGACCAACGGGAAATAAGTTCCTAAAGAGATTCAATTTTCCAAAACATTTATATGTTTTTATGTTTAAGCATATATGCACTTAAATAATTTATCACAATGTCACTAATATGATTAGCAATATGTATGACCTTACGGGACTTTAAATAGTTTTTTTTATGAGAAAACATAAATATGCCAATATGTTTTTTATAATAATCACACTCATCATATAATCTTTTAAATTCAGTAGAACATTTGATTTGATTCTACAATTCTGCTTTTTGATATGGAAAATGCTATTCATTTAACATCTGTATGTAATGATTCATATTATCAATGGGCTTTCGCTGCCCCACTCCCGCCTGAAGGTGTAAAAAAGTTTGAATCTACGCTTGCAAAGCGGATTCAAAGAGTGAACTCTCTAAAACTCCGATATTCTAAAATCATCTGAGCTTCCTGATTCTCAATATATCTTTGAACGTCCTCACTGTTAACATTGTAACTCCAAAATATCATCGCGCCCAAAGATGTTGACCCCAATATCTCCTACGTAAGTAAGTGGTCAAACCCTTGAAGAAGTTTACGACTACTCTTCCCTTTAATGTACTGCAACACCTTCGATAACGATATACTGGGGGGACAGAGATTAGAAGGTGCACATGATCTGGACTCATACTCCCACTTATTATATCTACGTAGTTTGATGCACACACCTCTCGTATCAAAACTCGATAACGTGTTGCTACCTCTCCTGTTAATATGCGATGTCTATACTAACTACAAAACACCACGTGGTATTTTAGATCGTATAGATTGTGTGAGCCATGCTTATATATATATATATTCCATACTCCTTTATATACTGAAGTATTCGCCTGAAGGCGAGGGTGTTTTCCTATCCCACATAACTACATAAAATACATAAAATACATAAGCTACTTTTCATAAGAATGTAGTTAATAACACAGACAAAAATCAAATAATTTTAACATTAGCATAAAATCATATATATGATTTTACATATAAACATATATATGTTTTAAAAACTAAACTTATTACAGCAAATATCGAGTAGATCTGGCTTTATTGAAACTTTAAAAACTAATTCTTTACTGCTTTGTATAACGTCAATTAGAATTACGCACTGACGACAATTAAAATTACCATTTTGTTGGTTGATATTTTTTAAAAAATTAGATTTTCATCTTTTCATCCTCCTTATTTAAGGCTGTATTTTTCGCTTGCTTTTTTGCAGTTGCAATACGAT
>CANFPP010000073.1 GCA_947449005.1 Holosporales bacterium | reverse complement strand
TAGTGATGACTGCGATTGACGAAGCGCTGCCAATTTTATTCTTTCTTCATATCCTAATTGTTTGTATTCTCTCATTTGCAACGCCTTTCTGTGCCTGTCTTATCAACAAACACTCTAATGCGTTGCACCTCATTTTAGAACACGGCCTCCATTATTAAATATTTGAATATATTCAAAATATGTAACATCAAAATTATCAAATAAGGGCCTGCAAATTTCAAGAATCTTTTCTTTGATTGAAAGATTAAAATCTATTATGGGTTTTACTGATTCATATAGATCGGATTTCATAAGAAACTCTCCTCATAAATTAAATCGATACATATTTATGCGGTCAATTTTTTCAGCCCCCATTTTTTGATAAAATCTATTGCCAATTTGATTGTAAGACATGCACCAGACTTCCAGTCTTTCAATTTTTTGATTTTTTGCCTTATATTTTAAGGTATCAATCATTTTTCCTCCAACATTATGATTTCTATATTCTGGTTTAAGGTAAAGATGATCAATGTATAAGGCTGCTGTTTTGTGAAAAGATCGATTAATAGTACTAATTGTATAGATAAGAAAACCTTTAAGATTGTTGTCTGTTAAATCTTGCGCAACTAAACAAAACCAATCAGGATTTTTATCAAAAAGATAATCAACAAGTAATTTTTTAGATATTTTAAACTTATCTTCAAGATTATCGTGTTTGATAAGATCTAATAACATTTGATAGACTTCGTCTAAATCAGTTCTTTGTATTTCTCTGATTTCAAAACTTAGATTTTTGTTGTTGTGATTCATAATATAAAAGAGTCCTGAGATACTACCTCTCATTCACATAGATATATCATTAAGTTAAAAAAATAAAAGAAGTCAAATTGTAAAATTTGTTTAGTAACTTGAAAAAGAAAAAACTTAGGCGTAAGAAGTAATTACAATTTATTTGTGATGTTAGGTCAGGAAATGACTTCATTAGAACAAAAGAAAAACTTTCTTCATTATAATGAAGGAAAAAATGATATTCTAAAAAGAGTCTGTGAACCTTTAAAACAATATTTCAATGCAGAATGGTTCACACGTGCCATCTTCAAATTAAACGATAAAGATGAGTGTGTCGGGTGGTATGGCACATCAACGAGTATGCCATTTTTAGAATCTTACGTGTTTGAGTTTAATGACAATGGTAAAAGTTTTACACAAGTTATCCGAGAAACACCTCTTCATTCTTATTCTTATTTTATATGGTCAAATAAGGATAATGCTTGTCCGCTAATGCAGATGAAATATCAAAAGCACGGCTTAACAAAAGGAATAGCTATCTATAAGCGATTTAAAGATCGAATAGAAGTTTGGGCATTTGGGGGCAAAGATCCTGAACTTCCTAGTGTCATTACTCAAACATCTATTCCTATTTTTCAGGATTTTATTAATTACTTTGATAAACAGCAGCTTGTAAATCAGCTCGTAAGCCCTTTTGTAGATTATATTCGTCCTTTTGATATGTCTTATATTCAGCCTGATCTTGATAAAATAAAGATTTTTGAATCTTTAACTCATAAAAAAAACATTTCTTTAAAGATTGATGATAAATCTATTTTTCTTTCAAAAAGAGAATGGGAGTGCCTTTCAAGATTCTCACAAGGAAAAACCTATAAAGAAGTTGCGAATGCACTATCTTTATCATCTAGGACTATAGAAACTTATTTAAATAACATCAGAAATAAGACAGGGATTTCATCTAAATCAAAACTTATTGATTATTTTTTGATAAGTAATTGAGGGGGAGGGGGGTGCATTTTCCCTATTGTGAGCTGGTCTTGAGTAAAAGATGGATGATTATGTGGCTGTTTTTTATTGATATGTGTATCACTGTGTGGTGTGCATTGAATATAAGAATCTATGTTTGTGAGTAAAAATTGCTGATATTCAAGACAAAACGGTTTGATAAATTTGCACAGCAAAATAATATTTGTGACAATGTTGATTGAGGCTGTAGATCGTGCTGAAAAAGGTTTAATTGATGCAAACCTTGGAGGTAATGTTATAAAGCAACGTGTCGCACGAATGGCAGGGTAAATCGAGTGGTTATAGAACTATCATTATAATTCGATCTGGTGAAAAAGCTTTTTTTGTTCATGGGTTCACGAAGAATGATCAAGATAATTTGAGTCACGATGAAGAAAGATGGTTTAAAGATACAGCAAAGTATCTGTTATCAGAAAGTACTCTTAAGTTGTTAGCTAGTGGGGATTTTTTGGAGGTAAAGAAAAATATACAAAAATGATGTTGTGGCGTCTATTCATGAAACCATGGAATCATTATACAAGATTGGAACGATAGACAAGAAAACAATGCATCGTTTTGATGATGCATGTTTAACACCTATACATCCTTTAACCCCAGAAGAGATTCGGAATATTCGGGAGAGAGAAAAGGTTAGCCAATCTGTGTTTTCGCATTATCTCAATGTTACTACAGGATTAATAAGTAAGTGGGAACAAGGAGAAAGAAAGCCATCTGGTGCTTCCCTTAAGCTTTTATTATTGGTCTCTAAAAAAGGGTTGGCGGCAATTGCGTGATAAGTGATTTGCTCGAGAAGCAAGCGTTAATTCTTAGAGCTCTGACAATAAATAAAATTTATCCAAAAATTATGAGGGGTATTAAGTAAATGGCAGACGATATCATTAATTATTTTTCACAGGTGCCTATCCACTTACAGGTACATGGAAGAGAGTTTGATGACGCATACATCCCAAAGTTAGGTACTGCTACTGGTTTTATTTTTAGTTCAGAGCAAGCAAAGTTTTTAATTACAAATAGGCATGTGGTAACAGGTAGGCATGAAGAAACAGAAAAAAACTTAAATAAAGAAGGTGCTCATCCTGGTAAAATAACGTTGATAGAAACAGGAACTATGATTTCTCTGTATAAAGATTCTGAATACAAAAATGCAATATGGTATGAGCATCCTACATGTGAAAAAGTTGATGTTGTAGCTATACCGCTAAGTGATTCAAACGAAATAAATCAGTTAAAATGTATAAATGATCACAGTTTGATTACTGATATTAAGATTGATGTCGGTATGGAGGTTTTTGTTATAGGTTATCCTTTAGCAATTGATGTTAAAGGAACACCTCTATGGAAAAGAGCTAGTATAGCAAGTGAACCAAGTATAGATGTAGACGATGTGCCTAAAATCCTAATAGATACAGCAACAAGCCACATTCAAGCTGGAAGTGCAACACGGAGTAAATTTTCGTTAAAGACCTGAAGAGGAGTTTTCCACATCAGTTTCTTTCTCGGAGTTTCATTGTAGTTTAAAATTGTTTCATCAAAATCTTCTTGCGTCATATCTTTTAAGTTAG
>CANFPP010000072.1 GCA_947449005.1 Holosporales bacterium | reverse complement strand
CTAACTTAAAAGATATGACGCAAGAAGATTTTGATGAAACAATTTTAAACTACAATGAAACTCCGAGAAAGAAACTGATGTGGAAAACTCCTCTTCAGGTCTTTAACGAAAATTTACTCCGTGTTGCACTTCCAGCTTGAATGTGGCAGCTATATTTAATTAATAAGAAAGCATGTTAAATGTCTCACTTCATTATTTTACTGTCACTATCATTTGTATTTCTCTGTAATTCACAAGCTAAAACGGTGGATCAGGATCAGCTTGATTTGGAAAAAAACAAAGCTCTAACTGTATTTAATCTTGGTCCTTATATTGCAGATGTGAATGCAATGAATAGCATAGGCGAAGATGATTATTTTGAAGAAGATCAAAGAGAGTTAAATACAGATTGGATGATAGAGTCAGCGGAAAAATGGAGGCAAACAGAAGCGGCAAAAACAGATGCCGACCGTCTTGCGGAGAAATTAAAGAAGGAGCAAGAAGAAACTCGAATTAGTAAGATCGAAAAAGAAATTGGTGAAAGCATTCGACGATTTATCGATAAGCATCCAAATGATAAAGCAAATTTAATAACTGTGTACAAAGCACATAAAAAAGCTTATTTGGCTGATATCTCTGGGAAAATTGGAGATCATTTCAGAAAAATAGGTCGGGTAGATGATGCCGATTACTTCTATGATTTAGCATACAAAGGATTTCAGGATTATACGAGTAATGGTTCTCAGTCATCTCAAGGGTATATGCATTTAGATTTATATAACCGTGAAATTGCCGAGACGAAACCTAAAAGACCAACTGCATCTCTATATTATCATCTTAAACAAGCTGTTGCTGCGCTTTCAGTTGCATCGTCAATGGACGAAGTTGCAGAATTTTCAATCAAAGATCTTTTTAAAATAAGAAATATGATTTTTAGGTGGCATTTATCTGCTCAAGCTTTGCAAGTTGATACTTATTATGATCCAGGTAACTTGGTCAAAATGGTTTATGCACGTGGTTTTGTGAATAGGGTTTTGCAGCAGGCTGAAGCTTTTAGAGTTTTTAAAAACGCTAATCGTTATGATGGTTCAATGACTAATACGGATCTTGCAAAATATTTAAAAAAGCTTGCTTTTTGCGGAGTGTGGCAAGCACACAGTCAACATAACTGGGTTCATCCTAATGGATTTATGGTGCGTGTAAAAAGAATTGATAAGGGCGAGGCACAATTTACCATTGGTCTTACTTTTGAAAATCCGGTTGTGTGGAATGCTGATGGTACGCCTCGTTCTTTAAAACAACATGCCAATGGGGTGAAACTGGTATTCGATAAAACGAATGAGGTTTTAAAGCTTGCCTATGATGGGAAAGCTGTCTTTGTTGTGCCAGCATTTCGTGCCTTTTATTGGTTTAATGCAGGACAAGTTGATCCCATGATGAATATGTCTCACTTTCCTTTAGCTAGAGGTTTTGGTCATAAAACTGGTCCATTTTCATATAATACTAAAGCTGTTGAAGCTTTGCTGGATTTTTAAAAATAACTTTCTCTTCTCATTTTGGGAAAATAAAAAATCTTTTCCTCTTGAACTCTGCTTCGGATATAGTCAGTCTGTTGAACATGAATAATTCAAGGCAGGGTTTTAAAAAATGAGAAATGTATTAACGATCGTTCATCCAGAAGGCTGGCGGTTTATAGGAATTTTTGGTGTTGTTGCTTCTATACTGTATTTGCTAGGAAACCAAATCGGTCACTTTTGGGGGGATATCGGGTTTATCTTAACTGCATGGTGTGTCTATTTTTTTCGCAATCCTGAAAGAGTAACGCCTACACGTCCTGGTTTAATTGTCAGTCCTGCTGATGGAAAAATCGTGGCGATAAAAGAGGTTACGCCTCCAAAAGAATTGATGCTGGAAGGTGGACCACGGACTCGCATTAGTATTTTTCTGAATGTTTTTGACGTGCATGTAAATCGCATTCCAATTGAAGGCACAATTATTCAAAGCCTCTATCATCCTGGTAAGTTTTTTAATGCTTCTTTGGATAAAGCCAGTGAACACAATGAAAGACAGACTTTAGTTATAGAGATGGATGATAAAAAAGACTTAGCTGTCGTTCAAATTGCAGGTTTAATTGCTCGCAGGATTCGATGTGATGTTGGAGAAGATGAAAAAGTTTCATCAGGCCAACGTTATGGTATCATCCGATTTGGAAGTCGCGCTGACGTATATTTGCCAATTGGTGTTAATGCTTTGGTTGTTGAAGGTCAAAGAACGGTCGGCGGAGAAACTGTTTTGGCAGACCTTGAGAGTGTCGAGGATAATCGCCAAGGGGCAATAAATTGACCCCTGCCAACAATCAGCCTGATCTTGTAGCTCTTCCTCGCAAAAAGAAACGGTTACCTGTGCGTTTTAAGAAGCGGGGAGTGCGATTAAAACAACACTCTCTTGCTTCTATGTTGCCTAATATTACAACTGTTTTGGCGCTATCATCGGGTTTAACTTCGGTGAGATTTGCCATGATGGAGCGCTGGGAATTGGCTATTTTGGCTATTTTCTTAGCAGGCTTTTTAGATGCTATGGATGGCAGATTGGCCAGATACCTTGGAAGCTCTAGCCGCTTTGGTGCGGAACTAGATTCTTTTTCTGACTTTATTAGCTTCGGTGCTTCTCCTGCATTAATTATGTATTTGCGAAGTTTACATCTCTGGGGTGGCGTGGGTTGGGGAATAATCTTATTCTTTACTGTGTGTATGGCCCTACGTTTAGCTAGATTTAATGTCGTAAGCATAGAGGGAAATGCGCCTGCTTGGTCGCAAAGCTATTTTACCGGAGTTCCAGCTCCAGCGGCCGCAATGTTAACGCTGACTCCTTTGATTATGGATCTTCACTGGGGCGAAAAAACCAGCATCTTCTTACATCCAATCTTTAGCGCAGCGATTCTTTTAACTGTTTCCTTATTAATGGTCAGTCGTGTACCTACTTTTTCTTTAAAGAAAGTAAGCGTTCCTCATAAGTTTGTTTTGCCATTAATGTTGGTTGCAGCCATTCTCGTAGTCGCTTTATACAGTGAACCTTGGCTAACTCTTTCATTGTTGGCTATTATTTACGTCCTTACAATTCCATTTAGTATTATGTCCTGCAAACGTTTAGAAAAAGAGGAGAAAAACGCGATTTAATTCTTGACGTAAGGGGAGGGGTGGTATAGTTATAGTGAGTCAGCGGCGCAGACGGTTCTACGGATGAGTTGCTGAGTGATCTAGTGAAGAGTAAGGGATTGGAAGTTTAAGTAGGTAGCGTTGGAAATACGAGATATTCTCATATTTGGACGTTATTTGCGAACTTAATTTAAGAACAAGTCAAGTAAGTAGTTAATTTAAGAGTATGGGAACGTCGATAGATTTT
>CANFPP010000071.1 GCA_947449005.1 Holosporales bacterium | reverse complement strand
ACTCTATACACCTTTCCACCTCCTTCAACCCTTTGGGTTTTTGGAGACATTTTACCTGTTAAAATAACGCAACAGGTGGTGCAGTTTTACTTTGCCATTTGTCCTAATGCACCACCTTTACATGGCGCATTATTGCTCTGCCATTTACACAGCGATTTACATTATGACAAATCAACGAAATGGAACACTTTATAAAGCAAATTAATGCATATTGAGTCCATCAACCCCGAGTGGAAAGATTTATGTGCAGATATTGTTTGACTGGATGGGCGAGCGCCGCAGGGGCGTGGCCATCCAGTTAAATAAATATCAAGCTAAAAACAGGTGCTTTCATTCATCAGTTGCTCTATATCCAGCGCATCTCTTCCATAATGTATGTTGGGATAGCTTTGTATTTTTCAGTTAGCTGACTAAGGTTACGCTGCAAATCTTCAAGATTATCTTTATGTGGCAATAAAAAAGAACCGTGAATGCCACTCATAACCATGAGTGACGGAATGCCAAATCGATTGGCCCCGGTAATGTCGGTTGCTAAAGAATCTCCAATCATCAAAACTCTTTCTTTCGCAACAGGCTTTTCCGCATAAGTATTTAAAAGATCAAATGCACATTGATACACTTTCGGATCAGGCTTGCCGTGATAACGCACAAAGCCACCTAACTGTTCATATCTCTCACCAATCGCTCCAGCGCAAAGAGCAAGCTCATCACCAAACATAACAATGCGATCAGGATTGGCACAAATTAACGGAATACTTTTTGCTCTAGCTTCTTGCAGCAATGGTTCATAATCACTCAGCTGACTTGCCCAAGAGTCTGTTCCGGTTGTTAAGACAAAATCAGCTTCAGCAATGGAGCTAACCTTAATGATATCTAACCCTTGAAACGTTGTGTGATCACGCTCTGGACCCATATGAAAAAAATGATTCCCAAGTTCCTTATAAAAGCTGTCGGGACGATCCCTTAGGTGCAAATAACAATCATAACCAGAAGTGTATAGATCTGCATAAAGGCCTGAATCAATTCCCATTTCCGTTAATCGATCTTTCGCTATGCTGGGGCGTCTTGGCGCATTGGAAAGCAAAACCACGGTTTTTCCAAGATCTTTTAATGCATTAAAACAATCCAATGCACCGGGAAATGGTATCTTTCCATTATGCGTCACGCCCCATAAATCAAAAAGAAATCCATCAAATGAGGAAGCGATTTCTTTTAACCCAGTTAGATGCTGTGGTGACATCATGTTCTTCCTACCCTATGTTTGGATACACTCTCTTCAACATATCCCCCCATACCCCATAATCGGCTTGCGTAAATTCATAAATCCATTTTTGCAAGACTGCGCTGCCCTGTCTTCTTGATAGATTTATTTCTGAATACGCTCCATCGAATGGTCGACGATAGACATGATTACAAGGAGAGTCAGACCAGAAATGTGTAAAAATATCTGCTATTGTTCTTTGTGTTGCACAGTATGATTTCATCTCTTGCAAACGCGCAGGAATATCTTGGTATTTCTTTCGTTGTTCCGTATCAAAAGCAACAAAAACATTCTGCAGTCTACCTAGTGGTACTGCATTTAAAATTCCTTGCATCTGAGAGGGTGTTAAACGTGTGCTTCTTTGTTTATATTGATAAAATTTATTTGTTTTTCCAGGTTTAACGGAACCAGAAAGCATAGGATTAAGTTTACCAGTTGAAAAATCTGGTTTAAAAAAGATCTCTTCTGTTGCTTGTTTTGGACCACCTTTAGTTAAGTATTGAAAAGCAAGAACCCTAAATAAATCTTCAGAACTTAAAACGCTTTCAGCGCCAAAGACCTTAACGCCCTCTTCATTAAAATTATGGACAAGCATATCTTCTATCAAATCTTGTTCAAGAACAAAATATGCATCGCCTTTACTATATGATCCCCGAGCTACCTGTGCATCATAAGATACTTTCTTTTTAGCAACGCCAAAGTTGTATATTTTTTCCATATAATCATCAAATTCTGATTTTGAGCCCAACGGTATATCGTTATCAGAATACCCCAAATATGGCTCTATAAACCCATCATAATTTTGGCATCTAAAAGACATTTCGACAAGCATACTGCCTCGCTCTAAGACCTTGACAGGTATTGCTCGACTCACCACATCCAACCCCACTCCACCGGCCAGAAGATTCATCATAAGCTTGTGATTAAACTCGAGATCTTCATATTCAATAGTTGCTCGACTACTATCAGATCCAGGATCTTTGGAGACAAGGATTCTTGTCGTCTTCCTTTTAATATGATCAGCTGCATCAGAAGAAAGATTGTCTTTAGCAAGCCCTGCCATACGCGGCTTTAGATCACCAGCATCAACTGTGATATCGCGAGAACCAAACACAGTTTTAGGAACTAGATTTGCAATATTTCCAGGAATGAGACTTGTTGAGGAGCTTCTAGAGACTAGGTTACCACCATGACCATAACCCACAATGGATTTTGAAGCGATGTCAAATGTTGCTAGTTTTTCCGCCCCCATATGTCGTTGATACTTAGAGGGTTTGTATACTGCAATAATTGCATCATCGTCACCATACATCAGCTGATGAGTGTAATTGACCCACCCACCAGATTTAACCTGTTGTTTCGTATGTACCTGTTTGGTTTTTCCTTTTTTAATTTGAACCTGAACTTGTTCAAACCATTTTTCAGAAGATGCTCCACCAAATAGTGAAAGCTCTTTATAGTGATCTTTAATAACTTCATAGAACCAATTTGCAACAGGGGCTACTGAGGTTACAGTACTGTTCCAATTGGTATCGTATTTACGCCATACATCCTCATAAAAATGGTAAGCTTTTGGCTCAGAATACAATCCGTCAAATAATCTATAATTATAATGTAATCCAGCAAAGCCAAATTCTTTAAATCGATCGACTAGTGCTCCAACAGCCCAAGCCATGTGTCGTAATGCACCAAAATGCCCAGAATAAGCAGAAGTGAGTAGAGATTGTTGATTAAAATAATTATAGCAAAACCGGGACTTATTTTCGCCAATTGTTGTCAAATCGTTATTAGCTAACTCCAAAGCTATAAGTGATTTGACGTACAGCTTTGCAGCTTCAGCAGTTGCCAACCCTTTATTCTCAGCAATATTGTTCACGTCTGTTAACCCTGCAACCATTCTATCAGTATATGGCTTGACTGAAGACTTCTGACGTGTAGATTGGAATGTACTAGAGCTTTGCTCGTAATCAGAAGCAAGATTTTCCATACTGTACTTTGCAATACATTGAACTGCAGAAAACAAAGCCAATAGCGCAAAAGATAATATATAAGATTTTATTTTCATCTTTACTTCCAATAAGAGTGTTTGTTGAATGCTCTTTTAGCACCCAAAAGTCTCAAAATGCAAGACAAGAAGAGGATAATTACTCTTTCAAAGCCTTGACAACTTCTTCGCAGACTTT
>CANFPP010000070.1 GCA_947449005.1 Holosporales bacterium | reverse complement strand
GTTGATTTGTGCATGTCATTCATTCAGCCTGCTATCTGCTAACAACTTACTAATAAGGCAAGTTTTTATAGCAAAAGCTCTCTTTTACCTAACCAACTGTGGTAATTCTAATTGTCGTTGCGTTGGATTTCTAATTGTCGCTGATCACTTGCTTTTATGTAAAAACACAAAAGCATAAATATGTTAATATGTTTTTATGCTAAAAATATTATCATTAAAAAACCTATTTTCTCATTAATACTAAGACTTTCAATCCATTGTGAATTGAATAAAATCATCTTATTCACACTGGCCCCTCGCAGTGTTGATCATTATAGGTGATGTTGCTTTTAATAAGGGATGGAGAAATGGGTGGTAGGGGTCAGATTTTTTAGTAGAAGATGGGTCAATGCATATTAGCATCAAGGTAATTTCGTTGCTGGCATTTACTCTGGACTTGTTATACCGCATGATTTGCCCAAGATCGATAGGCTGCTTGCTGTCAATAAACCTGGCCGTTGGCTGCTTCAAAAAGCCAGTAAAAAGGTCTCGATGATGATTCCTTTACATAGTATGCATTGACATACCTTCTGCTAAAAAATCTGACCCACTTTTGTTGGTTTAAAAAACATCTTTTAAGATTAATTAAGGCTATACCGCAGAAACCAGCTATTTTAACATACGATAGATTTATAGGTAAAATTTTTATACTTAAAAATTTCATGATTTTCTATGAAATGAGAAAAACTCCTTTATAAGCTTTCTTAAAAACGACTTAAGATTTTGACAGAGTTATTCAAGATATTTTTATAATTATCACAAAGTAACTTATATGTTTTTATGCTTAAGCACTTAGTATTAAATATGATTAATCATTAAATCTAGTAATTTTACAAAAAATATGCGTTAAATCAGTGTTTTTCAGCATATTTAATAATTTTAATATAAAAATCATAAATATGTTAATATGTTTTTTATAAAAATCATTAAATAATTTATTTTAACTTGATGTAAAATCATTTTTATGCTTATATGAAAATGTAAAAATTTAAAAGGTATTTAATATGATTATATCTGTTCTAAATCAAAAAGGTGGGGTAGGCAAAACCACACTGTCCATTCATCTTGCCTCTACTCTAGCACTAGCAGGAAAATCTGTACTCCTTATTGATGCAGATCTCCAACGTAGTGCATTAGATTGGGCAGCATCTCGTGATGCTGAACCTATATTTAATGTAGTTGGAATTTCCACTGCTTCTATACACAAAGAGGTAAAATTATTAGAAAATAAGTATGACTTCATAGTAATTGACGGCCCTCCGCGCGTATACGACGTTGCCAAATCTGCAATAGCGGCAAGTGATTTTATAATTATACCAATTCAGCCTTCTCCGTATGATGTTTGGTCGGCAAAAGAAGTAGTTGATTTAATAAGTGAAGTAAAAGCTGCCATATCAGTCTATAAAACAATACATGCAGCATTCGTTATAAACAGAAAAATTCCCAATTCAGTTATTGGACGGGACGTAACAGAAGCATTGCAGCAATATAAATTACCAGTTCTTAAAACTCAATTATGCCAACGTGTTATATATGCAGAAACAGCAGCACGCGGCACGTCGTCAATAGAAGAAGATCCAGATTCAATAGCTGGTAAAGAAATTAAAACACTAACAGAAGAAATTTTACAGCAGTTAAAACAAACAACTAAGGTAACATGAGGACACAAACATGAGTAAAAAAAGAATATCAATTAAACCCGCCTCTGAATTAAGAAAAATGGATCAAGTCATTGATAACTGGGTAAATGATATTAGTAACACACCAGAAAAAAAACAAATTAGTAACCAAAACACACACGATGAGGCTGATTTATCAAGATTTACTATTATAATTCCAAGCTTCCTTCATAGAAGAATTAAAAAAATATGTGCTTCAGAAGGAGTTTCTATGAAAGATAAAATTGAAGCTCTTTTATTAAATTCTTTTCCTGAAGTGTAGAATTACAGCAAATATTTATAGCGTAAAAAAATTAAGTGAATTACATATAAAATTAATTTATTAAAACACATTAATATGTTTTAATGATTATTAACTTATTAGCAATCATAACCAATTGATAAATAACATATATTTTTTATGTTTTATCATAAAATCATTTTTTATAAAAAACATATTTTTACAAAACCACCATTCCCCCCACACAACAAAGATCACAATGATCAAAAAAATCAAAAGCCTCACGCATGATCACTTTTATGTTGCATATTCCGTTTTTAATGAGTAAATTACAATTGTTAAAAACTTTAAATGAAAGCCTAAAAGCCTGATGAAAGACAAAAAGGTGAAAGTACAAATTACTCTTCCAGAAGAAATTATAGAAAAAATCGAAGAGGAAATTAAAAAATCTTATTTATCAAAATCATCTTGGTTTTTAAAATTAGCCCAAGCTTACTTTGAGCAAAAAAATAAGAACTCTAAAAAGGTGATAGAACTTGATTTTTAAAGGGAAAGATAAAATGTAAAAGTTTAAAAACAGAAAGCATCTGTTAGCGCAGATGCTTTCTGAAACGCACACGATTTACTGAATGACAATCGTTGGTTTAATGATAAAAAAACATACCATATTATATATGATATTGTCAATGTTTTTTCGTGTGCATAAGTGAAGATAAACCTATTAATACTAGGAAAAGTTATTTATGCAAAATCAACCGAAAAGGGTGTTATCTTACCAGGATAAATGCCTTGTTATGCAACCTCAGGTTGCAAACAAAATAGGGAGATCTCCCGCACTCGTTCTTCAACAACTCCATTACTGGCTTTCTAACTCAAAAGACTATGGCTATGAATTGGATGGCCGAAGATGGATTCATAATAGTTACCAACAGTGGCAAGAACAATTGTCTGTTTTTTCACTCTCAACAATTCGACGAGCCTTTTCAATTTTGGAAGAAATTGGAGTTGTTCTCAGTCAGAAACTTGGAAGAAGAGGGGGGGATCAAACAAAATCTTACACGATTGATTATGATAAGTTAGCAACTTTCACTCATAACTCCTCGTCTTACGAACAAGAATCACCTGTTTTGCCTCGTTCAGAGCCAGTTGAGCAACTGTTCAAAATGAGCA
Source organism: Holosporales bacterium (assembly GCA_947449005.1). GTDB lineage: Bacteria > Pseudomonadota > Alphaproteobacteria > Paracaedibacterales > CANFPP01 > CANFPP01. The sequence goes on along the minus strand of CANFPP010000070.1, from coordinate 1,549 downwards.
GAGCAACTGTTCAAAATGAACAATTCATTAATAGAAAAACAAATACTACTTCAGAAAAACTAAACAATAAATCAGAACAAACAACGCAACTTCATTTTGTAAAACTTCAATCAGATAAATCAAAACAAGTCGAAGAAGATTATAAAAATAATTTAATTTTAGATTTAATAGAAATTTGGAACCAAACTGTGGAAGAGGGGAGGGACCCTATTCTCGTTAACAAGAAACGAGCTCAGTATCTGGCCGCAGCTTTTAAACAAAAGTTTGAATCTTCTTTAGAAAACTGGAAGATATTTTGCGAAAAGATCGCTTCGAGTCAATTTTTGATGGGAAAAGTTAAAGAAACATTTCGAGCAACGATAGACTGGGTCTTAAAGTTTGAGGTCATTCAACGAATCTTTGAAGGAGATTTTGGGATTTCAAAATCTTATACAGAAAAGGTTAGCCCTTTGGATAAATCTAAGGTTGAGGTTTCTATAGATTCTGGAAATGAACCGCCTGAAATCAAAAATATTCACAAAACGCTTTTGAGCCGATTCGGAGCCTCTACCTATAAAGCATGGTTTTCGATAGCCTCTATAAAATTTAAGGAAGAAGATTCCGTTGTCTTTATAATGCCATCTCGATTCACGGCGCAGCATGTGGATACTCACTTTGGTTTAGATTTGCGTAAAATCTGGGCCAATCTTGAAGTGAAGTGGAGATAAAAATGAAAGCAGAAATATCTTATGTAAAACCGGGTTTCCAATCACCTTATGTACAAGGATTAAAAATTATGAAAACTATAATCAATATCCGTCCACAAACTTACTTTGTATTGAATGATAAAACTTACTATGGAAAAGAAAACAATTCAAAATCCTACGATTTGCTTTTTTCTATAGTTTTATGTTTTTCTTTAAGTTTTTTTCTCGCGGCCTGTTTTTGCTGAAGCAGCACTTGCGCATAGTCTTTATGAGTTTGGCAAATTTCTTCAGCCTCTTTGCCTTGAAGATCAGTGCGATGTGTTTGGGAGAGAGTCGCTTTGAGATAAGCATAACGACCGGTATAATAATTTAAGGCATTACGGATGAGGGTTTTCGACGGTTGGTTATAATGTTCAACTTCAACTTTTGTTAGGAAAGCGTATATATCGTGTTGGATGTTTCGTTTAAGCGGTTTTGGTTGCTCCCAACTAAAACTATCTGGAAAGGTTTTGCAGAGCCAAGTTGTTGCTTTTCTTATGGATTTTAAGCGTTGCCGATGAGCTTTGATGTTGTGGAGATTCTTCTTGTTTTCCTGAGATTGTGGTTTTGAAGCCTCAGGATTTTTTTGAGAGATTAAGATACCGTCTTTGTCTTGGATGGTGGACATTAATTTTACCATTTGTTGATCCTGTCTCAGAGAACATGAAGAGTTATTGGTACTCTTAGCCTCATTGATTGAAGATGCCTCTCCTCTCTAGCGTCTGTCAAATACAAAACGAGATAAGTTACTTATTCCGATGAATTCAATCACCGATTCCGATTTTATGCAATACGTTTTGATTTTTAAATCATGTTCTCAATTT
>CANFPP010000069.1 GCA_947449005.1 Holosporales bacterium | reverse complement strand
GCTCTTGAAATAATCTTAACGGTGAAGTGATAAATTGCCATTTGTAGATATATAATACAAACATCAATCGATATACAATAAAAATATCAAAAAAGAGAAGCGTCGTTGCTTGCAACGTATAAGCGCGCTGTTGGAAAAATCTGTCGATTATTTCCGGCCAGATACTCGGGCTTAAGTCCGCCTGCGGCTCCCTTAAGAAATTATTTTTCTTGTCAAAGTAAGAAAGATATATTATACAAAATGGAAACCATAAAAATTGTATAGAAAAAAGAGGAGAGGTGATAAAGATGATAAATAAAAAGGAGAGAGAGAAAGGATACAAGCAAAGATGATTGTTCAAGAAAACTTTCAGGAGATTGACGCGAAGATTAAAGCTCTTCATGCAAAAAAGAAGAAAATGGTAGAAACAAGAAAAGTTCAGCTTTCAAACTTTTTCATTCAAGTTTTAGATATTTCCGGTGCCAATGTTCTCCCGCAAGAAATTCTTGCCGGAGTTCTTATTGAGGCTGTCGAAAAATTCGAAAACAAAGAGGGAATTGTTAAAGTTTGGCAAGAGAAAGGTACGGAACTCTTAGGCCAACTGCGAGGTAAGAAATCAAAAAATACCTTTCGACAACCTGACAAAAAAGATCAACATGATTCAGCAAAAGATTCATAGATTGGACTATCAATATTTTAAAGAGCATCAGAATGAGAGAGCGAGAAGAACGAAAAGCCTCATTCAACTTGGAGGCCTTGTTATCAAATCTGGACTGGCTGAAAAGTTAGCCATTCCTATTGGTGAAGATTTACAAAAACATCATCTCGAGAAAGCTGCCATTATGCTTGGGTTTTTAATTCATACTCAAAATACTTTAACAGAAAGCTCAATGGAAAATTTTAAAGAAATTGGCAGGCAAAAACTTTTTGAATCGGCAAATAAGCAATAAGCAGGGGAAAGATTTCTGCGCTTCTCTTTAGGTATTCATCTGTGAATTTTCCTTCAGAAGAAAAGGAATGATAGTTTTGCCTTTCTTTTAAAGGTTATTTCGTATAACTCTATCAATGTTTCATGATAGAAACAGGTGTAGGGGTTTGTCGGGGGGCAACTCTACACCTTCATAATTTAAGGAAGTGCGTCGTGTATTTTCTTTACGCTTTTTCAATGATATTTTTTTCTGGGCTCGTTAAAAACATCTCTTTTTCTTGAGTGGGATGTGGCTACAGTCAATTACAATTTTGTGGATTCATTTTAGCTTTCTTTGTTAATTTTGGGTGATCAGTCCAGATGATGGTTTATCAAAAATTATTGTTAAAAGTTTGTTGAGATTTTTAAAAATTGTACGACTAAGTTTGCTTGTCGAGCAGCGTAGAAAATAGTTTTTTTCATCTTTCATAATGCTCAACCAATTGGGAAATTTACTCTCATATGCGTGAATTGATAATCCAAAGTCAATCAAAGCTAATTTGTGTTTTACACGCGTTTGATCCCAGAAGAACCGCCATATTGCTTATTTGTGGAAACAAGCAAGGTGATGAGAGATGGTATGAAGTTTATATTCCTATTGCCGGTAAGCTGTCTCAAGAACATCTTGAATAATTAAAAAAGGAGGAAATGCTATGAGCGGTCATCATTCATTTGATAAACTAAAAGATTCTCTGTCTTCTGAATCTCAAGAGCGGGTTCAAAAAAAGATTAAAAATCTTTATCAAGAAATGGCCTTAGCAGAAGTTAGGAAAGCCATGTCATTAACGCAGGAAGAATTAGCAGGGGTGTTATATCTAAAGCAAGCCGCAGTCGCCTCGCTTAGAAAAATCCACAATTGCAGCTGGTTGCCTCTGAGGGTTTTCCTTGCGTTCAGGGGGACACACGCTTTCTGTTCTTCCTCTTTCTAAACTGATTAGACTTTACCGATGATTTATGGTAATTCTCTTTCATTGGGGAGTCATGGCTTAATTTATTCTCACACAATACTCATTCAGCCTAAAAACGGGCTCCCCAAACCACATTTCTCTTTTTCTCAAAAGCGTTGATCAAAAAAATCCCCTTAGAATTATCAGAAACTAAGGGGATTTTCTCAATTTTATTTAAATCAAGGATTGAGGTGATCACAGGCAAACCGGAAACCACTTCAACTCTTAAATCCCATAAATTGTTGCTGTTTGTCAACCAGTCATTTTTAAGGACAGGCTATTATTGGGTAAGTCGTGTTATTGACGAACTATTAGAGTTTTCAATATCTTATGCAAACAGAATTAGATTTTGCGAGTGGGCTATGGTACATCTCTTCCCTTGGAGAATCAGGGTTTGTTTATACTTGAAACGGAATCTTTTTTGAAGAGGTCTTCCAGAAATTAACTCTCTGTTGCTTAAAAATGATTTGAACACATTGCTGTCTTATGTCTCTAGCCGCAATCACACATAAATAAGCGAGAATCCCAATTGTTGGCAAACTTGCAACAGTTCATTCATAAGAAAAGAAAAATACAAAAACGATCTAATTATCAGCGCCATTTCCTGGTTTCTTACAAAAAGAGCTTTAAACTGGAACTACAATATAGCAAAAAGTCCTATGTTTGTGGTATTATAATACAAAAAGTCCACTAAGGGTTAGGTTGATGGTCAAAAAGTCTCAGATACAAAATCTTGAAGTTTTTATTTCAACAGAAAAAATTAAGCGAGATGTTTACAACGGAGTTCGCATTGGAAAATATTGTAAGCTTGCCTCTAGGCTCTATACAACAAACCTTCTGGATACTGCAGAAGCGATTGTTCAAAGAAATCTTTGGAGTATTGTCGGGCAGTTTTTCCCAGGAGCTCTTGTAACAGATCGTACAGCCCTTGAAAACAAACCTTCAGCAGAGGGGTTTATCTATCTTATTTCCAATAAAACACGAGAGATAAAGTTACCTGGTGGATTCACGATCAAATCACATAAAGGATTTGCGCCTCTTTCAAGCGATCGGCCTTTCATGGACAACTTATTCCTTTCCTCTCTCTCCAGAGCCTTTCTTGAAAATATGCGCCCATCACGGACATACGACAATCAACTTTCGCGAACTCTTTCTCAAAAAGAAATAGAAGAGAAATTAGAGCAGTTTTTGCAACGAGGATCTCAAAATGAATTGAATAAGCTTCGAGACCAAGCGAAAGAGATTGCTCAACAAATTGGTTTTCAAGAAGAATATAAAACTCTTGATAAACTTATTGGCAGTCTTCTGGGAACACGTTCTACCAACTTACAATCGTCATTAGGAAAAGCCCGAAACCTTGGGCTGCCTTATGATAAAGTTCGCATTGAAAGGTTTCAAAAACTCTATTCTTATTTAGGAAGCCTTGCACCACAGTCACGCCTTAGCAAAATCCAAACAGAAAAAGAATGGCATCATCTTTCATTTTTTGAAGCTTACTTTTCTAATTTCATTGAAGGAACTGAATTTGCGGTTTCTGAAGCTGAAGATATTATCTTTAAAGGGAGTATTCCAACAAACCGTCCTCAAGATGCTCATGATATTATGGGGACTTACCAATTGGTATCTTCCAGACAAGAAATGACAAAGCTTCCAAAAACTTTTGAAGAATTTGTTGTCAACCTTAAAAACCGTCATTCAATTTTGATGCGAGGGCGACCTGATAAAGAGCCAGGGATTTTTAAAGCACAAATCAATAGAGTCGGTCACACCTTGTTTGTGGATCCACCTTTAGTAGAAGGCACTCTAAAGATGGGGTTTGATTTATACAAAGGGATAGAGACTCCTTTTTACAGGGCAGTTTTTATGAAGTTTCTCATCAGTGAAATTCATCCTTTTAATGACGGAAATGGCCGTTTAGCACGAATCATGATGAATGCTGAATTAGTAGCTCAAAAAGAAGAGAAGATTATCATTCCGACAATCTATCGCGGCAACTACTTAAGTGCTTTAAGCATATTAACAAACCATGATATTCCTGAGCCGCTGGTACGTGTACTTGATTTTGCTCAAAAATATACAACGATGATAAAGTGGGAGGATCTTTTAAAGGCTCAAACAATGCTTGAGCAAACAAACGCCTTTCTTGATTCGGGTAAAGCAGAAGCTGAGGGCATTAGATTGCAGCTCCCCAATGATTTACTTTAATTAAGAAGCTGGGACCTAGCCAAAGCTGATTTTATGAAACAGAGGTTTGTAAGGTGTAATATAAGTGATTGTTGTTAGTTTCAGAAGACAGTTGCAGTAATTCAGCAGGAGAAGAGTTGTGGTAACGCGCTCTTCTATCAGTTAAAATGACAACTGGATTTGTATATCTACTTTGAAATATGACAGTTATTCCAGAACCTATACTGCTAGGTCAATGCTCAAAACACTCAGGTAACGTCAAAGAGATGAAGACCAATGATCGGTACACCATGTTTGGCATATTGCATTACAAAGGATCTATGTGGGAGATAAAAATCAGCAGGTTTATGAATTTAGAGGCATCATTAATGCGATGAGCCAAATTGAAGGAGATGTGTATTACTTCAAGAGCTAGCCAAGTTCTAGACTATCCAGAGAATATTATTTCCTAAAAACTCTTGAAAAGGTTAAGGAGTTTTTAACTATAGAAAATCTTGATTGACGTTTAAAAATCTCCTAATAAGAAGAGAATACAATTAATTGTCAAGGAAGGAATCTCTTAATCATGGCAGCAAAATTACCTTTTAATATGGATGATCTGTTCGAAGACGAGAACATTGAAAATATGAACGTTATAGAAACGATGACAAATGTCATGAAGGTT
>CANFPP010000068.1 GCA_947449005.1 Holosporales bacterium | reverse complement strand
AACCTTCATGACATTTGTCATCGTTTCTATAACGTTCATATTTTCAATGTTCTCGTCTTCGAACAGATCATCCATATTAAAAGGTAATTTTGCTGCCATGATTAAGAGATTCCTTCCTTGACAATTAATTGTATTCTCTTCTTATTAGGGGATTTTTAAACGTCAATCAAGATTTTCTATAGTTAAAAACTCCTTAACCTTCTCAAAAGCTTTTAGGAAATAATATTCTCTGGATAGTCTAGAACTTGGCTAGCTCTTGAAGTAATACACATCTCTTTCAATTTGGCTCATTGCATTAATAGTGCCTCTAAATTCATAAATCTGCTGATTTTTATCTCCCACATAGATCCTTTGTAATGCAATATGCCAAACATGGTGTACCGATCATTGGTCTTCATCTCTTTGACGTTACCTGAGTGTTTTGAGCATTGACTTAGCAGTATAGGTTTTGGAATAACTGTCATATTTCAAAGTAGATATACAAATTCAGCCGTCATTTTAACTGATAGAAGAGCGCGTTACCACAACTCTTCTCCTGCTGAATGACTACAAATATCTTCTGAAAATAACAACGATCACTTTATATTACACCTTACAAATCTCTATTTCATGAAATCAGCTTTGGTTAAATCCCATGCTTCTTAATTACAATAAATCATTGGGGAGCTGCAATCTAATGCCCTCAGCCTCAGCTTTACTCGAATCAAGAAAGGCGTTTGTTTGCTCAAGCATTGTTTGAGCCTTTAAAAGATCCTCCCACTTTATCATCGTTGTGTATTTTTGAGCAAAATCAAGTACACGTACCAACGGCTCAGGGATATCATGGTTTGTTAATATGCTTAAAGCACTTAAATAATTGCCGCGATAGATTGTCGGAATAATAATCTTCTCTTCTTTTTGAGCTGCTAATTCCGCATTCATCATGATTCGTGCTAAACGGCCATTTCCGTCATTAAAAGGATGAATTTCACTGATGAGAAACTTCATAAAAACTGCCCTGTAAAAAGGAACCTCTATCCCTCTGTATAAGTCAAATCCCATCTTCAGAGTGCCTTCTACCAAAGATGGATCTACAAATAAAGTGTGACCGACTCTATTGATTTGTGCTTTAAAAACCCCTGGCTCTTTATCAGGTCGTCCCCGCATCAAGATTGAATGACGACTTTTAAGAATGGAGACAAATTCTTCAAAAGTTTTTGGAAGTTTTGTCATTTCTTGCCTGGAGGATACCAATTGGTAGGTCCCCATAATATCATGGGCATCTTGAGGACGATTTACTGGAATGCTTCCTTTAAAGATAATATCTTCAGCTTCAGAAACCGCAAACTCAGTCCCTTCAATGAAGTTAGAAAAGTAGGCTTCAAAAAATGAAAGATGATGCCATTCTTTTTCTGTTTGGATTTTGCTAAGGCGTGATTGTGGTGCAAGGCTTCCTAAATAAGAATAGAGTTTTTGAAATCTTTCAATGCGAACTTTATCATAAGGCAGCCCAATATGTCGGGCTTTTCCTAATAAGGATTGTAAATTAGCAGTCCGTGTTCCCAGAAGACTGCCAATAAGTTTATCGAGAATTTTATATTCTTCTTGAAGGTCAATTTGTTGGGCAATCTCTTTAGCTTGGTCTCGAAGTTTGTTCAATTCATTTTGGGATCCTCGTTGCAAAAACTGCTCTAATTTCTCTTCTATTTCTTTTTGAGAAAGAGTTCGCGAAAGCTGATTGTCATATGTCCGTGATGGGCACATATTTTCAAGGAAGGCTCTCGAGAGAGAGGGAAGGAATAAGTTGTCCATGAAAGGCCTATCGCTTGAAAGAGGCGCAAATCCTTTATGTGATTTGATCGTGAATCCACCAGGTAACTTTATCTCTCGCGTTTTATTGGAAATAAGATAGATAAACCCCTCTGCTGAAGGTTTGTTTTCAAGGGCTGTACGATCTGTTACAAGCGCTCCTGGGGAAAACTGCCCGACAATACTCCAAATATTTCTTTGAACAATGGCTTCCGCAGTGTCTAGAAGGTTTGTTGTATAGAGCCGAGAGGCAAGCTTACGATATTTTCCAATGCGGACTCCGTTGTAAACATCTCGCTTAATTTTTTCTGTTGAAATAAAAACTTCAAGATTTTGTATCTGAGACTTTTTGACCATCAACCTAACCCTTAGTGGACTTTTTGTATTACAATACCACAAATACAGGACTTTTTGCTATGTTATGATTTCAATTTAAAACTATTTTTGTAGTAAACATAAGAGATGGCGCTTATTATTAGGTTGTTTTTGTATTTTTCTTTCCTTATGAAATGAACTGTTGCAAGTTTGGCAACAATTGGGATTCTCGCTTATTTCTGTGTGATTGCGGCTAGAAACATAAGACAGCAATGTGTTCAAATCATTTTTAAGCAACATAGAATAATTCCTGGGATGGGCCTTTAAAAGAAGATTCCATTTCCAGTATAAACAAGCCCTGATTCTCTAAGGGAAGAGATGTACCATAGCCTATTCACAAAATCTAATTCTGTTTGCATAAGATATTGAAAATTCTGATAGTTCGTCAATAAAACTACTTACACAAATAGCCTGTCCTTAAAAATGACTGGTTGACAAACATCAACAATTTATGGGATTTAAGAGTTGAAGTGGTTTCCGGTTTGCCTGTGGCCACCTCAATCCTTGATTTAAATAAAATTGAGAAAATCCCCTTAGTTTCTGATAATTCTAAGGGGATTTTTTTGATCAACGCTTTTGAGAAAAAGAGAAATGTGGTTTGGGGAGCCCGTTTTTAGGCTAAATGAGTATTGTGTGAGAATAGACAAGCCATGACTCCCCAATGAAAGAGAATTACCATAAATCATCGGTAAAGTCTAATCAGTTTAGAAAGAGGAAGAGCAGAAAGCGTGTTCCCCTCCCCCCGAACGCAAAGGAACCCTCAGCGGCAAACAGCTACAATAGTGGATTTACAAGTGAAGATCTTGCAGTTTTTGAATATGGATATTTCCATCAGAAAACCGAGCCACGATATCAAGTTCTCCCCCTAAAGCGCCAATATACTTTTTAAAGTTGCTTATTATATACATATCGGTCCTGTTTTCTAAGCGAGCGACTGCGGCTTGCTTTAGATATAACATCCCTGCTAATTCTTCCTGTGTTAATGGCATGGCTTGCCTAACTACTGCATTGAGCCATTTCTTGATGAAAGTTTTTAATCTTTTTTTGAACCCGTTCTTGAGATTCAGGAGACAGAGAATCTTTTAGATTATCAAATGAATAATGACCTCTTATAGCATTTTCTCCCTTTTTAATTCTTCAAGATGTTCTTGATACAACTTATCGGCAATAGGAATATAAACTTCATACCATATCTCATCGCCTTGTTTATTTTTACCAATAAGCAGTATGGCTGTTCTTCTTGGATCAAACGCGTATAAAACACGAATCAGCTTTGATTGACTTTGGATTATCAATTCACGCATATGAGAGTAAATTTCCCCATTGGCTGAGCATTATGAAAAATGAAAAAACTATTTTCTACGAAGCTCGACAAGCAAACTTAGTCGTACAATTTTTAAAAATAGCAACAAACTTTTAACAATAATTTTTGATGAACAATCATCCAGCTTGATCAATTAAAATCAAAGAAAGTAATTTAAAGTGAATCCACAAAATTGTAATCGACCGTAGCCACATCCCGCTCAAGAAAAAGAGATGTTTTAACGAGCACAGAAAAAAGTATCATTGAAAAAAGCATAAAGAAAATACACGACGCACTCCCTTAAATTAAGAAGGTGTAGAGTTGCCCCCCGACAAAGCCCTACACCTCTGTTTCTATCATGAAACATTGATAGAGTTATACGAAATAACGTTTAAAAGAAAGGCAAAACTATCATTCCTTTTCTTCTGAAGAAAAAAATCTCCGCTTATTCTTTATTTGCTGATTCATAAAACTTTTGCTTGCCAATTTCTTTAAAATTTTCCATCGAGCTTTCTGTTAAAGAGTTTTGAGTGTGAATTAAAACGCCAAGCAGAATCGCAGCTTTATCAAGATGATGTTTTTGCAAATCTTCACCAATCGGAATGGCTAGTTTTTCAGCCAATCCAGATTTGATAACAAGGCCTCCAAGTTGAATGAGGCTTTTCGTCCTTCTCGCTCTCTCATTCTGATGCTCTTTAAAATATTGATAGTCCAATCTATGAATCTTTTGCTGAATCATGTTGATCTTTTTTGTTAGAATGCCGAAAGGTATTTTTTGATTTCTTACCTCGTAGTTGGCTTAAGAGTTGCCCACCTTTCTCTTGCCAGGTTTTAAGAATTTCGTTTTTGCTTTGAAACTTTTCGGCAGCATCAATGAGAGCTCCGGCAAGAATTTCTTGCGGCAGAACATTGGCACCGGAAATATCTAAAAGGAGAGTGAGAAAGTTTGAAAGTTGAACTTTTCTTGTTTCTACCATTTTTTTCTTTTTCGCTTGAAGCACTTTGATCTTCGCGTCAATTTCCTGAAAATTTTCTTGAACAATCATCTTTGCTTGTATCCTTTCTCTCTATCCCTGTTATTTATCATCTTTATCACTCTCCCCTCCCCTTTTCTATACAATTTTTATGGTTTCCATTTTGTATAATGTATCTTTCTTACTTTGACAAGAAAATAATTTCTTAAGGGAGCCGCAGGCGAACTTAAGCCCGAGTATCTGGCCGGAAACAATCGACAGATTTTTCCAACAGCGCGCTTATACGTTGCAAGCAACGACGCTTCTCTTTTTTGATATTTTTATTGTATATCGATTGATGTTT
>CANFPP010000067.1 GCA_947449005.1 Holosporales bacterium | reverse complement strand
TATTTTCCAGCGTCACCACAACCCGATAAATCAAACGTACTCTCCAATGGATTTTGACCACGCGTCAAAAAATCCGATATCGGCAGCTCTCTCTTACCGACATCATTTTCTTTATTGGGTTTATAGATCAATACTCCCCTCAAAAAACGAGCGTAGAGCTCTTCATATCCTCGAGCTATCTCGGGAATCGATATACGTGGGGCTGTCATAGTTATTGATGCAGGCGGAGACGTAACAACTAACGTTGCTGATAAAGCAGCTGCCTCAGCTTTTTCTTTGGCTTTACGTTCTGTTTCTAATCTTGTAGCTTCTTCTTTAACCTTTTGTTCTGCTGCTAAAAGAGTCGCTTCTTCTCTTGCTGCTTGATATCTCAAGGCCTCTATATGTCCTTGAGAAGCTGCTAAATCATATAATCTTTCGGCTTCACTTTCATTCCGATCCACACCTGTGCCGTTAGAATACATCACAGCAAGATTATAGTACGCGTTTAAATTTCCTTGAAGAGATGACAGACGATACCATCTCACGGCCTTTTTCTCATCTTTAGAGACTCCACGGCCCTGAGCATGCATAAAACCAACTTTAAACTGTCCTTCAGAATTACCTTGATCAGCTGATAGTTGATACCATTTCAGAGATTCAGTGTCATCGTCTTCAATCGAAAGTCCTTCACTATACAAATCGCCAAGAAACAATTGAGTTTCTACATTGCCTTCTATAGCGATCTGTATTAATTGATCTCGCGATGCTTTTACTCCTTGTCTTGTAGCTTCCATCAATCTTTTAATATCTGGTACAATTGGAGAAGTTGCTGCTGCAAAACTATTTGAAACATCTCCTACAGGGGAACCACCTATGCTTGCTCCAGAAATAACGATTCCTAATTGAGATAATTTAGCTTCTATATCATCTAACATAGTTTCATCATCTCCAGTTAGTCTGGTTATTTGTTCTCCATACCCCAGGGCTTTCCGTAGATTGTTTTCCTTCATTTGTGGTCGTCTTGAGCCAATCGCTATCTCATGGTACAGCTTCATCAATTCTCTATACACTTTGGGTGGTTTGATCCCTGGTGCTAATAAAGAGCGTTCATAATAAAGCTGACCCATTTCGGAATTATCTTGTCGCTGATAGTATTCAGCACATCTAACACATGCCATTGCATGGGGAACTTCTGCATTAGCCGCAAACAAAAATACTTCCAAAGCTTCTTCCCAATTGGGGGGCTTCTTACTTATAAAACTCTCGCCTTGAGCAAAATATTCATCAGGCCTCTTGTCTCTTTCCGTATGCGGCGATCCAAGATGATTGTGAACCACAGCTCCACCGCCGGTTCCTCGATGATCTTCTCGCGCATCAATCGAACCATGATTCACACCTACACCTAAGCCATCTTCACTAACAGAAAATTTATCTAAATGTACAGAAGAAGCTGCCGATTTTTTGTCTGATTTTTCTTCCCCAGTAAAACCGCTTGCAAAACTACTTGCATGCAAAATCGCTAAAATACTAACACTTTGCAAACAATTTTGGATGAAACGACTGTTAAACACTTTTCTTCTTCCTTACAATTTTGATTGATCCCTGATTTGTTCCTATAGCGAGTCCGCCTCCACTTGCTGCCATATCTCCAACATGAATAGAATTGGCTGGTGAAGAAACACCACTATTATTAGAAGTCGTTGTACCTGAAATTAAAACGGCGGTGTTTTCTCTTTCAATTTCAACATCACCTCTGTTGGAAACAACGAATGTTCCGTCATCCTTTGCTTCAGATTTGTCAACACGACCAGCAACAACACCGTTCATACCAATCACAACACTTCCCTCTCCCTCAGCACGCATACTGCTTATATAGGTTCCTCCAAGAAGATCTTTCTCTAACTTTGAAATTATCGCCACATCCTCATCTAGCTCTGAAGAAACGGCTTGCTTAACTGAGATAACCACAGGAGCGGCACCATACATTTCCTCAAGTCTTTCATTATCAATGATACCGCTTCCAACGGCAACGCCGTTCACTAGCAATATTACAGCTGATATTTTTATTAACTTTTTCATTTTGTTATCCTTTTTTATGAATTTAATTTACTCGTATAGACATGTTTCTGTCGTTTACAAAGACTCTTGTTCATCTGGTTTGATAGACTCTTGTTGAAGAGGAGGATGTGTTAAGAGATACCGCGCTGTTAAATGAGCGCTTGTTGGTTCTAAATAGGTTTCACCAATCGTTCTCATCTTAAGACGATGCCAGAAAGTATTAACGATAGGGGGCATATGTAGAAGATTATGCATCATTTGAGCTGTAAAGGTTTGATCTGTCCGGTATAATCCCCGAGTCAAATATTTTTTGACGCGATTTGCTGCATAGTTAGCAAATTGGATAATTCCTTGATGACCAATTCCACCTAAACGCTCCTGGATTTCATTCTCATACCGTCGCATCACGGTATAAGAAAGCTTTTCCACTTCATATCTCATGCGCTCAAGACCATCTAATCCTTTGACAGCAGAGTGGAGATCTTTAAGATAAAGTTGATCCTCTACCTTACTCGCAACCGTACTGACAACAGCGGAAATAGCACTTGCGCCGCTAAAAGATAAAACATTACCAACCAAACTGACGGCATTTGAAAAACAGACCATATTTTTTTGAGGAGGCAACTCTCCGCAAATTTCTTGTCGTCTCGTTTCAAAATAAGTTCTCACAAGAGAGGAAAAGGTATTGTGGAACACACGTTGTTTTTCATAAACAGGAAGTCTTAATTGCTCTGTTGTTTGCTCAATTTTCTCCAATAAGGTCGTATCAACGGCTCGTTTGACCTCATTGGAAATTGAATTTTGCGCCCAGACATACAGTAACAGATCTCTTGGGGTAACACCGGTATCATTCACCAACAATACATCCGTTTGCAAACTTAACGTTTGAATAATTTCTATAGCAGAAGGATGGTTTCCTGGTAGCATCAGAATTGAAAGATGAAGAGGGGTATTGCCTTTATGTTCTCCCTGATTTGCTTTTGCACCTTGTTGCAATAAGTGTTGGATCAACGGTAGATTTTGATATAAACACGCCGTATACAAAGGCGACCAGCCATAAGAGTTACAGATGTTGAGGGTGTTGGGACTTAAGCCTAGTAATGATTCAACCAATTCTCTATCAAATGAGAGTCCTGTAAATTTTGCAAGGGTGTGTAAAACTGTGTTTTTCTGATAATCTTTGTGTTCAACAGCCGCGCGCGCCTCTCTCTTATCTTTTTGGATAAAAAGTGTTAAGAGATTTTTAAATACATCCATCCTGTTGTGAAATAACGCAAGACCTAAAGCATTTTTATCATTTTTACCGGTTGTCTTTTTTAAAGAGAGAGATAAGGAAGAGATAAGGGTTATATCTGATTGCAAGAACACACTATCCAGAGGCATATTACCCTTCATATCTGGAATTTGTGGATTAGCCCCAGCTTCTATTAAAGCAGAAGCAAATTGATCAAATCCATACCGGACTGCCACATGCAGAGGTGTTAATCCTGCTTGATCTTGGCTATTAACGCTTAAATCATAAGATCGAATCAATCCCCATAAAGACAAAATAGATTCTGCATAAGAGGGTTGTGAGGCCATAAAATGTAAGACGGTACACCCCTGAGCATTTTGCGTTGATACCGTTTTTTGCATCCAGTGAATATCATCCGCCTTTTGCGAAAAAAGATCGGTAACAAACTTAAAATCATGGCGTAATAAAGCTTGGTGCGTTGTTTGTAACTCAAACTGATCACTTGCCTGGGCAACAGACAAAAAACACGATAAATAAACGAATGCCTCTATAAATTTATTTTTCATCACCACGTCTTTACATTAGCGGAATCTTAACGCCATGATATTTCTCATAAAACACAAAAAGTCAAGTTGAAACCCTCTCGAATTTACTCCTGCTTTCAATTCTAAGACGCCAAAGCTTTTTCTACTAAATCGGCATTCCGTGAAATAGCATATAAGTAAGCTTTCGTTGTTAAATCAGGAAAGCGACGACCATGTTCCCAATTCTTCAAAGTACTGAGGTTAATTCCGAATCGTGCAGAAAATTCAGCTTGAGACATTTTTAAGTGTTCTCTAATTTCTTTGATATTCATAACTTCAGGAATTTGGATTTTCTTTAATCTTTCAACATGTGAAACTCTAGCGGTATTAGAAGCTCCTTCCGCGTATTCTATAGCTTCTTCAAGCGATTTAATTAACCTTTGTCCTGCTGTTTCTATTTTCATATTAGACTCCATAGTTTTTTCGAAGGTGTTCAGTTAAATCTCTAAATTTTGTTAATTCCTCTTTGGTTAAATCTATTTTTTCAGACTTAACATACACATCTAATAAAAAGAGGGGCATTTTAGAATTATGAAAATAATAAATAACCCTTGCACCACCTGATTTACCTTTTTGTTGTGCAGATATTCTAACTTTCCTTATGCCTCCGGAATGAGGGATTATTGCCCCAATTTCTGGAGTATTAGCTAACATCTGTTTTAAGTTATCCAGCTCGTCTACCTGTAAAAATTTGTCAGCTTTCTTAACAAAACTCTCAATTTCAACAAGCGTTAGCCATTCATTTGTTTGTATACCCATACAAAACATATAAGTCATTGACACCCATAAGTCAATGGCTTTTTAAAAATCTTGTTTACAATTTTTTTATCATTTATGTTCTCGAGCCTGTAATTAATCTCCGTTATCATCTCCTTATCATTCTCGTTTTAGAAGAATAAAATGGTCTGAATAGGAGATATTCCGCGGGATCTCCAGTAAAAATCGCCTTGCTTTATTGGTCGGGGATGGAGGATAATTTGGTCCTTGCAGACACGTCCTTAAAATCGACGAAAGGGGTAACGGGAATGGTGTTCGGTGACGATGTAATTCTCGATATCCTTGATCGTCAAAACCGTGCTAATCTG
>CANFPP010000066.1 GCA_947449005.1 Holosporales bacterium | reverse complement strand
ACTAACTTAAAAGATATGACGCAAGAAGATTTTGATGAAACAATTTTAAACTACAATGAAACTCCGAGAAAGAAACTGATGTGGAAAACTCCTCTTCAGGTCTTTAACGAAAATTTACTCCGTGTTGCACTTCCAGCTTGAATGTGGCCCCTTTATCAAAAAACTAAGCGAAAAAAGAATGAGGTATATTCTTGTTGCGCGAGAGAAAGACCATAAATCTTTGAATGAGTATTTCTGGGCTGGCGAAGGTGAAGACGTTGAGGATTTTACAGAGGTTAGAGAAAAAAAGAATTTGCGCTATCGCTTTATGAACAAAGTTCCCTTAAACGATAGCCATCCCGATTTGTTAGACACAAAAACGAATAAAATGACCAAATGGATGTGGGTCACTGATTTTGATGTTACGAAAGAAAATGTCAGAGAAATAATGAGAAGAGCACGAACAAGATGGAAAATTGAGAATGAAACATTTAATGCTTTAAAAACAAAAGGATACAATTTTGAACATAATTATGACCATGGGTATAATGGCCTTGCAAATGTCTTTGCAGGACTGATGCTTCTTGCTTTTCTCGTGGATCAAATCCTCGAGTCTTGCAATGAGACATTTAGAGCTGTTATGGAAAGATGTGGGTCTCGCATCCGATGTTGGGTCAAATGTCAGGCTATCTTTTTTGGTTTTCAGGTAACGAACTGGGATGCTTTTTATAAGGGGACATTGGCGCCTCCTCCTTTTATTTTATAAGTCTTTCCAATTTTTTAAGGGAAGAAATTCTTAATTATGTGAAGTGGGTTGTATCGTTGCTGTTTTTAGGGGTTTACAAGAAAATTACTTTTCTTGTTTTAAGAGAAGATAGGGAATTGTGCGTTACAGGCCAAGGATTTTAATATTTTTTTTAAACGGGAATAGCTGTATTAAAAATCTTACCACCCGACATAAATTTCAAAACTAGCAAAAAAGGTGTATACACTTCTTAAAATCTACGATTTTAAGAGGCAAGCAATGCGATTATTAACGGGAGGAGTTTTCCATGTTTCTACAGTTATTGAGGATGATTTAAAAGATAGGTTAACAGGTTTACACAAACCTCACGTGTCTTCATTAGCAGATTTAGCTTCGTGTGTTTTAGCTTGCCGGAATGCGAATACGGCAGAATGGATGGCTATATTACCGCGAAAGACAGGAGATGAAAAATCTAAAGAACGCTTTATTTCTCGTTTTTTATCAAATCCATTAATCCATCCTATCTCCGTCATGACAGGATTTATTCCTGAAATTGTAGAGATGATGAGTGAAAATGGAGAAACTATTATTCTCATGTTGGATCAAAGCAAAATTTCCGATGGATTTGAATGTCTGATGGTGTCACTTCGTTTGGCTGAACGCGCGATTCCTGTTGCTTGGAAAGTTGTTGAGACACAGGGATCTATCGGGTTTGACATCCAGAAAAAACTTCTTGATCAGGTTCAAAAAATGATGCCTGAAAACGTTACAATCCTTTTATCGGCTGATCGATTTTATGGAACATCGTCTATGATTTACTGGTGTCAAAAAACCGGCTGGCAATATCGTATTCGCCTTAAATCTAATTTAATTATAGAGCATGAAACTGGCGAAATTACGACAGGACAAGCCGCAGCCTTAAATCTTAATAGTCTTGAAAAAAAGCACGTTTTCATCAAACAGAGGTGACAACCTCTATTGGCATTCTTCAGGAACAAGGACATCCGGAGCCTTGGATTATTGCTATGGATTGCTCACCCTCAAAATATAGAACGTTAGACTATGGAATGCGATGGGGAATTGAGTGTCTTTTCTCAGACTTTAAATCTAGAGGATTTTCTATCACAAAGACTCACCTCAAGCATACCGATCGGATAGAAAGGCTTATTCTTGTTCTCACCATTGCTCTGTTTTGGGCAGTTTCTACAGGAATGAAACCTCGTTTAAACACCGGCTCTAAAAAAAACAATACAGATCCCTTATCTCCTTCTTTAAGGCAGGACTGAGAATCCTACTTCATGCGGCTCTAACTTTAGAGTTTATTCCAAAATTATGGACTTATAAAAATAGTGTCGGGTGGTAAGATTAAAAATATAATCGTCTTGTATTTTACAAATTAATTGTTATAATTGTATGCAAATATTTTTCTAGCCAAGATTAAATTATTAATTTTAGACAATAATTATATTTTTCTGTTTCTTTTTTATAAAGGAATTTCTAATATCATCAGCGTGGCACTATCTGATGGATAGAGATTTCTGCAAGTAGCACTTACTGGCGGAATAGGCGCTTCTGTAAATGTATTTAATAAACTTCCAACAAAAACACATCCTTTGCCAATCAATTCAAATGGTTTCTTTAAGATATTACAAACACAATCACATTGTATTGTATTTTCACAAAACTTATACTCTTTCATCTTGTTTAAATTTATTATTGGAGACGTTTCAACTAGATCCAAACGATTACTATAATCATGGTTAACTCCTGCTATAGGAGCCATAAACTCATCATAATCTGTTTCTAAATTATCCATTAATTCGATGGAAGGCACCATTTGAAAACCAAAATACTTACAATTTATTTCAGGAATGTTTGAATGTGTGTTTTTAGTTATGTTTACATTATATTTTTTATCCTCTTCATAAAATTCCTGACTAGCTGTACAAACAGCATTCATATCACAAAAAATAATTCCTATTACATACATAAAAAATAAAGCCCTCATTTTTTTATCCTATCTAATTTTTACGTTAACAAATGATAAATCAAGAATATATATACATTTTTATTCAAACAGTTTAAATAAAAAAATATATTTCTAGACTAAGACATCATACTACCCGTCACTTTTTAAGAAGGTAGAAGGATAAGAGAATTTTTGTTAAAATTCTGATAATTTTTCGCAAAAAAAAGATTCAGAATGAACAACATCAGCTCTCTTATCCAGACGCTATCAAAGCACTTTTCAATGCATCCCTCAAGATTAAAAACATTTGCTTTTTCAATTTTAGGAACCATGAATAGCGGTAATTGCCAACAATACAGTCTGAGCAGAATGCTCGATAGTCCAACCTGTAAGTCTGGCATTCGTCGTATAGAGCGCTTTTTTCAAAAACAAGATTTATTGTGTTCAAGTTTAGCACTATTTCTTGTAGCAGCTCTTAATTTCAATGGATTATTTGATTTATGTTTGGACCGAAGTAATTGGGAATTTGGCGAAAAAGATATCAACTACCTCGTGCTGAGTTGGCGAATCTCGAAAGAACTATCTCTCCCTCTTTTTTTTTGTTGAGTTGGACAAAGCTGGAAATTTAAACACGAAAGAACGCATTGATCTTATTCAACAATTTATTGATGTCTTTGGCCAAGGTCGCATTAAAAGCTTGAGTGCAGACCGTGAATTTGTGGGGAAAAACTGGTGTAATTATCTTGTTCGGAATAAAGTCCCTTTTTATATGCGACATCGTATAAATATTAAAATACCATACGGCGAAAAAACAGTGGAGTGTGTCGGAAAGTTCTTTGACCATCTATAAATTAATCAGACGCGTAGCTTGTTCAAAAAAACAGACGGACAAGAGGTTTGTTTCGTTGGAAAAAGGCTAAAAGCTGGCGAATTACTTATTATTCTCACGAATCAAATCCATAAAAAAGAAGATCAAATTCTGGGTGAATATCGAAAGAGATGGTCCATTGAAGAGCTTTTCAAAAAACTTAAAACATCAGGGTTTAACTGGGAAAATACACATATGACATGCTCAAAACGCTTGTCAAAATTGCTTATCATTTTATCCATTGCAGTATTGTTCTCTTATTTGATGGGAGCAACACTCCAAAGAACTTATAAAAAAACTCTGATGTGCTTTTCTAAAACTATTTTTCGATATGGGCTGCAAAACTTCCAACATCTGGTTTCAAAATCAATTCAAAATGCCATTGCTTGCCTAGTTGAATGCTTGAATTTAGCTACTGATATCATCTTGCTAAAAAGTGACGGGTAGTATGCTAAGACATACTACCCGTCACTTGTATCTTTTTAAAAATGGTAGCTGGATAAGAGAGTCCTTCCCGTGTTCTAAACTGAAGATACAAGTGTAACGCATTAGAGTGTTTGTTGAAAAGACAGACACAGAAAGGCGTTGCAAGTGAGAGAATACAAACAATTAAGATATACAGAAAGAGTAAAATTGGCAGAGCTTCGTCAATGACGGGGATGTAGGATCTATCGTCAAAACTCTCTCAAAAACTTTACAATGACTAAACTATGCTGTCATTATTGGACACCTGAACAAATAGCTGGCTACTTGAAACATCGACAACGAGATATTCCCTCCGTGAGTCATGAAACAATTTATTCCTGGCTTTATCAAAAGCCTCAATGCCAAGAAAAATTGTAGAAGTTTCTCCCCCGTCATAAGGCAAAACGTGGACTTGTATCTTCGTAAGAGCAAAGCAGAAGGCCAAGTTAGAATTATTCCTAACAGAATCTCAATCCATAATCGCCCAAAGGTCGTGGGTAAGAAAAAGCAGTTTGGCCCATGGGAAGAAGATTTAATGAGTTGCCAAAAAGGATCGCAGCATCTATTGGTTCTTCGAGAGCGCATCACCATGTTTACCATGAGTTCTCAATTGCAAAGCAAACAAGCAATCTCAACATGAGATAAAATTATTGAATTGTTCAACAGTTTACCGGATCAAGCCCGTAAGACTCTAACCTTAGATAATGGAGGGGAATTTTTTAAACACATGAATGTGGTTAATGCCTTAGGTTTACAGTCATTTTTTGGTGATCTTTACTGTTCACATCAAAAAGGCGGAGTTGAGAATACTAATGGAAGGCTTAGGCGTGATTTGCCGCGCAGAACTAACTTAAAAAACATGACACAAGAGGACTTTGAGAAAACGATATTAAACTCCGAGAAAGAAACTGATGTGGAAAACTCCTCTGCAGGTCTTTAATGAAAACTTACACCGCACATTATACTTGTATCTTGAATGTAGCTACAACTTAAATAAACTACATGGCCACATTCAAGCTGGAAGTGCAACACGGAGTAAATTTTCGTTAAAGACCTGAAGAGGAGTTTTCCACATCAGTTTCTTTCTCGGAGTTTCATTGTAGTTTAAAATTGTTTCATCAAAATCTTCTT
>CANFPP010000065.1 GCA_947449005.1 Holosporales bacterium | reverse complement strand
CATGGCCCGCTCCTCGACTGCTTGGCCCCTGTTTAGCTGCCCAATTTGCCCGTTCATCTGTATAGGCGTAGTTTTGATCACAGCGTTGATGAAGCTGATTAATTTGGTCTTGAAACGAATCAATCGCCGGAAGACGCTTTTGGATTTCCTCTAAAGCTTGCATGGCGGCGGTGATTTCATACTTTGATTGCATCGCTTGCAGAAACGCTTTATTGCTCTCCTGTTGGGCCTGAGTGCTGGCTCTTTTCGCTTCTGCGCTCTCTTTATTCGCCGTTGCTGCTTGTTTCAAGCTTTCATGATGACTGCGGCAATCTGTCAGGCCCGTTACTGTATAGGTTCCGGTCGGCGCCCAAGACGTATATTCAACAGTTCCTCGCTTAAGAGTGAGTTTGGTCCGTTTATATTCTTGAGCTTTGTTCCAAATCCACACTTTTAAAGGATCACGGCTATAGGCAAAGCCGCAATTAACCGGATGATCAACCTCAATAAGTGTTCCCGTTTGGGTTGGTTGATGGGTAGAGATAACGCCCTTGTCAAACTTGGTTCTCGATTCCTCGGTGCGTGTACAGGTATCAACTGGCCCCGCTTCTCCGGCTGCCTCATAAACGATAAACTCACTGCTGTCGGGACGGTGATAAACCAAACGTTTGCGTTTTGGCGTATACTCAAAACAATGATCGCGAATAACCGCTTGATCGGCTAAAAGCTCTGTTGTTGTCTCATAAAGTGAATAAGGCTCTTTTTTAGAAACTTGAACTTGCGTTGGTATCACAACCACCCATTCCTTATCTACTCCCTCAAAGCCAATCTCGGTTTTGAGCAAAGACTCCAGACAATCATCATGATGCTCAAACCTTTTTAAAATTTCTTTATGCTCAAAAGCTTCGTATGAGGCAACACACGGGGTCACAAACTTGGGTTGATGTGCGTAGCGATGATCGGGGTAAAAATACCTAACTTTTAAGAAAGAATAGCCACTCTCCTTATCATGGTAATATTGGTCGCCTGCGCAAGCTTTTGAGCTTGCTTGCAAAGCCTTGTCGTCGCCCTCGGGGGCACAAGGAGACACATAGATTTTCTCTCCGTTTTCACTTTCAACAAACCGCTTGGATTGCGGCGTATAACGTCGGTTTGACGGATCCACTAAGGGTTTACACGTTTCAAACTGATGGTCTACCCAAATACCCGTCTCTTGACACGGTGCCGCTTCAGTTTCAACGCCGCCAACAAAAAATACAAACCGTTCTTGAAACATCGAACGATTGTTCAAAAAATCATGGCCCATAGGACAGCCTTGCTGTCTTGCCACCAAAGGGAGAGGAACTCCTTTTAAACTAGGATGACACTTTTGAACCACGATCCGCTGCTTTGTTCGATTATAATAGACCAACTCACTTTGCGCTGTTGCCGTTTTGGCGCCTAAATCGATTGCAGAACCGCACGTGCTCGGTTCTTCCAGCAGAGCAAAGGGATGGTTCTCATCAGCTTGAAGATCACCAAGGCTCGATCGCACAGCCTCTTGATCAAGCCAATAGGATCTGTAGGTTGCATACGCAAAGCCAAAATTAATTTCTCCATCGAGAGTTTCTTTTGGCGGCGATTCCGGCGCAATCTTATCTTCACAGTCCAAACAACTGTAATCTTTTTGAATTAAAAACCGCTTATTGGTATCGGCGCAGTCTTGTTCATCAATTTTCACTCCATTTGCAAAGGTCAGAGTTTGGGCTTGAAGAATCACTTGTTTAAACTGCCAGTCAATCCGCGGACTACACGCATCATAATTGAGCTTAACCTCAATTTTAGGGATTTTAACGCCCTCGCCCGCCTCTTCTGCATCTTCTCTTTCGCCCAGTGGAAATTCAAAATCCTCAAACTCATCTTTGCTCTCACTATCTTCACCAAACAAGTTGGTTGGCGTTCCCCTAGTTCGGCTAAAATTTGCTTTTTTTGATCGAGCTTTATCGGAGTTTCCGACAGGAAAAGGTGTAGAATAGTGAGGATCAGAGGTTCCAGAAGCAGAAGACGGGGAAGCCGGCACATTCACAAAGATTGGCGTCTCCGTTTTAGAAGATCGCGGCGACTGGTACGAAGAACCGCCTGAAAAGAAACCACCCGAGCCAGAATATCGATTGCTCGAGGAACGATCGGAACTTGAAGCAGACCCCTCATCAGAATCCTTTGAGCCTGGAGAAGTATAACCATCCTCATTGCCTGAGAAAGTTTTTGGAGGTGATGCTTCCTCATTTTTCCTGGATTGTGGCAAAGATTTATCAAGTTTGACTGATCCAGAAATTCCTTGGTGAACAGAGAGAGGAGTTCTTTGGTGTGATTTTGTCGAGGGAACTTGAGCTTGAGCCGAAGTAAACGCCCCAGGAATCACTGTTGGCGGCATAACTTTAAATCCTTGACGCTGGGCTCGAATCAAAAGACTTCGAGCTGCTGCCAATAAACCTTCAACATCGCCTTTTGCTTCAATGGGTGTCCCCGATTGCACGCCTTCGGCTTTTTGCACAAAGGCAGATTGCAGAGGTTTTTTAATCGGTTCTTTTAAAGAATTTATGCGGGGAAGTTGCACACCTCTCGCCGCTTGTTCTAAAGAAGGCTCGGCATCTAATGCGACCTCTGTCCAGATAATTTGTGTCATGGGAGAAGTAGCATCTTTAACGCGCTTTTTACGGCCCAAAACCTTTACTGATTTTAAGGCTTCGTTTTTAGGGTCCTTTAAAATATCACCCAAGTTTGAAGTAATCATCTCTTCCTCAAAAGCATGCTTTTGCGGTGAAATCGACTCTAATAATTTTAGGGTTACTTTTTGCAAGGGTGAGCTTTTACCAACGGCTAACGCAGAATCTTTAATAAAAGAGCAAAGCAATAAGATGAGAAGAGCTATTATATTCATGAAGCAGGATATCCTTTCAGTTCCCGGTTAGGGTCTCTCTTCTGTTCTAGCACTTGTTGGTTTTGTTGATTTTTAAGCAGCTCACTTTTTGTAATCGGGGAACGAAGCCAAATGTCGGTTTGCGGGCGAATGTGGATCAGGGTGCCTTTCTCAATCGTCAGTAAAGGCGCTAAATCAATATTTTGATCTAAGACTTTAGCCGTAACCTCGCCCATATTTTGCGACAGATTTTGCGCGCCTTGAGATACAATTGGATTTGAGCTAATGTTGGTGCCGGCACCTGCTAACGAGGCAATACCTGCCAAGACAAAAGCAGAGCCATACCGCTCCGCTGTTCGGTAATCAATATCTCCCACCAAACCATTGCGCCCCATCGCATCGGTGCCATAGGCTTGGGTAAACAGTAAACTCGACCCATCCGGGCGAATTGCCCGAAGACATTTCAAGGTTAATCGTTTATCCGAAACCTTTTTTAACGACTGATACTCACAAATAATCTTCGTATACTGCGGAAAAATAACAACCCAACCTTCAGCTGCAAAGATCGGACGATGCGTGACTATCGTTACTCTTCCCGGCACCTCAGAATTAATCTCTGTTTCTAAAATCCCTGAAATATAACGGTCCGCCGTCAACACCCACCGACGATCAACCGGATAGGTAAATTTATCTTCTAAAGTCCGTTGATCCCACTGACGATAATGCGGATCTTTCGCGTATAAATCTTCCGTCTCATTGATGTTTTCCTGTTTTAGAGACGCTCTTTCTAAGGCGTTTTCTAAAGAGTCTCTTTGCAACAGACGACGTTTTTGCAGCAGCCGTTTTGCTTGCGCCGCTCGAATCGACGGATTGGGGTCGGTATAAGGCAGCTTTTCCGGCTCAGATTCCGCAATTGGCACAGGTTCGGGTTCCGGTGCCGGAGGCGGTGGCAGCTTAAAATCATAAAAAGTGGGTGGTAATTTTGTTGTTTTTGGTAGTTGCAGTAAATCCTTAGAGTCACCATTTGCAAACCCACTGAACAACAGGCTTAACCCGATACTTGCTGCTATTACCTTGAAAGAGCGCATCAGCTTTTCTCTCCCATAAGATCGGTTAGATAAACGCAGGTAATACGATTGCCATTTTTAAGCGTAAAAACCCCTGTTGCCTCAGCGACAATTAGATTGCCTTCAATGCGGGTATTAATGGGCGTATCAACGCCATCCAAAACTCTTGAAATCACCGGAAGATCCTTTTCTTCAATCTTTGATCCGGCCCCATCATCAAAATTGAACCAGGTTCTCACCCCGTCACTAAACACCTGACGCGGTGCAATCGTTTGATCGCCGGCCATAGACCATTTAAAATTAAGACGATCCATTTTAGGCGGTAGCATTTGCGGATAATCTTTGATAGGATGAGACAGTCTATCTTGCTGAAGAGAGGGGTTCTCCCCTCTCTTATCAAAATCCTCTTTCCGGCTTGTCCCATTCTGTGAAGTGCTCTGAATTGGGAATTGCAGAGGAATATCGCCTGGAACGTGAACATGCACCCGTAAATCCGGCAAGTTCACCGAATTATAGCCTTCTGATCGAACATAGAAGGTATAAACAAGGCCGCTTCGCCCCAAAACCGTGATGTTGCTATCAGCGCCAATAAAGTCTTTAGGCTTCAAAAGAAAAATATGAGATTCCTTTTTACTCGCCTCAAACGTACTTTTATCACCGACAATAATATCAACAATTTCTTCCCAAGAAGGCAGAACAACGATTGTGGTCATAAATTCTCGAAGCCGAAGTTTAATCAACGTTTGTTGACTATACGTCACCTTATAAACACCTGCTTCCTCGCCGCTCTGATCAAAGGCTTGTTGAATGGCCCCTAAGCTATGTTGGCGCTCTAATCTTGGATACTTCCCGTCATGATGTTGCTCAACGTTTTCATTGCCGGTACTGAGTGTCCCCCCTTCTCTCACCTCTGAATCGGCAACAGCTTGGTCTATTATTGCTGCCGCATCTTTCGCTTCGGATGAAACACTTAAATCGCTGCTGCTTCCTTCAAGAGAAAGGCCCCAACATATAAACAGCCAAAACATCGTCAATCGCATTAATTGCATCACCTTAATCCTCTCGTTTTGAAACGGCATAGCCAATCACCGTAAAGCCAATCGGGTTTAAAAACTTATCTTCGCTTTTGAGGGTGTTTTCGCGCATCTCGACAAACAACGTTGAAACCCAGCGATTGCGTTCAATCTCAACACCGTTATGCAGATGGATAGCCTCCCATTCAACCTGCCAGACCTTTTCTGCAACCTGTGAAGACACTTTGATTGAAACAGAGCGAACAACTTTATCATCGATATGCTTTTTTAAAGGAGACTTTGGATTATCCGGCTTCATTAATTGTTCAAACTCTTGCCACAACTCATCACTTGACCAAAAAGCGACATCTTTCCAGCGCGCGTTTTCTCCAACCCCATCAAGTGTTTCCCGCAAAGACACAT
>CANFPP010000064.1 GCA_947449005.1 Holosporales bacterium | reverse complement strand
GGTCGATTGAGATATCCTCGAGCCAGGCCTGCTCCTCCAATATAAATCTCTCCACTCACTCCAATCGGGACTGGATTCTGATAAGCATCCAAAATGTAAATCTGTGTGTTACTAATAGGACGGCCAATGGGAATTATGCTTCTATTTTCTTTAGGATCATAAAAATAAGAAGTAGTATCTATAGATGCCTCAGTAGGTCCATATAAATTAACGATTTTGGATCTTAGTGTATAGGGCAGATGATAAATATCTTCTGTTAATAAAGCATCTCCCCCAATAAATAATTGTTTAATTGTATCTAACTCTTTTAGTCTTTCATTATTAGAAAATATTTTTAATACAGCAGGCACAAGCTGTAGTTTAGTAATATTTCTTCTTAAAATTAAATCCACTAACATTACTGGATTTTTGCTAACTTCAGAATTAGGAATGATTAATTGTGCTCCTGATAAGAGGGGCATAAATAATTCCCATATTGAAGCATCAAAAGAATAAGCTGTTCGTTGTAAAATCTTATCCTTATAAGAAAAATTATATTTTTCTTTCATCCAAAGCATGTGATTTGATAAAGATGAGTTTTCAATTAACACTCCTTTAGGTTTGCCTGTGGATCCAGAGGTATAGATAACATAAGCGAGGTTATGGGGAAGGGTGATAGATGTGGGGTTATGATGAGGGTGCGTCGATAAGGTTCTCCAGTTTTGAAGCGTTACTGAGTTGAATTCATTGTCCAGTCCCTCACGTTGTTCTGCATACTGTTCTTCTTCATTGATGACTCGTAAGTCTTTAGACACCTTATCTAATTCTAAACACAAGCAGTGATGAGGATACTCTTTAAAGCGATCTCGCAAATGCACTTGTGTAATGAGAATAGGAGCTTGTGTGTCATCAAGCATAAACTGCAAGCGTTCTTGCGGGTAATTTGGATCGAGAGGCACATAGGCTCCTCCGGCTTTAAGAATCCCCAATACCCCAATGATCATCTCTAAAGACCGATCAACTGCAATCGCTACCAGTGTGTCAGGTCCGACGCCAAGACCTCTGAGATAGTGTGCTAACTGATTGGCTTTCTCATTGAGTTCTTGATAGGTGAGTTGTTGATCTTCATAGACAACAGCAATATTGTCTGGAGTTTTTTTGACCTGCTCTTCAAACAACTGATGAACGGTTTTGTGTTCTGGATATTCTGTTTGGGTATCGTTCCACTCTATCAGAAGTTGATGCTGCTCTTGAGCCATTAGAAGAGACAACGTTTGAATAGGAGCGGAAGGCTCTTTAAGCAGGTTTATTAATAACGTAACTATATGGCCAGGAATAGACTCTATAAATTGCTTTTCTTGTTCCACAAGCTCAGACGAGAAAGCTAAGGTGTATTTTTCTCCTTCTGAAGAGATGTTTATTTCTAGAAAATAGTTATGCTGAGTTTTTAGAATATCTTCTTCTGGTTTTACGATATTAATTTTAATATCAGATTTGCTATAAGTTCGTTCTTTTAAAGAGGGATATCTCTCTTTAATATCTAAGGAAAATGTCTTGTGTTTAAGTACGTTAGCTTTTTTCTCTATAAATTTTTGAACAGCTTCTTCCCCTGTTAAAAAATGGAAATCCTCAATTATTAGAGGAATATCAAGAGATAAAAAAGGATCTAATGATTTTGTAAGCTGTTTGAGAGAGGGGTCTGTATAACTTATACTAAGCGTGTTTTTATTATCTAAGCGAGACAGATAGCTCATAAAGACACTACTTAATATATCCACAAAAGACGCTTCTTTAAACTTTTCAAAAGCGTCTTTAATTATTTTTTCATCTATCTCGTAGGTGATAAATGAGCAGTTTTGATTACCTTGTTCTTTTTGAAGGTGTTGGTTCTTAGATTTTTTTGAGTTTGAATCCATAAAGGAGAGGTTAGTAGATGTGGAATGGAGAAGAGTATTAACCCAATAATCTTCATAAGGAGAAAGAGCGATAAGCTGTTGATAAAGATTTCTCTCCATACTTTTATCTAAAGTTGAGAACGGGTAGCCTTCATAGAAATTAAAATCATTTGCTAGAGAAGAGATCGTCCAAGAGTTTCCTCGGGCATCTGTAATATCCCCAATAAGGACGTCTTCTGTTTCTGTGGTAATTTGTAGAGCATTCGTTTGTATTTTAACGATTGTACCAGGCTCAGCTTTCGTCTTTTTCTGCAAAACTTCCAGCTTATGAGGAAAAAAGATTTGTTGGTCAATGAGGAGCTTAAATGTTGCTAGTTTATTCTGATAATTCCCAAAATAAAAAGCTCGATAGAGTCTGTCAATATTTTGAGCAGATGTATTCCAGTCTACAATTCCAGCATTTTGTGGTTTTTGATGAGCTCCGAAGTAGCTCCTATCTTGCAAATTTTGAGGGTATTTATGAATTGTTTCCTCAGTAATATCTTTCACTAATAATTTAAAGGTTTCTATTGCTTGCGTATAACATATTAAGTTTAGAGTTAAAGCGGTTTCATCAGGTTCTATTGGAAAAATTACTTGTTTAAGAATATCTCCTGTATCAACAAGAGAGCTCATGATGTGCCAAGAAACACCATGATTTTTTTCATTGTTTAGAATAGCCCAGGAAGTTGCATGAACTCCGGCATACTTTGGTAAAGGAGCATCATGATAATTGATGGCAATATATCGAGGGTATTCAAGAAGTTGAGGTGATAAAATTTGACTGTTAACAATACTAAACAGGTAATCGAATGTTTTAGCTGGTTTCGTGTTTTCAAACTCTTTAAGAGTCAAAAAATAGGGAATATTGTGGTCAAGTGCCCATTTAATAACATCTTGATTATTTGAAATAATACCTAGGACTTGATGACCTTCGGTTAAAAAAATCTCAGCACACTGAGCCCCAAGATTTGACTCTGTAATGATATAAGAGCTAAATATATCGATCATTTATGTTTATTAAAGATTATGAAGATGGTGATTATAGGCTGAAAAGTCTTCTACATAAAAAACTTTATCTTGAAGGCTTGTATAGTTAACGCCTGTTTTCAATGTATCTTCATTGAATTCTATAAGAGCAGCTTTTCCTTCACATATATTTTGCGTCTCTTTTGAAGAAGAGACGATAGCGGCTCCAAATATATTAGGAATTCCATTATCTTTGATAACGCCAAACTCAAAAGACCAACCATAATATTTAGCAAGAATGCTTAAATCAGAAGGGTTAGCATTAAGTTGGTCATAAACGTTATTTAAGCTCTTGGTTAGGACACTAATTTTGGAATAATCTGGCTTTTTTTCTTCTTTTTCTCTTATAAGAGCTGCTGTTAACCTATAGGTTTCCTCATCTAAAAAAGTAATGTTACACTGAGAAGTTTTCGTAGCCCATTTTTTTAAAAGTTCTCTAAATTCTTTAACAAAAAGCATGGGTAAATGTCCAAGAATATCATGTGCAAAATCAGGTGCAGCGGAATAATCAAAATATTTTAGAGGTCTTAAAGTAACTGATACAGGAAAAAATTGATTTGCTAACATTAGGGCATAAATACCAGCAGGAACAAAACCATTAACATATATGGCCTGCCAATCAATCGAAGCTAATTTGTGATTGAGAGTATTAATACTTGGAATAGAAAAATTATCTAACTCTAAACTATAAAAACCTTCTCTAAAAGGAGGATAGATAAACTCTGAATATTGATCAAAGGATTTGATCACATTACTTACCATTTTCTCCCACACAAAATTTTCTTCTTGTGTTCGGATAGGAGGATCTTCAAGTATGAAGTTGTTAATCAGAGAATAAACAGAAGATTGTGGAGAGTGAACAGGTTTTAATTGCTTCATTCTAATACCCATTCTTTCTTACCAAAGAGTCTTTCAGACTCGATGTTATTTGATCGGCATGCTTCAATGAATTTGTCTGATTCTATAATTTGGATAGAAGTAGGTGAGTATTTTAAAGAAGATATATATTCTAACCAAGGCTCTTGCCCCATGGCATAAATATAAACTTGCTTGCATTGAAGTTTTTGAGTAATTGCCCATGCCTTTTCAAAATTAGAACCTGATAAAGTTCTATTTCTGTCAAATCCTCTGCTTAAAGGAGTTGAAAGAAGAGGGCCATAAAGCCAACTTAACGGTGCTCCATCGCACTCCATTCCTAAAAAGAGCATGTCGATTGATGAGCCTAGATAATTAAGAATATGATCATACAAAAAGGTATCTAAATTATTGGAGTCAGCTGCAAACATAAAGCTTTTTCCCTTTAGTTTTATACAGTAAGAAAGCTTTGAGCGGATATTAAGATCTGAGTGTTCTCCAAAAAAAGGAAGACCTATTATTTCTCCGTCATCTAGGGGGATCGTTTGCATTTCTTCTAGTTCGATAAGTGAGCTAAATCCAGTATGCTGCAAAATAAGTCTAAT
The DNA here is from genome assembly GCA_947449005.1 of Holosporales bacterium. Taxonomy (GTDB): domain Bacteria; phylum Pseudomonadota; class Alphaproteobacteria; order Paracaedibacterales; family CANFPP01; genus CANFPP01. Next base: position 1,125 of record CANFPP010000064.1, on the reverse strand, counting down.
AGAGGGGTCTTGGAGTGAACCTTTGTTATTTTCAGGAAAGACAATGTGTTTAATCTTGTGTCTTAACTGCAAAAGAGTTTCAAACATAAGATGGTCTTGATGATTATGGGTTATGATCACATAATCTATCTGATCAGGAAGATCTTCAAAGGTATATCTTGGTATATTGCCTTCCTGTATAGGGTAGCTTATGAGCGGATCAAATAGGATAGAAAGCGATTTAGTTTGCACTAACATACAAGCATGGCCAAAATATCTTAAACGGATGCCTTCTCCGTGGTAGTTTTTATCTTCTACTTTTAAAGGCGGGGTCGTGGTAAAGAAGGATTCAAATAACGATTGTTTTGACGAAGGAATATCAAACATTTGTGTTATTTCAGTTAAGTTTGAAGGTTCTTCTTTCATGCGAAAAAGATGATCTAGTTTCGTATCAGAAAACGCGACATCTAAATATACTTCATCTTCTTGATCAAGCCGTGGCGTGCTTAAGACAAACTTTCTATAGTCGCTGGTTACGTTGGACAAAGAAATAGTTTGATGCTTTGTGGTGTAGTAAGTTTTATAGAAAAAAGACTCAATTAAACGGATAGAAGGATGATTATTTAAATCATAGACTAACTCTATCATCCCTTTTAAAGCCTCAGGAATCTTTTGGTAGATTCCTTCAAGGGAATCTCCTTTAGCTTCGCTCTGTAAAAGTCGATCAAACTCTTTTAAAGCATCATTCAAAATTATAAGAGGCTGGCACTCTTGTTTAGTAAGAGCAATCAGCTCTTTAATTTCTTCGGTTCTGTCTGTTTCATAGTCAATAAAAGGTCCCCCTAGCATCTTAGGGTCTTTGACCGCCTGGGCATGAACTTTAGGGTTTTGAGCATAAGATTGCATAATCTTGAGATGTCGCTCTACAATGTTAGCAGCGGCTGTTACAGGAGAAATTAAATAAGACCAGGCGTACCAACGCCAAGTAAGAGGTTCCGCTTTAATCGTTGGTTTTAGATAGTGTAAAGTCACTATGTTTCTCAAAAAATTAGCTATTTGCCTGGAGTCAGAGATAACACCATAAATTTAGAAAAAAAAGGAGAAATTTTAGTTTTTTTTCAACTTGATGTTTTTTATTAAAGAGAT
>CANFPP010000063.1 GCA_947449005.1 Holosporales bacterium | reverse complement strand
TTCCTTCAATAATTCTAAGAGCTTTTTATTTGTCACAGACAACTTATAATTTAACAGAAATTGTTTTATGTGTTCAACGACAGAAATAAAAAGTTCAAGATTAGCTGTTTGTTGATTATTCTCAGCTTCTTTGTCGGAAACTATTCCTAGCAATTCACTGAGATCAGGTTTGAGTACTTCTGAAAGGGCATATAGAGTTTCAAGAGTGGGAGATTTTGTGTGGCCGTCAAGAAAATTGTACAAAGATCCTCTCCCCAGTCCTGCTAGCTTTTCAACGCTTCTAATCGATTGATTGCTCTCTTTTAAATCTCTTAGAATTCTTTCTCTTAGCTTATCATGATTCATCCGCAAACTTTTTCTAATGGATTATTTTCTTCATAGTATCTTTTTTCTCCTTTCTAGCCAAACAAAAATAAATACCGGAAAATCTCTTGTAATAGCCATTAATTACAACTATTATTGTTATTAACTACATTAATAGTTGTAATTTGTTGGATCAAAGATAGGAAGAATCTTATGAGAGTTCTTAAAAAAGATAAACTGATTGAGTTTATAAAAGCATATCCAGATGCAGAACAACCGCTTCGGGCTTGGGTTGATGCGGCTCAATCAGCAACTTTTGTCGAAGAGATAGTGCTATCCTTTCGGCAGACAAAACTTTCTCAAACAGGAATCACCTTTCAAATTTCCTCAAAGCCGTATTTTCTGTCGGCCAGAATTAAATCTCCTGCCATTTTTATTGAAGCTGTGGCTGCGACACGTAAATCTTTTAGAAACCAAATCATCAACCTTTGATCAGAAGCGGAGGGGCCTATGATGCCTTTAAAATATCTTCATAACCATAGGGATTATAGAGAAGCGATGCAGCAAATCGATGAGCTGTGGGAGTCTATTCCTGGTACATATGAGTATAACCTTTATGAAATCCTTGTAGAACTTCTAGATGCTTATGAGCGGGATCACTGGTCGATGCGGCATGCGCATCCGATTGAGGCTATTCAGTTGCATATGGGTTTTTTAGAGTATGGAGTGGAAGATTTAGGGAAGGTGCTGGGATCTTTGGCGTTGGCTCAGGATCTCTTAGATAAACAGATCCCCTTAACAGTTCCTATGATTTGGAAAATTCACCTGCAATGGCAAATCCCTTCTGATTCTTTGATCAGGCCGTATGAACTTGCATAAGCCTTGATTCTATGCGAGTTAGACCTAAAAAATATCAGTCTTAAATCTATTATTTACTTATAATTTTAGTAAACAAAAGTATTAATGTGCAACTTATAATCTATAAAAGTTGTTTTCATAAAATAATACTTGCATTTTTGTTTCCGAATCTGCTATGTCAAATTATTGTAATAAATAAGTAATTATTGTGCATTTTTTGCATAACTGATATATGAAAAGGAGATTATTAATGCGGTTTTCTAAATGGTCGTTCATTTTTTTCATTGCCTTTTGTTTGGTTTGCTTGATTGAACCAAGCATTGCCAATATTTTTGCTAAGCCCATTGCCAAAGGTAATTTTATCAAAGGCGGACTTTTAAATTTTTCAAAAGTTGCGATTGCCGTTTGTTTTGTTGTTTGGTTGATTGCAGCATTGGGGGGCCGACTTAACTGGCGCTGGGGTGGCGTGATTGTCGTTGTCGCAATTGTGATTGCAACAGTTGATGTTTTCTTGTCTTTCCTAGAAATCGGTTAGAAAAGGCATGTTTTTGATGAACACACCCGTTTTGACCGCTGTTGCTGGACCTTTAACGATTGTGGGGGCCTCTTGGAAAGCAACAATGGGGAATATTGGACTTTCGGTTTTTGCAATTCTCTTTTTAGGGGCTTCCGTCAAAATCTTCTGTGCCTTTGCGTTGGTGCAAATGCTGGCTATTGCTCTTACCTATAAAGACCCTAATTTTATGGAAGTCTTAGAGGTGCGGTTGCGCTGCAAATCAACGCCAATGTTTCTCTTAGAAAAGGGGCACCGTTATGTCGGTTGAGGAAATTACCGCTCAGCTTCCTGTTGTTCTATCGGCAAGCTTAGCAACACTAGCCGTGGGAGCGGGGATTAGCAGCTTATGTTTACCAATTCTCAAACAAGCCTTATTGCCGTCGCCCAAGGAAGTATTTTTAAGTGATCTTCTGCCATTTGACCAATTGGCAGAAGATGGAGAAACGATTGTTTGTAAAGATGGGACGCGGGTAAAGGTCATTCACTTACGCGGTTTAGATTATGGTGCTAAAACCAAAGAAGAAAAAATTATTCTCTTGAACAATCGTCAAGCTTGGTTGGATGTTATGGCCAAGGATGACTTAGAATTTACCGTCATTACCCAACGGCAATTGGTGTCGTTTACTGAAAATAAATCTTCTTCAAAAAATAATAACTCTGTTTTACAAGAAATTCAAACACGGTGGGATGCTCAGTTTCAAAAGACTTATCGCACTCAATACTTTATTGTGATGACAGAAAAGCCGCGTAAGAAATCGCAAAAATCCCATAAGAATTGGCAAGATCAAGTTGATTCGGTATTGGATTATCTTAGCCCTTACCAACCGGAACTCTTAACCTCAGCTGTTGATAGAGAAGATAAAAAGAGGAGAGCAGGGACTCTTCTCTCTTTTTGGTCACAGATGATTAATGGATTTGAGCATCCTTTGGATGGCGTGAAAGACAATCTATCCGAGCGCATGACCTCAAGCACAGTTCACTTCCATCCCTCGACAGGAATTATTGAGCAGATTGATGGTGAGAACAGAAAATACAGTGCGGTTCTTTCCATCAAACAGTGGCATGACAGTTTGTCTGATACAGTGTTTGCAGAACTCTCAATGCTCCCGTGTGAGTTTCGCTTAATTCATTGGTTGGCCGGAAAAAACAAAGCCGTTGCTCGCTCGATTCTAAGCTACGCCCAAAAACAAGCAGCTGTTTTGTTCTACACACACCATGTGAGAGAACAATATGACACGGCGATTGAGTGGGTTGATAGTGGTCAAAGTACTCTTTATGAAGCACAAGTCTCGTTAATTCTGAGTGCTGACACCAAAGAGCACCTGCAAAAGATGATCCAAGAAGTACGGCGTATTTTTAGAATGCAGAATCTTAAACCGGCAGTTGAAACGCAGGCAGCTGAATGGTTGTGGCTGAGTCAGTTTCCCGGCTTTTTAAAACGCGTTCGTGTCAATAAACTCTTTTCTCAAAATGTCGCAAACCTTTTGTCATTTTCAAAAGATCAGCAAGGTGTCGAGTCTTGTGATTGGGGGCAGGGACCCCTCAGAATGTTTAAGACTGTGAGCGGCTCAGCTTATAGCTTGCAGCTGCATATATCAGAACGCCGCGAAGAGTTAGCGCATAGTTTGGTTGTGGCTCCCAGTGGTAGCGGTAAAACGACTTTCTTTCAACATTTGATTGGCGGCGCTCTGCGACATGATAACCTTCGGGCTTATATTTTTGATCGCTTGAGCGGCACACGCATTTTTACCGAATCTGTTGGAGGTAAGTTTATCGATTTGGGTGAAAAAGGCTTCCTCTCACTCAATCCGTTGCAATGTGACGATACACCGACTAACCGTGCATTTTTGTCGCGCTTTTTAATGCAATTGGGCAGCGTTGAAGACGATGAGTCTCTTCTAGCCGTGAACCGAGCTGTGGATGCTATTTTTGAACTGCCGATGGAGGCTCGGATCCTCTCTTCTATCTATGAATCGGCAATTGACGTGGGGAGTCCCTTAAAGGCGTCGCTTCGAAAGTGGGTTGGGTCAACGCAGCAAGCACGCTGGTTTAATGGGCAAACCGATAGTCTTGATATTAATCAGAATCGTCTTGTTACCTTTGAAATGGCCTCACTCCAACAAGATCCGGTGGCTTATGCCGCCATGGTGACCTATGTCATGCATCGAATTCGCGATCAAATGAAAGACAAGGCGCTGCCGCATATGATCTTTATTGATGAGTCAGCGCCCATGCTGGAGGATCCTCTATTTAGAAGTCATGTCAAAGAGTTGTTTCGAGAACACCGCAAATTGCGAGGCTCAATTAGCGTGTGTTTTCAAGATGCAAGTGCAATTGAGGCCTCTGGAATTAAAGACACGATTTTAAACCAATGCCAAACCGTCTTTTTGTTCTCAAACCCGAATGCTGACCGTCAAGCTTATGAAATGTTCAATATCACCGATGATCAATGGGCCTTCATCAAAGGAACCACAAAAAACACCCCAAGACGGGCTGTTCTTGTTAAACGCATTGCCCCTGAAAATAACGAAGCAGTTATTCTGGATATCGATTTGTCTCCCCTGGGTCCTTATCTCAAACTCTATCGTTCCGGCAGTGACTCCGTTCAACTTGTCAAACAGCTACAAGCACAGTTTGGCCTTGAAAATTGGACAGATCGCTATTTGGAGGTTTCAGTATGAGATTTATATCTTTAAAACGTCCCTCTGTTCTTACTGATTTTTTCTCTAACTGCGTGGAAAAACATTGTTTTTTAGAAGGTAAACGGCGGAATACATTTTTGATAACCCGAAGATGCTCTAGGCTCACAAGGTCAGTAAAAATTACTGTAAAGTCTATTTTGATCTTGCTTGGGATTGGCTCTTCGCTTCAGGCGACTCAAGTGGTTTATGATCCCACCACATCTGCCAATGTGATGCAAAGTGTAACGCAATTGGGAACGTTGGTTAATGTCACCAATTCGGTTAATAGCCGGATGCAGGACATGAACTCTTGTCTTGGAACTAACCTTACCAATCCATTGATGAGCTTGCTTTCAGTCTTTGGTAAATGTAGTGATCCCTTTGGCGACATGAAAAACTCCCTCCTCGGTTTTAGTAAAATTAGACCGAACTTAGACTTTTGTAATTTGGTTAGTGCGGCGGGTGCCTATTCAGCTCTGCTATTTCCGCCTGTAACTCCGCAAGAATTCTCCTTTGAAAAACAGCAAGAAGTGTTGCAAACGCGCCAAAACTTGGTGAAAGAAGCCGCCGTTAATACATTAGCTTTAGCCGGCCAACAGCGAAAAGATGCCGGTGATGCACAAAAACGCATTGAAGCTTTAAAGAGGAAAGCCGCGAGCTCAACAAACTTGCGTCAAGATCAAATGATTACAAATGAACTGTTGGTTGTTATTGCCAGTGAGATCTTGAATTTACGCTTAATGATGGTCAATCAATCAGAAATCCAAGCCAGTCTTGCCGCTAACCAAGTGCCTCTGGCGTTTAACCCAAGTTTGCAAAGCCGGGCAGGGAAATGATGTTTTTATTTTTTAATCTAGGAGGCATTTAGCATGGCATGTACGAGTTGTGGCATTTACGGCCAGCTGGATATGTTAGCGCAGAGCTATGCCAGAAATACGTTTGATGTTTTGGCCCCCAATTGCAGCGTCCTTTTTAATACGTTTGCGGCGATTTGGGTGATTTGGCAACTGGGGATTAATTGGAGTGTCAAAGGCGACATCGACTGGCCTGACACGATCAAAACTTTTTTGGTTTTTTTGTGGGTTGGCCTTTTTTTGCAAGGATCGAGCTATTATTGGGATTGGATTTATCAACCGATTCAATCAACAACCTTAAATTTAGCGCAAACTGTGATTAAAGCTTCAGGACAAGG
>CANFPP010000062.1 GCA_947449005.1 Holosporales bacterium | reverse complement strand
TTAGTGATGACTGCGATTGACGAAGCGCTGCCAATTTTATTCTTTCTTCATATCCTAATTGTTTGTATTCTCTCATTTGCAACGCCTTTCTGTGCCTGTCTTATCAACAAACACTCTAATGCGTTGCACCTCATTTTAGAACACGGCCACCATTCACAAAAGAAGGATAAAGATCTCTATTTAATGTTAGTGATTGATTTGGAATCAGATCGGTATAAAAATTCATCAGAATCCAAAACAAAGATGCTCCAATCGTCATAAATGCCATCCTGAGCATCTTCATTCTTAACCACCAAAATAACTTTTCTTTCTTTAACAAAAATATTTGTACATAAAAATGTTGCGTAAAAAGGGGTTTTAAGATTAGAGTTTATTATTCTCAAAATATGTTCACACAAATCTGGAATAAATCCCGAACCTGAGCAGTTAAGAATAGAGAACGATAATTTTATAAAATTACGTTCACACATACCATGTTCCAAACAATATATAGTTGCCGATTATAAAAGGATTAATGACCTTAAATGCACGAACACATGAAACCCAACAACATGATGAAAAAGATACGAGGAAGAACCAACGGGGGGCGCCCTCACCACAAACCTTCTTCTGATTCAGGTTATGAGGGGCACTCGGATCATCGAAATTCCGATCATAATAGAGGCAGGCCAAATAATAATCCTAAGGGCAATATTCATCAAATTTATGAAAAATATACGAATTTAGCCAGAGAGGCATTAACAACCGGTGATCGTGTTGTTGCTGAAGGTTATTATCAACACGCCGAGCATTATTTGAGATTGATTAACGAGCGTAATGCTCAAGAACGTTCATTTAATGATCGTCAACAGCAGCAGCGTGCAGTTGCAACAGCAACACCTCCTGCGCCTGAAAAAACAGAATCACCAGTACCTGCAGAAGAACCTGCTGCAGTTATTGATGCTCCTAGTGAAGCCTCGAGTGAAGCTCCTGTTGAAACAGCAGCAGTGCCACCTGTTAAAAAGAATAGAAATAAAATTCAGCTTCGCCGCAAGGTTGAACCAAAACCTATCGCAGAGGATGTTCCAGCGGTATAAAAACTTGTTCCACAGTATTTTTTTCTAAAAACAAAAATAAGGGAGAAAATCGATGAATATAGAGCGGTATACACAAAAAACTCAGGGTATGATTCAAAATAGCCAAATGTTGGCAACAAAAGAGGGACACCAAAAACTCACCTCTTTTCATATTGCAAAAGTTTTGTTAGATGATCCAAATGGCTTATGCGGCCAACTTATTCAAACGTGTGGAGTTCAACCTCAAGGGATATTAACTTCTATTGAGGGGGAGTTGAATAAGCTTCCAAAGGTATCAGGGAGCGGTTCTGGGCAAGTCTATCTCTCAACTGAAGTTGCGCAAGTTCTTGAGGCAGCTGAAAAAGCGGCAGACCAAGTGAGCGATAAATTCGTCAGCATGGAAATGCTTTTGCTTGCCCTCGTTGTTACTCCGCCAACAAGTACATTTTTTTCTAAAGCGGGAATCACGCCATCAAAGCTTAATACAGCTATTACAGAATTCCGTAAGGGCCGAAAGGCAGACTCTAGCAGTGCCGAAGATAGTTATGATGCTTTAAATCGCTATGCTCGTGACCTGACTCAGGCCGCTCGTGAGGGAAAGATTGATCCAGTGATTGGCCGTGATGAAGAAATTCGCCGGACCATTCAAGTTCTCTCTCGAAGGACAAAAAATAATCCAGTGCTGATTGGCGAACCAGGCGTTGGAAAAACAGCAATCGCAGAAGGCTTAGCCATCAGAATTGTTAATGGTGATGTTCCAGAGACTCTGCGTGATGCCAGATTAATGTCATTGGACCTCGGCGCCTTAGTTGCTGGCGCTAAATTCAGAGGTGAATTTGAAGAACGTCTAAAGGCAGTTTTAGGGGAAATTACGCACGCTGATGGCGATGTTATTTTATTCATTGACGAGCTTCACACGCTTGTTGGTGCTGGTAAGGGCGATGGAGCGATGGATGCTTCAAATATGCTAAAGCCGGCTTTGGCGAGAGGAGAACTCCACTGTATTGGCGCGACAACTTTAGATGAATATCGTCAGCACATCGAAAAAGATCCAGCATTAGCGCGTCGCTTTCAGCCCGTTATGATTGATGAACCAACTGTTGAAGATTCAATTTCTATTTTGCGTGGTCTCAAAGAAAAATACGAACTTCACCATGGTATTAGAATTAGTGACAGTGCAATCGTCGCGGCATGTACGCTTTCAAACCGATATATTAGTGATCGCTTCTTGCCTGATAAAGCGATCGATCTTATGGATGAAGCCGCCAGTCGGTTGCGGATGATTGTTGATTCTAAACCAGAAGACATTGACGAGCTTGATCGCCGTGTTATTCAGTTAAAAATTGAACGGGAAGCTCTTAAAAAAGAAAGTGACACTGCTTCAAAAGAACGCCTAGATAAGCTCGAAATTGAACTTACAGGTTTAGAGGAAAAATTAGAGCAGCTTAGCAGTGTTTGGAAAACGGAGAAGTTAACTCTTGAGAACTCACGTAAAGTGAAGGCTGAGCTTGATAGTTTACGATCTGAATTAGAAATTGCACAACGAAAAGGAGATCTTGCTCGTGCTGGCGAGATTCGTTACAGTTTAATTCCCAACGTAGAAAAAAGAATACAAGACAGTCAAACAGGCCAAACTCAAAAATCCCTAAAGGAAGAAGTAACAGAGCAAGACATTGCTCTTATTGTTGCGCGTTGGACGGGTATTCCCGTTGAGAAAATGTTAGCTGGAGAGCGCGAAAAAATCCTAGCTATGGAAGATACTCTCAGAAAGCGCGTTATTGGACAAGATGATGCAATCTCTGCTATCAGCAGTGCCATTAGACGCTCTCGCGCTGGGTTGCAAGATCCGAATCGGCCTATGGGGTCATTTTTGTTTCTAGGGCCAACTGGCGTTGGAAAGACGGAGTTGACAAAGGCATTGACGACTTTTCTCTTTGATGATGAATCAAACATGATCCGTATTGATATGTCTGAGTATATGGAAAAGCATGCTGTTGCTCGTTTAATTGGCGCTCCTCCCGGATATGTGGGGTTTGAGCAAGGGGGAGAATTAACGGAGGCGGTTCGTCGTCATCCGTATTCAGTCATTTTATTTGATGAAGTTGAAAAAGCACACAAAGACGTTTTTAATATTCTTCTGCAGGTTCTTGACGATGGCCGTTTAACGGATAGCCAGGGTCGCACTGTTGATTTTAAGAATACGATTATTATTCTCACCTCAAATCTTGGTTCTGAAGCGTTATCTCTTCATGAGGAAATAACGCCACAAGTTCGAGATCAAGTTATGGCGAGTGTTAAAGCTGCTTTCCGTCCTGAGTTTTTGAACCGTTTGGATGAGATTTTGATTTTCAATCGCCTTGATCGCAAACACATGGCTCAAATTGTCGAGATTCAAATTCAGCAATTAGCGAAACGTCTTGAAGAGCATAAAATGACTCTTCAGCTTGATACAGATGCTTATTCTTGGTTATCAGAAGCAGGATATGACCCGGTCTATGGTGCACGTCCTTTGAAGCGAGTTATTCAGCGTAGTTTACAGAATCCTCTTGCTACAAAAATTCTATCAGGAGATCTGAAAGACAACGACATCATTCGTGTAACTGTGAAAGACAATGAGCTTGCAATTTTGTAAAAGGAATTTATAGTTCATCAGATTTATATAGAGATCCTGGATGCCCGGCACCAGGATGACAACAAACAATGTCTCTCTCTACCATACTATCCTGACTTTGCTTCCCGCACTGTCATCCTGGCGCCGGGCATCCAGGATCTCAAAAAAACATGGTTGAACTTTATAAAAAAGTAGTTACCTATTAGTTAAGTATTTTGTCAATTAAGCATTTCGTTGCTATTCGTATTAGAAGTTGTTATATGTTAGTTAACTTTTTAGAGAGGTTTATTAATGCCAATAGGCTTTAGGCCCAGAATTATCAGCGAAAAACCTGCACCACGTCGTCGTCATCTCTATGAGGGCTCAGGCAAGGTTTTGTGTGATGGTATTGAACCAGGGACTTTTGTTCTCTATTTTAAAGATGATATCGAAGCATCATCTCCGCCTGTTACAGAAGCTGAAGAGACCGTAACCCAGCCCAAAAAGAAAATACCTGGAAAAGGGATCGTCAATAATAGGATCTCTGATTTATTAATGAGTCGCCTTGGTGATTTGGGAATAGAAACACACCTAATAAAACGTCTTAATTCGCGTGAACAGCTTGTTCGCGCCGCAGAACCTTTGCCTTTTCAAATTGTTATGCACAATATTGCAGCAGACTATTTTGCAAAGCGTTTAGGGTTGGAAGAGGGCACTTATTTACCAGAGCCTCTCCCTGAATTTCATCTTAGAACATCAGACACAACCGATACTGTTATCTCGGATCGGCATGTTATTAGCTTAGGCTGGGCGAGTGAATCTGAAGTTGAAGATATTCTAGCAGCAGCTCAACGAATTAATGATTATTTGTCTGGGCAATTTCTCGCTCTTGGAATTCGCCTTGTAACGATTTCCTTAGAATTTGGCAGAGCTTACCTTGCTGACTTTATCGATGATACACAAATCATTTTAATTGATGAAATCAGTCCTGATACTTGTCACCTTCTTGATGTTAAAACTGGGTTGCGTTTAGATAAAAGTAGAATTAAGGTTTCTGAAGAAGAAGTTAATGACTCTGCGTTTTATCAAGAAGTTGCTGAAAAACTCGGTATCTCTCTTGAAAGCTCCCTTGTCAGTATCAATGCACCCTTAGTCCAAGTTTAAGAGATTTATCCATGCCAATGCCCTCAGATGAAATCGAACATCTTATAAAAGAAGCTATTCCTGATGCACAGGTTCGAATCCATGATTTAGCTGGAGATAATGATCACTTTCAAGCAGAAGTGATTTCGTCATTCTTTATTGGAAAAAGTCGCATACAACAACATCAAATGGTCTATCAAGCCTTACAGGGCAAGATGGGGGGCGAGCTTCATGCTCTTGCTTTAAAAACCTCTATCCCAACGCCTACACAAATTACAGGAGAGTCTTCGTGAGTGGTATTTTAATTGGAGATCGCATCAAAAGCGATATACAAAATAATTCAGTGATTTTGTATATGAAAGGCAACGCAGAAATGCCGCAATGCGGGTTCTCTGCTGTTGTTGTTCAAATTCTTAAAAATCTTAATGTCCCTTTTAAGGCTGTTGATGTTTTGGTTGATCCAGAAACACGCCAAGGAATCAAAGATTTCAGTAACTGGCCTACCATTCCACAGTTGTATGTTAAGGGTGAGTTTATTGGCGGCTGTGATATTATCCGCGAGATGTTTGATAATGGTGAGCTGAAAACTTTAATGACAGAAAAAGGCGTTTTGTAATCAGTAAATTGAGATAAGCTCGAAGTACATAATTATAAAAATAACGCTCCACAAGATAATTGATATTAGGGTTGTTGTAAGCAGCTTCTTGCGCAAATTTAGTTGAATAGGCGCACTGGTTGCAAATCCTGTTTGAATTTTGTCTGGAGCTGTTTTTATTCCAATTGGTAAGACTGTAAATAAAACAATCCACCAAATCATTTGAAAAACAACAAATCCCGAAACGATACTCATTTTTTACCATTCTATATCTCTACTCATTTTTCATTTTACCATCTTTTTCCACACTTTGTTGCTATTCTTTTTACTATCATTTTTATCCCCATTCCCTCAGTGTCACCTCCTTCCCCTAGCTGTCATCCTTGTGCTCGACACCAGGATCTCATGCAAAAATAGTCACCCAAAAACATAATTACGGCCACTTTTAAAATTTGACATTTTTTCTTTTTTTGATTTATTCTTTACCTGTAACCGACAAGAATGCGGGGTTTTTTAAAGAAAAATAATAACTCAAAAATCCATTAAACTCTCAACATCACATTACCGGAATATGATAAGAAGTTTTCTGAATTCAAAGTTATTAGCCGGATTTTCTTAAAAAACAGAGTCTCCATTAATGATGGGCTCTTCTCCTACTCGCCTCGTATTAGTGTTGGTCTACCTTTAAGTAAGTAAAATTACGTAAAAGCGGTGTCTGCTGCGTTTAAGGGTAGAGAAGTACAGATGTCCTATGCTTGAGCTGTCAAAAGCTCAAGAGCCTGGGAAGGATGTATGGGGAAGAGTTAATGGTGAAGCAGAGCGGCCTTGATTGCTGAGGTAATGACCAGGCTTCACCGCCAGTGTACTGGCTGAGTGTACCGCCGTCGGTTTTGGCTGAATA
>CANFPP010000061.1 GCA_947449005.1 Holosporales bacterium | reverse complement strand
CTCGTTATTGAACATTGCAAAGAAACAGAAATCACCAAAAATTATATCTTTGACGTTTTTGAAGAAGCGATGAATTGTATAAGATTGCAGTTGAATAAAGATGATGATGAGTCTTAAAAACGCGGTATAATGCAGATACCGTGTTATGCTTCAGAGTTAATTCTGTGAAAGAAATTTTTAGCAATTTTCTCTCTGACTTTCACATAAAACATGAGATTTTGCTTTTTTCTTCCTCTAAGAAGGAGTGCCAAGTTTATGCAGTTTTTAAATTTAACTCTTAGAGCTGAAAAACCAGAACTTAATCTCAATCGAGTTTATCAAATCCGCGTGGAGAAAGGGCTGTTTGGAAGTTGGTGCGTCCTGACAGCTTACGGGCGTTACGGCGGCGGGTCACATCAAAAAATCCACAGCTTTTTTACACTTCAAGAGGCTAAGGCTTTTGTTCGCACAACTCTTAAGAAAAGATCCCAATCTGAGAAGCGAATTGGCTGTTCTTATCGTTTAATTAGCAAAGATTATTCAAAAGATTTTGCTGAAGTGTGTGCATACCCGAATTCATAAGAAGCTTGAGACGAAAAATGGCCAAAAATAAGGGCAGATCTCTTGGCTTTTTGCTTGCCTTTAACTTTGGTAAAATTGTTTATAGCTAAGAAAAAATATAAACTTTTCCTCTTTCTTTAGAAGCTTATTTTGTGTAGCTTATCGATGTCTCATGGTAGATAAAGGGTGTAGAGTTCGTTGGGGGACAAGCTCTATGCCTTTTTAATGACGTTGAATACTTTGAGGTCATGAACATACCTGTCAACGCTCAAATCCGACTTTTTTTACAGGTAGTGAGTGAAATCTATAATTTGATCAATCTGTGATTTGAGATAAGAGAAACTTTAATAAGGTAAGATTTAAAAATGGAGGCAAAAATGAAAAAGATAGTTTTGCTAACTTTATTAGGAATAAGTGTTGGATGTGCAATGGATACTGAAAGTCCTATTAAACCTCTTGGAATTCATAATTCTAATAAGCGACCGCTTCCCCTTGAAGACAAATCAATCGATTCGTTACCAAGACCTTATTCTAACTGTTCAATGCACATTAATATGCTTAAAGAAGAAGCCTATAAAGAGGGAGTTGAAAAAGGCATTAAGAAAGGGAAAAAAGAGGTAAAATTGGAGACAGCGTTGATATTATTGGGAATGGGTGTAAGTGGTGACAATATCATGCAAGCGACTGGATTAACGTTCAAGAAGTTAGAAAAATTAAAAAAGAAAGCTGTAATATAAGAACATGTAAAAAGAATGGTATCAGCAGTTATTGATAAAAAACAAAGGAGAATTCCAATGATTTCTGAAGAGAGAAAACGGGAACTGAATGAAAAAACAAAAAATTTAAAGTTCCCAATCCCGCCAGAGGTTTCTTGTCGTAAAGAGACCTTGTCTGATGGACAAGCAGTTTATGTGTTTCGGCACGAGGATATGGGAGATTTTGGGCGAATGCTTATTCTACCGAATGCCGGAGAAAGCCAATTTGTCTTTGAGGTGATTGGAGATGAAGACAATCTTATGCTCGAAAAAAAGAAAGCCATTCTTGATCCCATTGCAAAAGATATTGTTTCTCAAATGGAATCAATCTTAGGAAAAGGGAAGAGCACAGCTAAATCTTATGAAACTCCGTCTGAAAACCAAACCATTGAGGCTGAACATATAACTTGTTCAAAATGTGAGGCTTTGGTTGCTTTAATTGTTTATGCACCAGATGCTACAACAGAGGCAGCACTTGAGGATTATACAAGCATAATGTTTTCCAAGATAAGAGAACTTAACGTTCCAACGTCGGTGCTTGGAAAAGAACAAGATGTTATCGTCGACAATCAATGTCTTGCTCAATTCCCGAGCTTAAAAATATGGCCTGAACGGGAACCTGTGTGGTTCATTCTGGGGACAGAAATGGACAATATCTTAGAGCCCTTGGTTGAAAATCACTGTAAATAAGAAGAAAGATTTAAAGAAGATGTTAGAGTTTTTTAACCCGTTTAGTGAAAAGTTTGTGGAGATTGCTCCCGTGATGGATAGTACGGATTTTATCCTCAACAGTGTATTTATAGGTTATCCTCTTACTATACATTTTTTTGAAATTTAACAATATGAACGACCTAGAACAAGACCTTATTATTTTTAAAACTGAAACTGATGATATTTCAATTCAGGTTAAGCTTGATAAAGATACAGTTTGGCTAACTCTTGCTCAAATTGCAGAATTATTTGATGTTCAAAAGCCAGCTATTCATAAACACCTGCAAAATATATACAAGGCAAACGAGTTGTCACGAGAACCAACTATTTCCAATTTGGAAATAGTTCAAACAGAGGGAAAGCGAGAAGTTAAGAGGAATTTAGAATTATATAATCTTGATGCAATTATTGCCATTGGTTATCGTGTTAATTCTAAGCGTGCAACTCAATTTCGCCAGTGGGCATCGAATGTTCTCAAGGAGCATTTGATAAAAGGATACTCGTTTCATCAACAACGTCTTTATGAAAAAGGAATTGATGATCTTCAAAAGGCAGTGGGTTTGTTAGCTCAAACGTTACAAAAAAATTCACTAGTTAATGATGTTGGGCAATACGCCGTAGATATTATTAATCACTACGCAAAAACATGGAACTTATTACTCGCGTATGATGAAGACCGTCTTTCTTTCCCATCCAATTTAACGGAATCAAACCAAACCTTGAAGTATGACGCCATTCTTCCAGCAATACATGCTTTGAAAAGCAATCTTATTGAAAAGGGTGAAGCCACTCCTTTGTTTGGACAGCAACGAGACGAACAGTTACAGGCTATTTTTGGAACGATTCATCAAACTTTTGATGACATATTTTTATATCCGTCATGTATTGAGAGAGCTGCACATCTCTTTTATTTTGTGATAAAAGATCATCCCTTTGTTGACGGCAATAAAAGAATTGGAAGCTTCCTCTTTCTCATTTATTTACAGTCACAGGATCCTTCTTTTGCCAAAATAAATGATTCTACTCTTGTTGCATTGGCTTTACTTGTGGCTGAAAGTGATCCAAAAGATAAAGATCTCATGATAAAGCTTATTATGAATTTGATCATAAAGAGTTAAAAAACATGTCGGTAAAATAATACTTTGTATTAACGTTAGCACATTTGAGCAGAATTCAGAGTGTTAACCTGAAGGAATCGTAATTGCAACGTCTAAAGGACTTTATCGTGGGCAAAAACCAAAACTAGATTCGACGCAAATGCAGACGCGAAAAAAAATTGTCATAGGCGTGTCAAAATCAAGAATAGAACGTGAAATGAGTGTAACCAGAGTAACACTCTATATAGATCAATAGGAAAATAGATGTCTGTATTATTCAACCCATATCAAAGATTTACAAAAAATGAACTAAACCAAAAAGGTTTTAAATTGGCTTTTGTTGATAACAATTTTCTTTCTTATTTGACTAAAATAATAGACCAGCCAGTTGTCAAGAAGCAAGTTTTTGAGGCCTTTGAGTTTAACAAAATTAGACCTGTACTAAATAATTTCGTGTTCTATGAATTTATAAAAGGTTTAAAACCATCTCTTCCAGAACATGATAACTTGATTACTAAAAAAAGATACGTAGCACAATTCCTTGATGAATTAAAAGCTATATGGATTTTAAATCACGTGAATATATTAGCTTTTGAATTGTTACATACTTATGAAAAGATAAAAAAAAATTCTCATGAATTTTATAACATTTATAGCCTTTGTCCTCTTGATATAATGGGCAACTCAAAACCCTTTTCTGTAAAAGGTTCAGCATCATATCCGTGTGATAAGGTAATGCCTTTTCGCTATAGCCCATATTCTGATTCTACGGATAGTTTAACGAATCCTGTTAGTACTTGGTTGGAGTATTTTGAACATAATATTAAAGATTTAGGTGAATTAGGAAGCATAGAAAGTATATTAGAAGATTTTCTTAAAAATGAAGAAGTTGCGTTTCAAGAGAAAAAAGAACTCAGTAAAGCAAAAGAAATAATTTATCAAAAACGGATAAAACACATAATTGCACCGCTTATAGGTTGTCACTATTTAAAGCATTCTCATGAGTTGTATATCGTTGAAGCTGTTAAAAAAATTTATGACTCTATGGCTTTAGATTTTTCTATTTCCTCCGTGCTTGATTATGCACCACTATACTCAATTTATAATCATTTTTATTGGGATACTCTCAAAAATTGGGATATCCGCAAAAGAAAAGATAAAAAACTTAGAGATATATTAGATAGACTCCATGCGTACGTGGCATTAAGTTATTGCGATTATTTTATTACTAAAGACAGTGCCATAAAACAAAAAAGCAGTGCTATTATTCAAAAACTGAATCTTCAATCATTAGTTTTAGAATATAACATAAATCCATTCAATTTTAGATGAAATTGAATGGATTTTAACGACTATTATAAAAATGCGGTAGCATAGGAATGATGCAGACTTGACGTGAAGACAAAAGAAGGAAGTATGATGGTTATGTTGGGATTAATATATTTTTTCTTGCTTATGTTGGGTGAAGGATATGCATCAATTATTGATTCAGTTGATGATGTGCCCTTGCTTCCATCCTCTCAGCATCATAGACATTTTTATTATAAACAAACAGCCTTGCAATATACATACGATGAACCAACGATAGCCCTTAAAGAAAATGATAGTTATGCGTACAAAACATCGTTTAGTAGATCCCTTGATTATTTAGATTTGCATGGTGTTAGTTCAAGTAAACATGCACGTTCTGTTTTTCTTGATCATATGAAAAAGGCTCTAGAGCGTAGCATTAATATTGTGACGGTTGTTACAGGGCGCGGCAGGCACGCTGAGTCAGGTAAACCAGTCGGTGTTTTAGCACAGGCACTGCCGAAATGGGTTAATAGCGATAAAGTTCTGCATAAGCAAGTAAAGCACTGTACGATGAAATCTCTTGGAGGATGTTACACACTTATTTTACGTGAAGGAGATGATCTAACGTGGTTATCAATGGAAAAATCTTATAGAGCGCGAGAAGCGGCTCGTACGAAAAATCCACTGTATCAAGGATGTTTAAACCCCAAAAAACACAAACGAATGGTAACTTATCATGCTGGCAACATGAAACCCGATTCAGTTTTCAGTGAAATTATTACCCATAATGGGAGAAGATGGTTACGTGAAGGAGGTAAAATAGCACTCGCACGGTGCCTTGATTTTCCTGCTACAGTAAAGATACGAAGAACGCCTTGCCTGCTTTGTGAAGAAACTTCAGGACAGTTTTTACAAAACAAAGATCAAAAATGTCCCCATGTGTTGCGGTGCTCTGGAAAGAGTTCTAAGTTGATGTGTATTGGTCATGAAAATGAAAATAATAAGAAAAAATTAAAACAAAGCAAACAAGCAGTAAAAAAAGTGAAATCGGCTGTTATAAAGAAGGATAAACTATCCATAAGAAGTTCCAGTCAACTGCCATCTTTACCAGTAGGAAACCATGTTTACCCTCAGGGCTCGACTGCTTTTGTTAACAAAAAAAACATTCCTTGCTATAAAGTGGTTAAAAAAGAAGGTCCTGATCATGCGCCAACATTTACGGTTGAGGTTAACTTAGGAGGTAGGAAAGCCTATGGGAGTGGAACATCCCTTAAAAAGGCAAAGGTGCAATCACTCTCAAATTTGAAGAAGTAATGTGAGGGTCTAATATGTACAATAAGATTGCTACTCTCTTATACTTAATAGAAAAAATGACAAAAATTCAACTTGCGTGTTGATAGGTTTATAATGTTCTTGTGGTATATATTTATGTTTATTTATTTTTTTCTCAATATCTTAGGAAAGATGTCTCAATGAACTTTGTGTTTTATTTGTTTTTATATATTGCTCTTAATTTACAGTCTGTAGCAATGGAATATCTCGAAGCAAATATATTTGAAGAAACTTTAGAATTATCTAAAAGTATGCACCAACAGACTCATATCACTATTCAAGCAGATAGCGTTGACAAGATTTTTGATATTCAACATCCCGAAGCCATAGATCATTCTTCTAGCATCGGTACCGAGTTTGATAGTGATTTTAAAATACCATCTTTGCTACATGAAGTAGAAGAGGGCAGTATTGACGTATCTTCTTCTCTGCGAGGATTAAGTTCATATCCTCATTGCCACATTCAAGCTGGAAGTGCAACACGGAGTAAATTTTCGTTAAAGACCTGAAGAGGAGTTTTCCACATCAGTTTCTTTCTCGGAGTTTCATTGTAGTTTAAAATTGTTTCATCAAAATCTTCTTGCGTCATATCTTTTAAGTTAG
>CANFPP010000060.1 GCA_947449005.1 Holosporales bacterium | reverse complement strand
GGTGTGCGCCACGAGGCGATTATTTAGCTAGTGACTGAAAGAGTCACCGTGAAAGTGCGGACCCAGCACATCACGTATTGAGTCTTGGGCTTATGGAGGTAACAACATAAGTTAAGCGTAGATAGAGATACAATAGGCCGTAAGCGAAAGCTGAAGTAACCGAGCCTCGTTAAGACAAACTTTTAGGATCGTTGATGGTATACCGAACCCAGAAAACTAAACCTGATATTGCACAACTGGGCAGTAATATTGGGGATCCTCGGGGTCAAAGAGCATGGCATGTTGTAAAAGCAAATAAACGAACGTGGGAGATCCTGAATATTCTTCCGTAAGGAAGTATTAGTCAACAAGCCTAGTTAGCGAGGAAACTAAAATGATGTTCAGGAAGTCAGATGGGTCGTACTACCAGTGAAGCTAGGTAATGCTAGTGGAGGGAAGGACCCTGGGTAAGATCGATCTTGGAGGGGAAATGTCACATGAGATCAACAGAATCGGAAAGTGAGACAGTAACAAAACTGAAGAGAATAAGATGGTTATCACAGATAGATTCAGGAAAGGTATTTCATAATTTGATGCACCTTTTCAACGAAGACGCTCTGCGAGAATGTTTCAAAGAGCTGGATGGAAAGAAGGCCGTTGGAACAGATGGGATTGATAAAGAGAAATATAGAGAAAATCTGGACGGAAATCTAAAAGAGCTGGTGGCTCGGATGAAACGCATGGCTTACAGGCCTGGTCCAGTACGACAAGTACTGATTCCCAAACCTGGAAAACGACATGAGAAGCGCCCGTTAGGCATCTGTAACTTCGAAGATAAAATTGTCCAGAAAATGATGCAAAAGGTTCTTGAAAGCATCTACGACCCCCTATTTCTGAATGCATCCTATGGATTCAGATCAGGACGAGGGTGTCACGATGCCGTCAAAGCCTTACGTCAACATCTCTTTCAGATGAATGTTCAGACAATTATCGATATAGATTTCGCCAATTTTTTCGGCACAATAGATCATGGAGAGATTGAGAAGATATTAAGAGAGAAGGTTAAAGACAAACGATTTATTAGGTATGTCATACGATTTTTTAAGGCGGGAGTTCTCGCCAATGGTGACCTAAGCGTTAGTCATGAAGGCCTAGCGCAAGGGAGTCCTTGCAGTCCAATTCTTTCGAATATATTTGCTCACTATGTTCTAGATCAATGGATCGAAAAAGTTGTGAAGAAACACTGTATGGGGGCTGTGGAACTATTCAGATATGGTGATGATGCGGTTATTTGTTGTCAATACGAGAAAGATGCCAGTCGGATCAAGAAGGCTCTAAGTCAACGTCTCGATAAGTACAAGCTCAAATTGAATGAGGAGAAAACAAAAATTATCCCCTTTTCCAGGAGAGTTTTACAAAAAGGCAATAAACAAGGAGTTTTCGATTTTTTAGGGTTTACATTCTATTGGGGACGCACTCGATCGGGAGCAGTCATTCCAAAATTGAAAACCAGCGGAAAACGATTCCGATCTAAATTAACAAATGTTAATGAATGGTCTCGATCTGTTAGAAATAAGTATAAGTTGAAAATCATTTGGGAGATGTTTTGCACAAAACTGCAAGGACACATCAGCTATTTTGGGGTATCTTTCAATTCTAGAAAGGTTACGGAATTTGTTTTCAGAGCGGTTCGAATTTTATTCAAATGGCTAAACAACCGCAGTCAGCGGAAATCCTTTAGCTGGGAAAAATTCTCACTATTTATGAAAGCACACCCTTTGCCTAAAATAAAAATCTATCATTCTCTTATATCAAGTCCATAACCAACTGAATGGTTTTATCTTGAGCCCGTTGCCTTAATTGGGCACGGCGGGTTCTAACGAGGGGCGTGAGAGGTGACTCTCACGTCTACTCTCTTTGAATGTTTTTTTATTATGATCCGCATGTTCCCGAGAGTTTTAACAATCAGCTGCATAAGCTAGACACTCTTGAAGGGTTACTAAAACAGGTTGATATTTTATCTATTCATTGTCCCTTAAACGAAAAAACTAAAAACTTACTAAATAAAGATACGCTGTCTTTTCTTAAGAAAGGCGCTGTTATTATTAATACATCAAGAGGCAAGATTATTGATGAGAAAAGTCTTATTACAATGTTGGATCCGCAAGAATTGAGTTTAGGTTTAGATGTTTTAGCAAATGAATCTTCTGTACCAACCGAGCTATTAAAAAATGAAAGAGTCATCTTAACTCCGCATTCTGGGTTTTATACAACTGCAGGATTAGAAAAAATGCGTTACTTGGCTATAGTAAGTGCGCTTAATTTTTTAACAGGAAAAGAAAATCTTAATTGCATTGTTAATCGTTAATTTTAAATAGTGCTTCAACTTCAACGGCTGAGTTGAGGGGAAGAGAGTTGACGCCTACAGCAGCACGGGCATGTCTGCCAATCTCAGGTCCAAACACCTGAACCATTAAGTCAGATACACCATTTATGATTTTGGGGTGGTCTGTGAAATCAGGGCCACAGTTTACAAAACCGCCTAACCGAAGGCAGCGTTGGACCCGGCTTAAATCACCATCACATGCAACCTTGAGTTGTGCCAGAATGTTTAGACCACATAATCTGGCTGCTGCTTGCCCTTCTTCTATCGTTAGATCAATTCCAACTTTTCCTTTGTATTGAACGTCACTATTTGAGATGGGAATTTGACCCGAAATAATGATTACACTGCCTATTGTTGAAAATGGAAGGTAGTTTGCAACGCTTTGAGCAGGTGTCGGTAACTGAATTCCGAGTTCTGTTAAACGCTGCTCAACTACATTTACCATCTTATTTTCCTAGATGTTTTTCAAGCCAATGAATGTCGTAATCTCCCTGTTTAATATCTGGATTACTAACTAGCTCAGAATGAAGAGGAAGTGTCGTTGAAATCCCCTCAATGATATATTCGCGAAGAGCTCTTTTTAGACGTAACATGCATTCTTCACGTGTATCACCGTAAGCAATTAGCTTTGAGACAAGGCTGTCGTAATGAGGCGGAACCGTATATCCAAGATATAAATGGCTGTCAACTCGAACGCCAAGGCCACCAGGAGTGTGATATCCTGTGATTTTACCCGGAGAAGGCATGAAGGTTTTTGAATCTTCAGCATTGATGCGACACTCGATTGAATGTCCTTTGAACTGAATGTCATCCTGAGTGAAAGACAGTGGTAGTCCGGCAGCGACTTTGATTTGTTCTTTGACCAGATCAATGCCTGTGATCATTTCAGTGATTGGGTGCTCTACCTGTAAACGTGTGTTCATTTCGATGAAAAAGAATTCACCATTTTCAAAGAGAAATTCAAGTGTTCCAAGGCCACGATATCCTATTTTGTTCATGGCTTTTGTAACAATATTACCTAAGTTGGCGCGTAGTTCAGGAGTCAGGGCAGGAGAGGGAGCTTCTTCCCATATTTTTTGGTGACGTCTTTGCAAGGAACAATCGCGTTCCCCCAAATGCACGACATTGCCGTGTGTATCAGCTAAAATCTGAACTTCAATATGACGTGGTTTTTTAAGGTAACGTTCCATATAAACTTGATCATTACCAAAGTTTGCTTTTGCTTCAGAGCGTGCTAAACGTAAGGCATTTTCTAATTCATCAATGTTGTTGGCAACTTTCATGCCCTTGCCGCCACCACCACTTGTGGCCTTGATTAAGATAGGAAAGCCAATTTCTTTAGACAAAGCTAATGCTTGAGCATCAGTGTCAATCGCACCTTCTGAACCAGGAACAACCGGAACACCAAGCTCGATCATGGTTTTTTTTGCGGAGATTTTATCGCCCATAATGTTGATATGTTCAGGTGAAGGGCCGATGAAAGTCATGGCATGCTCTTCAATCATGGACGCAAATGTTGCGTTCTCAGAAAGGAAACCAACACCTGGATGAATTGCTTCTGCGCCTGTAATGTCTGCTGCGCTGATAATAGCTGACATTTTAAGATAGCTATCTTTTGAAGATGGTGGTCCTATGCACACACTTTCATCAGCTAATCTGACGTGCATCGCTCCGGCGTCAGCTGTTGAATGAACTGCGACTGTTTTGATTTCTAGTTCTTGGCAGGCTCTGAGAATTCTCAAGGCCACTTCGCCGCGATTAGCTATTAAGATTTTATTAAATAGAGCCATTAAAAAATTACTCGATAATCATTAAAAGTTCACCAAATTCAACGGGCATAGCATCATTAACTAAGATTTTAGTTACAGTACCACTTTGAGGCGCTTTTATGGGGTTCATCACTTTCATGGCTTCAATGATTAAGACTGTTTGACCAGCTGTGACTGTGTCACCCACCTTAGCATAATGATTCGCTCCAGGTTCAGGTGCAAGATAAGCTGTACCAACCATAGGAGATTTAAGTGCACCTGGGTGATTTGCATTATCCTTTGCAGTTGATTGAGGAACGTCTGCTGAAACAGATACGTTCTGCGATACTGTTGGGCCCGGTTGAACATAGTTTGTAACTGCTGCTAAATTGCGAGCGACGCGAATTTTGCTGCCATTATCTTCATATTCAATTTCACTTAAATCTGTTTCAACTAAGATTTCAGCTAGTTTTCGGACTGCTTCACCGTCAATAATGAATTTTGTCATGTTCTTACCTTAAATTATGGCCATTTTCGATCGATTCTAATCGTTAGATATACCTGCTTGTATCAAAACCTGCAATAACACCTTTATGAAAATCTAAAGCAAAATCAGTTTGCATAGGTATAACACTAATTTCTTAATATTTTATTAAAGAAGTATGTGCGGTTGGAGAGGAAGAATGGTGGGCCCGGTAGGACTCGAACCTACGACAACACCGTTATGAGCGGTGGGTTCTAACCAACTGAACTACAGGCCCAACCTTCCTTAATCAACACGAATTTTATGGTTAGAGTCAACTAAAAAAATAAAATATGTGTTTTTTTGTGTTTTATTATACATCTTTCAAAGCCAAGTTTTAATGCTTAGTGTTACGAGAAATCACGTTTAAAGGTTGCTGTGACTTGTTCATAAGCTGTGTTCTTTAAAGGTTTGCCATGGGCTGTAATAAGATGACGAAAGGCCATGGTCTTAAGAAGCCTGTCAAAATCAGGGCCTTTTGCATGGGTTGCTCCAATCCAGATGGGTGAAATATTTGCGGATTTTACAAGCCCTTGATCTTGGAATGATTTGGCTGTTTCTTGATTATAAAATTCATCTGTAGCTGTAATATTTTGGATACTATCACAAGATATCAGAATTCCTCCCTCTCGTTTTATATGTAAAATACCCTCTGGTAGACTTGATGTTTCAAACACAAAAAGGGAACACTCTGGAAAAGGCATTTCTCCTCCTGGCGCTAACTCTCGATCTGATTTTAGACCGCTCTCATAGGTCATACCCTTCAAGGTCCAAAGCTGTGCAGATTGATATTGGTTTCGATAAAAAGCATCGTCTCGACCATGGAATGCCCCAATTCTCACAATATGAGTAACACGTCCCAATTGATCTAGTTTTTTAAGTCCTTCGTCATTTAACCTAACAGTATTGATTAAGGTTAGCTCAGAACCGTTGCGTATTATGGTCATATTCCGACTTGTTTGAATGTTGACACCTTCGTGCTGAGTTTTGTTTGTTCCTGTTACAAAAAAGACATCTGGAAAAATTTCCTGGATATCTCCATGAGGCCAAGCAGGCGTAAATTGAATCGGTTGGCACGAAGTCATAGGAGGTGCTCCTGTCTGAGTTGTATGTGTATCAAAAGTTGAACAACCGCCAAGGATTATTCCTAGAAGTGTAACGCAGCATATTAAAAGAGACGTTAACAATGTATCTTTATTGGAAATTCGCCCCTGCTTGTTGCTGCTACTTAGGCTATTTAGTGGATGGTGTCCTATGACGAGATACTCCCTTTATTTTCTTGTTCATGAGCTAAGTACCATAAAAATAAGGGGTTTTGAAGGATGTTTATTGTTTTCTCAGTTTGAGATCGTTGTATTTTATTCGGTAATCGCCCAGGGATCTTTAAATATAATTAATTATTAAATAAAATATATTGTAATATAGGGGGAAATAATACATGGGTCCCCGTCTTCGCGAGGATGACGGTAGAGAGAGTGAGAATGATGGCGGATGGAGCACGCATGATGTTAGAGAGTGTAAATGACGAAAGAGACGGATGATAGAAATGCAAAAAAGCTGTCATCCTCGCGAAGGCGGGGGTTCAAGATTTTAATATATTGATAATACGTTGTTTTTTACGTTCTATTGTTCTTTTATTTTTATTTCGTTTTTTTCTTTTTACGTTTCGGTGTCTGCTGCGTTTCTTGAATTTTTGAGGTTCAAGTGGGTTGGGATGATTTAGCTCCCCCAAAGCTGTGCCTGTCACCAAGTACACATAGGCTTCGACTTTTTAAGGCCTGTTCGAGCATTAAGCCAGCTCGCACGGCGCATCTACTCAGCCAAGATGCAGCCTGTCCGTTTAACCCAGGACAGCGGATCGGTTATTCAGCCAAAACCGACGGCGGTACACTCAGCCAGTACACTGGCGGTGAAGCCTGGTCATTACCT
>CANFPP010000059.1 GCA_947449005.1 Holosporales bacterium | reverse complement strand
TAACTTAAAAGATATGACGCAAGAAGATTTTGATGAAACAATTTTAAACTACAATGAAACTCCGAGAAAGAAACTGATGTGGAAAACTCCTCTTCAGGTCTTTAACGAAAATTTACTCCGTGTTGCACTTCCAGCTTGAATGTGGCAAGTCACGCGCAGGTATTTCATTTATGTCATAATTGCGTACAAATAATTCAATTTGATTACTATTGACAGTGAGTCCAACAGCAGTAAAAAGTACGGCTGAAATTTTTTTTGGTCCATTTCCTTCGTTGTGTAATGATATTATCATGTCTTGAGTGGAAGCTGATAACTGTTGCTGAGGTATGTGTGCCTCTTTAATTTTTCTGTTATAAAAATGATCTACCTGAGCCGTTGGAATTTTAAGTTGTCTAGCAATTACACGGCTTTTTGTACCTTTAGCTTTTTCAGCTTGTATCGTACTTATATCATCCTGGGTTAGCTTTCTCGGAACACACCCATCACCAAGCTCAAACATATCGAAGCACTTATTCACTGCACTTATATTAAACCCAAGTCTTTTTGCAGTTTTTCTGGCAGATTTACTATCTTCCCATAGTGATTTGAATTGTGCCTCTATCTCAGGAGTTACATCACTTACTCCCTTAAGTGAACCGCCTTCGCTTACATCAGAATCTTCTGAGCTGTCATAAGTGAAACTCCCCTTACGCTTGTAACTATTCTTAGTATCGGCCTCACCGTCACTTTCTTCGTCAAAATTTTCAGAAGAAGATGATAAGCTGGTTTGAGCCTTCCGCAAAGAATCTCTTACATCTTCTATAACTTTAGGAATTGGAATACGTCCTATTATAAGAGTAACTTCTTGTTTTCTTCTTGTTTTTTCTTGCGTCTCTTTTGCATTCTTAAGTTGATCATATCTACGTAATAAATCAATACGAAGTTTTTCATCATTCTCTCGATTCCCTGTTGCTGAGTACCCCCAAACATTAGAGAGAAGCTCTGTCATTTCAAAAAGACATAGCTTGGATGCTCCACCTTTTCGGGCATTATCGAAACCATTGTAAATTTCCCGACGCCTTGAATGATCAGGGTCAACATCGTCGTATGTTCCATTTTTCTTATCCATAAAAAGTGAAAGCTGTTTTAGACGAGTTAGATACGCAGTTAATGTAGCTTCAACTCTTTTTGCTCTTCTTACTTCTTCATCATTTTTATCCAACAGATAGGTTTTTTGAATTTTCTTTTTTTGAATTTCCATGGCCTTATTTAAAAAATCGTCGACTTCGCTTAAATAGGATTCTTCCCAAACAATGAGCTTCGTTAATACATCATTTAGTTGGGGTTCATTATTTTTCCTACTTGGTTCATCCCAAAGCAATAATCCTGCAAAGAGCATTGTATTGGTAACAATTTCTTCTTGTATTTTTCCATCATATCTATTTTCGTGAATCCAGTTACGCAAATAATTGAATGCACTTAAACGATCATCAGGTATACCCATTCCTTTATTAATGATAGCTGTAAGTCTTTCGGGTGTATAATTTGACCAATCAATATTTGGCAGCCTAAACATAAGATGAACATCGCTTGGCCTGATGCCTTGCGGTAACTTATTAGATCCTACGTAGAAGATTTGGTCCGGAATTTCACCATCTTCCAGTTCCATTGCGTAGCTCATGTTGATTATAGCAATAACTGCAACAGTGCTTAGCAAGTACTTCTTGAACATTAAATAACCCTCTTAAATTATATGACCTATAAAATCACAGCATTTTTTCTGTGATTTGTCTATTTTTTATATATGGAAGGCATCTTTATCAATTCAAGAGAGAAAAATATTTATTTTAATTCTCTATGCAGCCATTCCAAGAGCATGACAATAAAGATCCAAAAGCTCTTCCTACTCTGCCAACTCTTCTTTCTTCATTTTACGCATACGAATAACTTGGCGCATAACTTTAACATCGAATCCTTCTGCCTTTGCTTCAGCAAAAACATCACGGATTGTATTCGCGATTTCAGCTTTCTCGTCCTCTAAGCGCTCAATCTTCTCAATAAAAGATCGAAGTTGCCCAGCTGAAATACCGCCGACAGAAACACCACTTGCATGAACATTTGATTGCTCCATTTCATTTTCTCCATTAGTATGACGATAATATATTTTGACTGACGATAGCGAGTTCAGAACAAGAATGCAATCATCACTTAACTTTCAGCCGCTGCTTACAGGCAAACAGCTATTTCTTAATAAAAATTATTCCTTTATTAAAAGAGGATGATTTAGAATGAAATTGTCACGCTCTCTCCTTTTCGATTTATGCTTTTATGTCTACTCTCCGATCTATATGCTTTTCTTCCTCCCCTCTCTACTCGGGCCGCGTTCTTTTGCCTTTATGGTGTTTAGGTGGTGGGCAACTTCAATTATGGCGCTCTTAAAGTTAATCGTTGGCTTAGATTTTAAAACGATCAATATAGAAAACTTAAAGAGTATTCAGGGTCCCTGCATCCTTGCTTGCAAACATCAATCGGCCTGGGAAACGATTATTTTTGCTATGATCCTAAATGATTTTGCCATTGTTCTTAAAAGCCAGTTAATGTATATACCACTCTTTAATATTTATCTAAAAAGATTAGGATCTATCGCGATTGATCGTAATGATGGCATCAAGGCAATTAAGCAACTCCTCTCTAAAGGCAATAATGCCATTAAGAAAGGACAGTCGATTTTGATTTTCCCTGAAGGGACACGAGGCATTCCTGGGGTGACGGCAGTGTATCAACCTGGTATTGATGCATTATATAAGAGCTTGAATGTACCAGTCATCCCAGTGGCCCTAAATTCAGGCCTATTTTGGGGCAGGCGCTGCTTTGTAAAAAGGTCTGGAACAATTACCCTTGAATTTCTTCCAGCTATCCAACCTGGATTGTCTAGGACAGAGTTTAGCAAAGACCTCGAAGAGAAGTTAGAAGCAGCATGTGTTCCTTTAAATTGCTGCGAGCAAATGTAACCACTTATTATTTTTTGAAGATCAAATGCCTAGACCAACTTAAGTGCAACTTTCGAAGAAAGTTGCAACTGAGTAGGAAAATAGATATCAGGATTGTTATCCAAGAAAAACCTGGGATCTCATCAATTTTTCAGAATAAAACAACTATGGAGGGGGATTTCAGCTCATTTACATTACCATCCTGGTGTTTGCCACCAAGACGGTAATTGAGTTATTGCGATTAAATTAAACAACCATCACATCTTTTTGTTTAGTTGCTAGCATCTCATCAATTTTTTTGATGTGACCATCTGTTAAAGTCTGCATTTCAGCGGATAAGCGATGATGTTCATCCTCAGATATTTCGCTGTCTTTTTCCAGTTTCTTTAAATGCTCCATTCCATCTCTACGCACATTGCGCACGCTAATGCGAGCCTCTTCCGAATATTTAGCAGCAATCTTTGAGAGTTCTAGCCGACGCTCTTCATTTAAGCTTGGAATTGGAATTCTAACCAACTGCCCATCAATAGCCGGATTCAAGCCTAAACTTGATTCACGAATAGCTTTTTCAACCGCCTTAACCATTCCTTTGTCCCAAACTTGAACAGAAAGTAATCTTGGTTCAGGCGCACTAACTGTAGCGACTTGGGAAAGTGGCATTAAAGAACCATAGGCATCAATTTTAATAGGGTCCAATAAAGTAACAGAAACTCGTCCCGCTCGAATACCTGTAAATTCTCGTACTAAAACCTCTACAGCAGAATCCATTCTTCTACTAAAATCAGATAATCGATCATCAGTCATATTATTGTACCACCTTTTTATTTATGGGAAATTAATGTGAACTGAGTTTCGCCGGTAATAACTTTCCGGAATCCCTCAGCTTCATATATTGAAAAAACCGCAATGGGAATTGAATTATCTCGCGTTAAAGAAATTGCAGCTGTATCCATAACGTTTAGATTACGCTCAATAACTTCTGTATAAGTTAAATGCTCCAGAAACACAGCAGAGCTATCTTTCATGGGATCACTCGTGTAAACACCTTTAACTTTTGTTGCCTTTAAAAGAAGATCGCACCCCATTTCAGAGGCGCGCAAAGCTGCGGCTGTATCCGTTGTAAAGAAAGGATTTCCAGTGCCTGCAGCGAAAAGAATCACTCGTTTTTTATTCAAATGATGAAGAGCACGACGATACGTGTATGGTTCACTAATGACAGGCATTGGTATAGCTGTCATCATTCGGCAATCCATACCCGTTTTCTCAAGGATATTTTTTAATGCCATGCCATTAATGACGGTGGCTAACATCCCCATGTAATCGCCCGTTGAACGATCAATACCGCAGGATTCCATTCCTGAAACCCCACGATATATATTTCCGCCTCCAACAACCAAGCAAACCTGGACGCCAAGGTCATAAACCTGTTTAATATCAGCAGCCACCTTTTGTAGCATCCTTTGGTCAATACCAGTTTTGTGGTCATCGCTTGACTGGAGACCAGCCAAAGCTTCACCTGATATTTTTAAGAGAACACGTTTTGGTAACTCAGACATCACTTCTATTACATAGCAATTTTAGCTTGGGCTTGAACTTCTGCAGCAAAATCAGTTTGCTCTTTTTCGATACCCTCACCTAATGCATAACGCACAAAGCCTTTCAAAGTAATTGGCTGACCAAGTTCTTTTGCTAATTGATCAATAACTTCTGTAATTTTTGTTTGTCCATCAATTACGTAAGTTTGCTCAAGCAAAACTACTTCTTCGTAATATTTACGAATTCTGCCTTCTACCATTTTTGCAATGATTTCTTCAGGACGACCAGACGCACGCGCTTGATCACTAAGAATATTGCGTTCGCGTTCCAAAGCCGATGCATCAACATCAGCAATAGACAAAGCTTGAGGAGCTGCTGCTGCAATATGCATTGCCAACTTCTTACCAAGATCATTTAACTTGTCATGCTCTTTCGCCGATGATTCTAAAGCAACTAACACACCAATACGACCTAAGCCAGGAGCTGCAGCACTATGAATATAGGTTGCAACAATACCTTGACTAACTTCTAAACGATGAAGACGGCGAAGATTCATGTTTTCGCCAATCACCGCAATCAAACGCGTGATTTCTTCCTGAAGTGTAGCAGATTCACCTTTGAAAGGTGCATTCGCCAAAGATTCAATCGTGTGATTTGATTTGGCTGCAATCTCAGCAGCCTGACAAACCAATGATTGGAATTGCAAGTTCTTCGCAATGAAATCTGTTTCAGCGTTAATCTCAACAACAGCTGCAGCGCAGCCAGATGATGCAACACCAACCAAACCTTCTGCTGCCACACGACCTGCTTTTTTAGCAGCTGCAGCTAGACCTTTTTTACGAAGCCAGTCAATTGCTGACTCCAAGTCACCATCAACTTCTATCAAGGCCTTTTTGCAGTCCATCATTCCTGCGCCCGTTATTTCACGTAATTCTTTTACTAATGCTGCAGTAATCTCAGCCATTTTTCTCTCCAATAATAGAATTTGTACTAAAGTGCAGCAGCGACAGCTTGCTCTTCAAGCTCTGGCAACAAATCTTCCGGCAATATAGCAGATTCACCAATATCAATACCCGCTGAGATCATTTCTGCTTGCAAACCATCCAAAACAGAACCTGACATTAAGTCACAGTATGTTGTGATAGCTCTCAAAGCATCATCATTTCCTGGAATAGGATATGTAATGTGATCTGGCTCAGAATTACTATCTAGAATTGCAATAACTGGAATGCCAAGACGTGTTGCTTCTTGAATTGCGATTGATTCTTTATTTGTATCAATTACAAACAAAATATCAGGCAACCCACCCATATCGCGAATACCACCGATAGCAAGCTCTAACTTATCATGCTCTCTCTGAAGCTTTAAAAGCTCTTTCTTAGTCAAGCGAACATGATTTTCTAAGCTTTCTTCCATTTCTTTTAAGTGCTTGATTGACTGGTTAATTGTCTTCCAGTTTGTCAAAGTACCACCTAACCAACGGTAGTTAATATAATACTGACCACAACGCTTTGCTGCTTCTTTAATTTTCTCTGATGCTTGAGGTTTTGTTCCAACGAAGAGAACGCGGCCACCATTTGAAACGGTAGAGCGAATAACTTCCATTGCACGATACAACATAGGAACTGTTTGCTCTAAATCGATAACATGGATTCCATTTCTAACTCCAAAAAGATAGGGAGACATTTTAGGATTCCAACGACGTGTGTGGTGACCATAGTGAACACCAGCTTCAAGAAGCTGACGCATAGTAAAAGTTGGCATAGCCATAATTTTTTCCTTTTTCCGATTTGACCTCCGCAAAAACCATGATCACAAAAATGACATCGGATGGTTTAGTTCAAGCTGAACCTCACCTGTTTCTGCGTGTGGACTATAAACATACTCAATAAATCTCTTTTTACCAAAGCCTTAGAGCCTTAGAAACAATAGATATTCATGCTTTGAAAAAAATCGCGGCAGCACATCTTCAAAAAATTGAGTACACGGGCTAATATAACCCGTGTTTCACACAATTTGCAAGACTACTTTTACGCATAAAATACTAATGCGCTGCTATTGGGGCTGGAGCTGCTGCACCCATAAGCTGCATTAGACCACTTGTGCAGGTGTAGCAGCTGGTGGAGGTGCTGTTGTCGATGAAACCGGAGCAGTTGTTGTAGATGTCGTTGAGTCAGAAGCTGGTGCAGCTGTTGTCGATGACGTGGAGCTAGAAGCTGGTGCAGCTGTTGTCGATGACGTGGAGCTAGAAG
>CANFPP010000058.1 GCA_947449005.1 Holosporales bacterium | reverse complement strand
TTAGTGATGACTGCGATTGACGAAGCGCTGCCAATTTTATTCTTTCTTCATATCCTAATTGTTTGTATTCTCTCATTTGCAACGCCTTTCTGTGCCTGTCTTATCAACAAACACTCTAATGCGTTGCACCTCATTTTAGAACACGGCGTAGAAATACTCTTATTCTAGTATATGGGAACTTATTCTTAGGTTTAAATGGCTAACTTAAAAAAAGATACTTTTTATAGAACAAAATTATTTGAATAATGTATCTACATCAAAATATGTGTTTTGAACAGGTTTTTCTATCTTACTATTTGTTTAAAATTCATTATTGATTTAAGCATAGTTTCTTTGAAGTTATCTAGGACCTTTCATATGAAAATAGTTATCTAAAAACTTGCGTTATCTCGTATCTATATAATATCAGTAATTTATTAAGATTTCTTTAAGGGGAGACTGTTATTTCATCAGGAAATTTATTTGAAGCCGTTGCTTCAAAATCGCGTCCTTTGGCTGATAGGCTACGCCCCAAGAGTTTAAAGGAAATTGTGGGACAAGAACACCTTTTGGATGAAGGCAAGACTCTTGCACGTTATTTGAGAGCTAAAAAACTCCCTTCCTTAATTTTATGGGGACCTCCAGGTTGCGGAAAAACAACATTATCGCGGTTATTAGCGCGAGAAATTGGTTATGAGTTTGAATCTGTTTCGGCGCTTGTCTCTGGAATTGTTGATCTTCGAAAAATCTTTGAGACAGCCAAGGAAAAGCGAGCTGTTGGTAAGAAAACTCTTCTTTTTGTGGATGAGATTCACAGGTTTAATCGGGCCCAACAAGATGTATTTCTTGCCCCTATTGAAGAGGGATTAATTACATTAGTTGGTGCAACGACAGCAAACCCGTCATTTGAATTGAATTCGGCACTTTTATCAAGATGCCAGGTGCTTGTCCTGGAACGTCTTAATGAAAAGCATTTGGAATTTCTATTGGCAAGGGCGGAAATAAGTGAAGGGATAACGCTTCCTCTAACACAAGAAGCTCGTTCAGCGCTTATTATGCTGGCTGATGGGGATGGGAGAGCGATTCTTAACTTTGCGGAATCTCTGTTTTTATACCCATCAACAAAGCTATTGGAACCTCATGAAATTGCTGAAGCTATTCAGAGGCGCGTACCTACCTATGACAAAGCACAAGAAGGGCATTATAATCTTATCAGTGCGTTGCATAAATCTATTCGCGGTTCTGATCCTGATGCGGCGCTTTATTGGTTTTATCGAATGGTTGATGGAGGTGAGGATCTTTTATTCATAGCCCGAAGGCTTGTTCGAGCAGCGGTTGAGGATATTGGTTTGGCAGATCCGCACGCACTCGTTCAGGCAATTGCTGCTAAAGAGGCATATGCATTCCTAGGTTCGCCAGAAGGAGAGCTAGCCCTGGCGCAATGCATTATTTATCTGGCGACAGCACCAAAATCAAACGCCGTTTATGTGGCTCATAAGGAAGCTTTTCAAGTGGCAAAGAGATCTGGGTCTTTAGCTCCACCTAAACATATTTTAAATGCTCCAACTTCCCTGATGGAGGGGCTCGGGTACGGAAAAGGTTATGTTTATGATCATAATACAGAAGAAGGATTTTCTGGGCAGAACTATTTTCCGGAGAAAATGCAACGTGCTAACTTTTATAGACCAAAAGGCATTGGAGTTGAGAAGGACATTCTAAATCGTCTTAATCATTGGGCTGAATTGAGAAAAAAAACTATTCTTTAAAATTATTGCTAACGAGAGAACTTAAAGCCTCTACAGCTTTCAGAGCATCAGGGCCTTCTGCCTGAAGCTCTAAAGTTGTGCCGCATGATGCCATTAACATCATGAGGTCAAGAATTGAATCTGCAGGCGCAGTTTGATCATCTTTTTTCACAAGAACTGCTGCGTTAAACTGTGCTGCACATTTAGAGAACTTTGCTGCGGTTCTAGCGTGCAGTCCCATTGCATCTCGAATAACAATTTGTTTAATAAGAGTTGCGTCTGCCATTAGAGCAAGCTGCTTGCTACGTGAATATATTTGCGTCCTGCTTCTTGTGCTTGCTCTACGGCTTGCCTTAAGGGAGTTTTCTCTCTAAGGCTGACGAGCTTGACAAGCATCGGCAGGTTGATGCCGGCAATAACTTCAATGGGCTTAACGCCAAGAGTTGAGATTGCAAGATTAGAAGGCGTTCCCCCGAATAAATCGGTTAACAAAATGACGCCAACGCCTTTGTCGACACCTTCAATTGCTTGCAAAATATTAGAGCGATGTTTTTCCATATCGTCTTGAGGCTGGATGCAGATGGCTTGGATGTTTTGCTGTGGACCGGTCACATATTCCAATGCTGAAATAAAAGCCGAAGCTAAATCTCCGTGAGTTACCAATACTAAGCCGATCATTTTATCTATCCTCTTAAGTCTGCATATTTATAGATGCTTTTAACATAGAAGCAATCCGTCCGCTATCGTGAAATAGTTTCATTTTGAGCGATAATAGGCTAGGTGTATGAAGAGATTAACTTAATTTTTTAAAAGGATAAATAATGAAGAAAAGCTTTTTTGGATTATTGTTTGCGATGACCGGAGTGGTTTTGGCTTGTACATGCCATTTAGAAATAAATGATCCATGGTTGCGCGCAACGTCGGGTGGAATGACAGCAGGATATTTTGTGATTAAAAATAATGGGTCAGGCACAAAGCGATTAGTTGGTGTGAAGTTTGATGGTCCTGCTCTTAGTAATGTTGAGATTCACCAAACAATAACAGACGGAAACGTAAGCAAAATGGTTTCTATTGCGGAATTGCCAATTGAAGCTAAATCTTCTCTAGAATTTAAACAAGGCGGCAACCATGTTATGGCCAAGGTAACTGGGGTGTTGAAAGATGGCGATAAAATCAAAGGAACGCTTCTTTTTAAAGATGCTGGGGCCGATGATTCCAAGCCTGCAGAAGGTGTTGATATCGAGTTTATAGTTAAAGGTTAAGATTTTATGCTCTAAGGGCCTTGACCGATGCTTCGTTTTCAGATTATATCTTACAGAGCATTAAGCGGGCCCTTAGCTCAGTTGGTAGAGCATCTGACTTTTAATCAGGGGGTCGAAGGTTCGAATCCTTCAGGGCCCACCAATGCTGATGCGGGTTTGCAAGATATCCGCACATACTCAAGCGGTCTTCACCGCAATATTTTTCGGTCCTTAATATAATTTCAAGCTTTAATCAATTAGAAAAATTCTCTTCTTTTCTCCTGGTCTTCCACGTTCTTACGGAAGTACAAACTATATAAATCGTTAGATTTCTCTAGACTTTTTATTGGTAGGTACGCCATGAGAGCAGTGTTATCGCGTCATTTTTCTTGGTTTGTGATTTGCGTTTACATTTCAAACCATTTGGCCTTCTTGGGTCATGGCTTCAGAGACGGAGGTTATGCCTGCTTTTACGAGCCTAAGATCCTTTTCTCCGCGTACCCCGAGCTTTGCATGCGGTGTCTGGCGGGATTCAGGGGTGGGTTCTTCGCGGAGAAGAGGGCATAACAGCTGCAGTACTTGGTTCTTTTGTTGCAGAAACTGTTGCTGAAGCAATTTCTCCAACCGGTGGTCTTGGAAAACTGGATGCAAAAGACAGGCCTGTCTATTCACAAGATCGAACTCAGCTCACGCAGGATGTGGCGCGCTTAACAGCTAGCATGGCCGCGCTTCTTGCAGGTATGGACGAGAAAGACATCGCGATTGCTATCAATACGGCTACAACGGCAGTTGAATATAATTTTGCAGCATCTGCCAGAAAGATGGGTGAGGGACCGAATCAAGTCATCAAGCAAGTCGCGCACAAAAAATGCTTGCAGAATTAAAGATTAATAACATTGAGGTAGAATTGCAGATGTCCCAAAAGTATAATGAAAAGCTAATTAACAGAACGATTATCAGACTATACACATATAGGAAACTCATCAAATAGGCAGAAACTTTAATGTCATTCATTAGGTGTTTTCTATTTCATAAAAACTTTCTTGCTTTTATAAAATTTCATCTGTAGCAGTTCAAGTATAATTTGATCATGCATTCGTCATCACGAGAAGGCTTTATCTGATGTGGTGATCCAGTAAATTTCTAGATTTCAACACCCTTTTTGAAGGTATTACGACGACGGTAGGATGTGATCATTTTAAATATTAACTGCTATATAGCTGTTGGCCACGCATATTTCATGGAACCTGCCTAACTGAGAAAGAATAGTGCTTGCAGTTAATGAGATTAATTCTTAAATATGTTGTATATACAGTAATTTCAAATCCCGGTAAAAATAAATGAAGCAAAATAATATGAGAATATTTCTAATTAATATGTATATATTATCTGTTTTTTTTCTTCCCCTAGGAAACTTAGGATTTTGCACTGAAATTCATTATATTGAATCTAATGTTAAGGCATTAAAGAGAGTCATTGATACTTTAGTCTATAATCCCCACGAAGAATCGCCTGAAAGGTTCTCTTTTAAACCAAAGATTGAAGATTTTGCACCAAACACTTTATCGCGAGCCTGCTTGTTAGGTAATGCAGATGAAGCGTGCAGGCTGCTCCGTAAAGAAGAAGGGATTATAGGAATAGAACAAGCTTTCTTATCGAAGGCTGCAGAAGCGACCAGACAGCTCCTTCGAGAACAAACAATCAGTGAAATTGATGAAACTCTCTCATCATCTGATCTTGGTGGAAGTCTCTTACCAGATGATCCGAGATATGTGATTAACCTAATAGATGGCGCTATAGAGAACGCTGGCTTGGAGAGTGATGAACAAGCAATCAGTGCAATAAAAAAAGCCTACGTATCGGGTGATAAAGCAGAGGCAATCAGAATAATAATCGGTGATGATGACTTCACCACTAAAGATCCTTATGGAATGACGCTGCTTGCTTATGCTGCTTATCATCCCACACTTAGTGATTTACTAGATGTAATTTGGTCAAGTAATTTTCAAACAATTCGGGAAATTAATGAAGAAATAACGATTGGCGGCCTGTGTCTTGGTACAGCTTTGCACTTTGCATGTGCATCTGAAAATTTCCACGCAGTAAAAAAATTAATTGACTATAACGCTAGCGTAAATGCAGAAAACTATCAAAAAGTACGCCCTTTACACCTAGCATTGAATGCAATTAGAGGTTTTGATACTGATGATATGATACGTGATATTCTGTCATTTTCTACTGCTCGCACTCCTCCTACTGCTAGTGGAAGGTCTATTATGGATTATGCTGTTTTTTGTGCTCCCAACACTATAATAAATCTTATCGCTGCTCGCGTACCGATAACACAATTGCTAATTTCTCTTTACGAAAAAAGCCTATTTAGTTGCAAAACTGAATATGTTGGGTGGGGTATAACAAAAGGTATGTATGAAGATGATGATGCAGATGCAGATGCAGAGGAATCTACAGATATACCAAGGAAAAGAAAGCGCGCAAACGAAACGTTAGATGTAGTAGATTTAATAAATTTAGCAATTGATGCATGTGATAATATCCATTATGTAGAAGATGATGGTCGAAATTCTTTATATTTAGCAGCTGAGCATAATTGTTCAATTAGTATTATAGACAAATTAATTAGGCAAGGCATCGATGTTAATTTTAAGGGCCCAAATGGCCGCACTGCATTACACGTTGCTTGCTCAAAAAACCACGTTGATCTAGCTCATTTTCTAGTAAGTAGAGGTGCTAATCTTTATCAAAGCGCACAAGACAATTACCGTGCTTTGGATTTATGTCCAAATGAAGAATTTTATAAAAGCTTAATAGAGGAATTTTATAACATCTCAAGAAGAAAAGCTTTGGAAAGCCATCAAGCTTTTCAAAGCCAGAAAAAGCCGCATATAACAATTGAAACGCTTGACTAAATGCGGCTTATAGCAGGTGATGTTTAAAATGATCACATCCTGACGTCGCTGCGAATCCTTGAAAAGGGTGGAAAAACCCAGAGATTTACTTGATCACCACGTCCGCTAAAGGCTCCTCGTGATGACGAATGCATGATCACATTATACTTGAACTTGCTATGGCTTTGGCGGCAACAATTGCGACGCAGGGAGCAGGAACGCCACTCGGAGGCTCATTAGCCGGAAGCTTATCTGCCACCGGAGCCATGGCAACAGCGATTAGCGGAATGACTGCTGCTACATTCACGGCGCTGTGTTCCAAGGCAGCTCTGGCTGTGCTTAACCATCAAGGGGATATCAGCAGAGCGGCGAAGAGTTTGTTAACGAAAGAAACCCTGAAGAGCCGTGGGGTTGATGCAGCGATTATTGGCTTAACCGGAGTTGGGGCAAAACCGAGTGGATTTGTTGGGCATTATCACGAAACAAGTTAATAAGGTCGTTTATTGCAATTAAAACCCCAAGGAGAGGCTATGGAAGATGTGCATTTTACTTCTCCTTTGTGTAAGAAGTATTTAGAAGTAAAAGATATTTTTTGAATATCTGGGTTATCATCTGATATAAATTCTCTTTTTAAATGGTCTCGATATTTCTTTATCTCAGTGTTCATTCTCTCGAAAGCTATCCTATTTTTTGAGTTAATAACTCCTTTACCAGCGCTCTTAAAAAGGTGACTTTGACGCTTAATTAAGGATAGCTCATTTTCAAATTCAGCTTCTTTCCTTAAGTGACAGCTATCAAGCATTTTTTGAACTTGCTTAAGGGTTAAAGAATGTGGAGAGAGTATCTCATCGTGATCAAATATTCCATTCGCACAAATTGCGCTCATCAAATTCATTGTAATTACTAATCTGGTCGTTAAGTTCTTAAGCATTGTATTTTTTCTTTCTTAATTTGATGCGTGAGGCTCATGAAATATTTCCAATACTTTTGGAGAATATCTTTATTTGAAAAGGTTTTTATTTGAGATGTTATTTGTAACAAGGAAGTATATTGTAATAATAATCATCGTTTAGTCAATGATTTATTAAAAATCAATTAATCATTGTGCGAATTGATGCACAATAGGTCGCCCTGAAAATGGAGTTACAACATGTTAGACTCATTCTCTCCGGTAATTTTCCCTAGGCTATTGTTCTCGGTTTTTTTGCTATGTGTTAGAGCCGTGTTCTAAAATGAGGTGCAACGCATTAGAGTGTTTGTTGATAAGACAGGCACAGAAAGGCGTTGCAAATGAGAGAATACAAACAATTAGGATATGAAGAAAGAATAAAATTGGCAGCGCTTCGTCAATCGCAGTCATCACTAAC
>CANFPP010000057.1 GCA_947449005.1 Holosporales bacterium | reverse complement strand
TAGCGTCTCGCATAGGCATTACGTCAGGGTCCACATCTCTTGTTGATCAGATTACTCCGTCAGCTACGAGCGTTCAGGCGGCGATTGACTCTGTTGAGG
The DNA here is from genome assembly GCA_947449005.1 of Holosporales bacterium. Classification (GTDB taxonomy): domain Bacteria; phylum Pseudomonadota; class Alphaproteobacteria; order Paracaedibacterales; family CANFPP01; genus CANFPP01. The sequence continues at coordinate 7,436 of CANFPP010000057.1, read as the reverse complement.
GTCAGATTATGGCTTCAGGGACGGGCGTTCTTTCGACGGATTTAGCAACACAAACAGGGTCGGTTAAATCAGGGGCGAGTGTACTAGGGACAGCGATAGGAAATGTGAGTGCTCTTTTGGGCACTGGTTATAGTGCCGGTACAGATTTATACACGAAGGTTGGATCGACATCGAATACGTCGGTGAGTACGATGATAGGTGCTGGTCAGACGTCCTTGACAGCAGATCTTGGGAACACGGCGAGTGGTAATTCTTCGATAGCGTCGTTGTTAGGTTCAGCTGCACCGTTGTATGGTCAGATTGTCGGTTCTTCAGGAATTTTACACAAGATTGATGGGACGTCAACAGACAGTGGAAATATATCGACGAAGCTTGGGACCCCAGCAACTGGTTCTTTAGCTTGGGATTTGGGGAGCAGTGGTAGTGATTTAGCAAGCCAAGTTGCGAGACTTAAAACAATATTGGGAAGCACAACGTCAGCTGTTGTGACGGGAACAGGCACAGCTAGTGTTCGTTTTACAGGCTTTGATGGGACTGCCTCTCAAACATTTGGAACTAATCCTTTTTCTATAATTGATGCTGGTGGTGTAAATAATCAGAGTTTGCGAGTTACAATTGGAGGGGTGGATTATACGGCTTATGCAGATACTTTTAGTCCATTTAATATGAGTACTGAGTATATTTTTGGCGCTGCTGGAGGATTGCAATTTAAGATTACTCCTACAGCTACATTTGCAAATCCAACAGTCTTTGCTGCTGCTTTAAATGCTTATTTTAGTAATGCAACATTATCACCAACTTCTAGTTTAAATGCTGTTTTAGGAGGGGATCCAGTCACAGGTACCACTGGTTTAGCTGGAATGATTTTCAGAAATAAAGCTGGTACTGGATCAAATATTACTAATAGTAATGTGAATTCCACGCTTTTAAGCAATTTCAATGGTGCTACTAGTTTCAGCTCTCAACTTTCTGCATATTTAGCGATTATGAGTGAAAAGAGTCATACTACTGCAAGCGGTACATATAATTCACTCGCTGATATTGTAGCTAACTTCACCTCATAAAACCATCCCAATCAACCTTATCGGGGCTTCGGTCCCGCCTAGGGTTTTGATGGGGAGGGCGAGGGTATGGCTTCCAATTGGTGGTAATTGTTTGGCATTGGCAACGTTTTCGACAATGTATTTGCCATTGCCGAGCAATAGTTGGTGCACATGATAGCCTTTTTCTGGGCGATCGGGTGATAGCGTGTCAATGCCTAGGCCAATGATATTTCTTATCAGTAAAAACTCAGTTGCTTCAATTGAGATATTGGGAAATACAAGGTTATTACGATATTTTTCAGGTTCATTCCAGAACTGATCCCAGCCTGTATAAATGATGACGAATGTATCTTTTGGGATCTTCCCATGCTGGACTTCAAACTCTGTAATATCCTGAACACTCAGGCTATAGCGTTCATGCGCTTTGGCTGATACATCAATCACAACGCACGGTGCAACCAATTGCTCCAGGGGAAGCTCATCTATAGTTTTGCCGCCCGGAATGCAATGGGCCGGAGCGTCCATATGGGTGCCAATTCCCGCATGCATTTTGATCTGCTGAACGCGAAACTTCACCTCTGTTGTGCAGTCTTCATAATCAAGTTTGACTTCATGTTGAAAGCCACAGCTGCCATTCCAAGACGCAGCTTCTGGCGTTAAGGTATGGGTGAGATCAATAAGTTTGAAATTCATTTAGATTTCGCGCCCCTGGTGGTTCGCCCACTTTTCAGCAAGTCTGCGTAACATCTCTTCATGTCCTTGATTTTGATAGGCCATATCAATGGCGAGATGGTGCAAAATCGCTCTTCCATTATCCAACAGTTCAATGTGAAACATGCCAATAACATCCGAGCATTTTATTAGAACAAAGTGGTAATGATTCTCGATTTCAATCTTTCCAAGATTCTCATCAGCCCCTCGGATTCTATGATAGCTTTTCCACTCATCATCCATTAAGGCTTGTACAATCGACAGTCCTTCATATCCACTTTTTTGTCGCATCTCGCGGATAAACGGATCTTTGTTACACATATAATGTATATTTATTTGTTGAGGTGTAAGGTTTGGCCGTGCTTTCGTTTCTTCAATCAGTTGATATTTCAAATCAGCGTAACGTTTTGCCTCGATGGGATTCTTGATAAGATAATCTCTAAATAATAAATGTTTATCAATCTCTGGGTTTCCTTCTTCCCAAATGTGCATATGGTGAGTTCTTTCGGTTTTTCCCTTATGGAATAAACGCCTGAAAGCCATACCGTATTCACCTTGCGGGATATATCCGAGAGCTTCTAAAGCCGAGCTGTTGACCTTTAAAATATCACGCACGACAGGAATCATATCAATGATAGGTTTTGCATCAAGTCCTGGCACAGAGGTTGAGCCAATGTGGTGTATATGAATACAGTTTTTTCCCAAAGCCTCTTTAATTTTCGCAGCTTCCTCTTCGAAAAGTGCTGGCCAATTGGGATTATACGGAACAACTTTTAGGATGTGCATTATTTTCTCGTCAAAAATCTTTTTCTTAAACTCTAGATATATTTATCTAAGAAGAGTTACAAGTCTGTTTGACTCAATATATCGCAAACGATATATCTGGTATATCTTTAAAATCCTGGAGAGATAGTATGAAAAACATAGTGTTTGATATCGGTAATGTATTGGTCAAATGGTCACCTCAATCGATCATCGCTAAGGTATTTAATGATGGTCAGAATGCTGAAAAAATGTTCCTTGATATTTTTAAAGCGCCGACATGGTACGATCTGAATCTTGGAAAAATTACTGAGAATGAAGCAATTCATATCTACAACCAGCAATTAGGCATCCCTTTACATCAAGCAGAAGAGTTTATGCATGAGGTTAAAGAATCTTTGACTCCGGTTGAGGGAAGTTTTGAACTGTTAGATGAGCTTGAACAGGCGGGTTTTCCAATTTACTCTATTACCGATAACGTCAGAGAAATTATAAGTTTTCTCAAAACAAAATATACTTTTATTGATAAGTTTAGAGGAATGGCAGTTTCTGCAGAGCTCGGTGTTTTAAAGCCGGATGAAAAAATATATCGCTATCTTTTAGAACAGTATAATTTATGTCCTGAAGATTCGATATTTCTTGATGATATTTTGTCGAATGTTGAAGGCGCAAGGAATGTTGGTATGCAGGGGATTCATTTCACAACTGCCGCAGCTTGCCGGGAAGATTTGAAAAAAATGGGTGTAAATGTCTAAGCGTATTGCGATTTTCGGTAGACCTGGTAGCGGTAAATCAACCTTTGCGTTAAAGCTGAGTCAAAAGTTAAAATTACCTTTAATTCATCTTGATCGGTGGTTCTTTAATTCGAACTGGGTGGAGAGAGACGCAGAAGATTTTCAAAAACTTTTACAGCAGTTTGTTGATCAAGAAAATTGGATTATGGATGGTAATGCAACACGTTCGTTAGAGGCACGTTATGCAAGGGCTGATATTGTTCTGTATTTTTATTATCCTTTTCACCTTTGTTTATGGAGGGTTTTTAAGCGTATTTTTACAAAAGATCCTTCTATTCAAGATCGGGCCGAAAATTGCAACGAAAGAGTCAGTTTAAAGTTAATTAAGTATTTATGGGAATTTGATAGCAGGGTGCAACGAAGACTTTGCGGTTTACATATTCAATACCCTCATGTGCAAATTTATAAGATTACGAATGATCGAGACTTAGAAAAACTTTGTTTGGAGAAGAGATGGTAATTCGCAACGCAACGCTTAATGATGCACCTCAGCTATTATCACTTATGGAGCAGCTTGGTTATCCGCAAACAATACCTGATATGAAAGATCGTTTGCAGCAATATATGTCAAGTGACTCTCAAGTTTTGATTGCAGAGAATCAAGGGCTGATTATGGGACTAATTGCTTTCTTTTGTTTCCCTTTATTTGTAAGTCCTGGGAAAAGTTGTCGTATTGCAGCACTTGTAGTTGATGAAACATGCAGAGGGCAGGGGGTTGGTCGTAATCTTTTGAAAGCAGCTGAAGAACGTGCAAAACAACAGGGGTGTGTTATTCTTGACCTCACTTCCGGTCTACGTCGTGCAAAAGACGGCTCTCATGAGTTTTATAAAAATCTAGGGTATGGTAATGACGGCCCTCAAGCAAAGCTTTATTTCCGAAAAGTATTGATGTAAAGTAATACTATCCTTGATGCCACAGTGACATATGTGACACACAAATAATAATCTTAATAAATTTTTATGCAGGATTAATATTGACTTCTCGTTAATTTAATTCATACTCAGTCTATAGTAGACAACAGGTTTTATATAAAAATTAATGAGCTTTTCTGATCTCGGTATTTCGGCAAGTTTAGTACAGACTGTTACTAAACTCGGTTATTCTCTCCCTACACCTATTCAACAACAGGCAATACCTCATATTCTTTGTGGACGTGATATTTTCGGATGTGCGCAAACAGGAACCGGGAAAACAGCTTCCTTTCTTCTTCCCATGATAGATATTTTGCAAGGCCGAAGAGCTAAAGCTCGTATGCCGCGTGCAATTATCCTCGAGCCGACGCGTGAGCTTGCTGCGCAAGTTCTAGAAAACTTTAATGATTATAGCTTAAATGAATCTTTGAAAGTTGCTTTGTTGGTCGGCGGTGAATCTCTTTCTGATCAAGAAAAACTTTTAGATAAAGGGGTTGATGTTTTAATTGCAACTCCGGGGCGCTTGCTTGACTTATTTGAGCGTGGGCGAATTCTTCTAGCTGACTTAAAGCTGATTGTTATTGATGAAGCGGATCGTATGCTTGATATGGGCTTCATCCCTGATGTGAACCGTCTGATTGCTCAATTACCCAAAATCCGCCAAACACTATTATTCAGCGCAACAATGCCTGATGAAATTAAGAAATTGGCTAATTCATACTTGACGAACCCTAAGGAAATTATTATTTCTCCTTCAGATCGTACTGCGACAACTGTCACTCAACATATTGTTAATGTTACTTTTAAAGAAAAGCGTTTTATCGCTCGCTTTTTACTGCGTCAATACAAACCTACCTCTTCGATTATTTTTTGTAATCGTAAACGTGATGTCGATGTTCTCACTGACTCATTAAAACGTCATGGGTTTCATGCTGCAACTTTGCATGGTGATATGACTCAAACGATGCGCAACCAAACCTTAGATGAATTTAAGCAGGGAAAACTTGCTATTTTGGTCGCGAGTGATGTTGCTGCACGTGGTTTAGATGTGGATGGTTTAAGCTTAGTTATTAACTTCGACGTTCCTATTAACGCTGAAGATTATGTTCACCGTATCGGCAGAACAGGCCGCGCTGGGAATCAAGGAACAGCGGTAACTCTGGTGACAGATAAAGAACAAAAGCTATTGACTGCGGTTGAAGACTTAATTAAAGAAAAAATTTCTGTTCTTGATCTGAAGATTGAACCGAAGCCTCAGGCTAAAGATAAAGAAAAAACTGTTAAGGCTCCTAAACCACCAAGAGCACCAAAGCCTGTACAAAAGAAAGTTGCAGTTCCAAAGGAAGAAATACCTACGGTTGAAGCAGCAGCAAGCCCTGAAGTTGCACAAGCAATAGTTGTGCCTCAACCTCCAAGAAACAATACATCGAGATTTACAAAGAATTCGAAATCACGAGATTTTGTGCCAAGAGAAATCTTTAAAAAAGGTAGTGAAGAAGTCATTGGATTTGGCGATTTTGTTCCTGCATTTATGCTCAAGGAGCCTGCAAAAATTCCAGTTGAGGCAAGTGAGTAAGGCTTTTTTAGCTATTAACCCCAATTCAGAATAGATTGTATACTCAGCCGTCGTCATCATGATGATCCAGGCTATTTTCTGGATGGCCACGCACCTACGGTGCTCGCCATGACGACAGTTAGAGTGTAGTTTCGACGGCCATAAAAAATTTAATCTTTTAAATTAAGCTGCTTCACCGCCGTCATGGCGAGCCCCCAAAGGGATGTGGCCATCCAGTTAAAGTATATCTGCCTCTATAACTCTCTGATTTTTATTATTATTTTAATCCTGAATCTGGGGTTATTTTTCGGGTTTAAAATTCAACTTCCTTAATCGATCAATCTGCTGTACAAGTTCTCTCATGCTTTTTAATAACTTTTACAGGAGAGTTTTGTGAAAAAAATATGGATGATGATTGCAGTCGCTTTTTGTTTTCAAGCGTTTGCTGCTGATGGAACTGATCGAGAAGAATTTGTAGCGCGAGATGGAAAAACTTACTCTGTAAGTATTGCAACAGAAGATGATCTCAATACTCTTGATTTTAATCTCTCTGCGTTTGAAAAAGAAAATCGTATAGAACGCTCCAGACAAAATCAATTTGGTGTTTTTAAGGTCTTAAATTCTGAGGGAAATTATGAGGATAAATCCTTTAGAGTCTTTACGGGGTGTATGCAATTAGGGTTCCAGCCTTATCCATGTGCAGAAGGGTCAGAAGAAGAGAAACGGTCAAAAATTATACTTGGGGTCTATGAATGGCTCATAAAATTACATGGTACTGAGCCTTCATATGAAACCTTGGCTCGAAATTCATCTCTTAGTGTTGGGATTATTAACAGGGAATTTCATGCAGCGAGAGTAATTTTTCCTAATGAATTATTTAATTGCGTAGCTGCCCAGGATGCCATCGCGCGTCTTGCAAAGAATGCTGGCTTGATTGTTCCTCCTGACGCGCCAATTACTGAAGCAGGAGAGGCAAGTTTTATTATATCACTCCCTGTGGAAGCACCTTACCTTTCAGAAGGAAGTCGTAGCACATTATTGCCTGCCTTGCCTTTTTGGCCAAAAGAATCTGGTCCTAATAAAGGTATGCAACACGTGCTTGTTACAAGTCTACGCGATGACGTTGTTATACCAGAAGAATTACCAGCAGATCTCGCTCTTATGCTGAGTGAATACACAGCAATTCTTCAACCAGCAGAAGAAACAGTAGAAGGATAAATTTCTTCGGCGCGTTTTTTAAATGCGTTGATTATTGTTTTGACAGCTTCGCTAAATATGGGGGTTATAAAACCCTCTAATAGCGAAGCGTTAAATTGAAAATCAATATAAAACTCAACTTCACATTCCGTTTCAGAAATTGGGTGAAAAATCCAATAATTCTTTAAATGCTTAAACGGACCATTCACATACTCTACATCAATTCTCTCTGAAGGTTTTAGGATGACTTTTGATGTGTATTGATCATGAAAAAACTTATATCCAATAGTTAAATCAGCCGTAAAATTAGATTCTTGCCACATTCAAGCTGGAAGTGCAACACGGAGTAAATTTTCGTTAAAGACCTGAAGAGGAGTTTTCCACATCAGTTTCTTTCTCGGAGTTTCATTGTAGTTTAAAATTGTTTCATCAAAATCTTCTTGCGTCATATCTTTTAAGTTA
>CANFPP010000056.1 GCA_947449005.1 Holosporales bacterium | reverse complement strand
TACTGCTCACACCAAAAAGGCGGCGTTGAGAATACGAATGGAAGACTTAGGCGTGATTTTCCGCGCAGAACTAACTTAAAAGATATGACGCAAGAAGATTTTGATGAAACAATTTTAAACTACAATGAAACTCCGAAAAAGAAACTGATGTGGAAAACTCCTCTTCAGGTCTTTAACGAAAATTTACTCCGTGTTGCACTTCCAGCTTGAATGTGGCCTCTTGGTGCGCTCATATATGCTTTATTTGGTATTATTATCGTATATAGTCTACAGGTTGGACTCTTCATTTGTCGTTCATCTGTGACTCATGTAAAAGGTGTTTTAGCCCGCCGGAAAACTCGAGAATTTGCTGCGCCTTGAGTTGGATGCCCATGATAGTAGGCTACATCCATTATCATGGGATTCTGCAATGGATCTTCAGAGAATTGCACATCTTGTTTCCCGTCTTATGTATCATTGCAGAGGATATACATCAGGCCATTGAGAGTCATCTTATAAAGAAACTATGCCTGGCCTAGCATTACTATTTGAAGTTGTTGATGATGTGCGTCCTTGATGTTGCGTCTTTTGTAATGATATAGTTCAATCATTAATCAGAAATAGAATTTCTTCATATTGTATAATCTTCTAAAATTTAAAGCAGGTGTGCCGTGGGTTTAATCAGGTTATTGCTGGCATGTGCAGTCCTATGGGGGCATAGCGCTGGGGTCACCCCAACGCCTATTCTAGCATTCCTAAATCCATACCACGCAGTGCAAGCCTTCTTCATAATTTCCGGATTCTACATGGCCTTGATCTCTAAAAAATATTCTGGCATGTGGATGACATTTTATATCAATCGTTATTCACGACTAATAGTTTCATTCTGGATTGTAGCATTTGTTTCGTTTTTCTTTTGGAGCCATAATCCACAGTTCAATCAAGGGATTACTACAGACCCGCCTCTATTAGCCATTGTTTCAAACTTTTTATTATGGGGTGCAGACTTAACTCAATTCTTTCATCATAACGGATCAGAGATGACATTCTGGCTGATGGTGCCACAAAGCTGGTCTCTTGGCGCGGAGCTTTGGTTCTACCTGCTTGTACCGTTTCTAGTACCTTTGCGAACGCAAACTATAATGCTAATCATAGCTGCCAGCATAGCTATTCGAATAGGCATAAATATGACGGATTTACCGTTCCATCCATGGCAACAACGTTTTTTCCCAGCTGAGCTACCATTCTTTTTATCAGGAATGTTATCACATAGATTCTATGTATGGGCAAACAAGAAGAAGTACATATTTAACATTCATGGGGTAATTGCCTTATGTGTAGGCGTAGCATTAATCACACTCATTGGTCACATACCTGGAGCACATGTAATGGAAACTTGGAAAAGTTTTCTAGTTGCAGCAACTTTGTTCTTACTCTTACCACCGATCTTCTTCATTACAAACAAATCTAAAGTGGATCGATGGCTCGGTGAATTTTCATATCCAATTTACCTTTGGCATATAATTGTGATTTTCTTTTTAGGAGCTAAAGCAAGCCCGTTCTTTGGTGAGAAAGTATTAGCTTTATCATTTTTACTTTCAGTACCGTTAGTTTTATTTGTAGAACGGCCGCTTGACCGTTGGCGTCAAAACCGTATCTCGCGTGGTAAACAGCAGATTCTTCCTGGATTCTTCGAGTAAAATTAACATGCCGTGATAGTGGCGCCAATGATAGGTCGCAAATAGTGGCAGCAGGCATAGACATCTTTAATCATGCTTACATTGCTAAAGCTTTCTACACTTATAAACATCAGTGAACTGACTATCTTTAGACGATTACTGTATTTTTGATATGGGGGGACAAGTACAAACTCTAGCTTAGGAGTTATGTATTGACGCACTTCATTTTAAAACATGGGTTGATCCTCTTGTCTACATACCGTCATATTATCAATATGCAGCTTATTATTATTTAACGTACATGCGAAATACATGGTGGGCCCAGGTGGACTCGAACCACCGACCAAAGGATGAAGAGTTCTTTGCTCTTTTTCAAAGATTGCCGTTATTTCTAGTATACGCACAGGAAGGGGAATTTCTTCATTAGCGATTTTTTGTGTTTTTTAAAAGTATCGCATGTCTGCACAAAAGTTTTCCAGAGCTCCACAGTCTCTGCCTTCTTTGTAAGCTTTTGTTGTATGAAGTTTTATTGGCAATCATTTGCTTCTGAATAATTAGTTAGCTTTTGATTTATAACAATACTTAAAGCAGCAGAGATAAAATCATTTGCTGAAGCGCCTTCTTTTAATGCGATCTGAATACTATCTATTATTCGTGTCCATAGATGAAGAGTAATCCCAAAACTTGTATCTTGGTCGCTCTGCGGTCGAGTTTTTACTTTTTCTTACATTTACTTCCTAAGGCTTCCAGACGATAGACGTTAATAGCACCTCCGCCTCCTAGGTGTTTTTTAAGAGTTTCGTCCGTTTCACCCGCGGTGTCTATATGGCAGAAAGTCCATTTGTTTTGAAGAAGCTTTACTGCTTTTTGATCTAGAACTGAGCGTGTTGTATTGCCTATATATACTATATCACCAGCTTTCAGATTATCTGCCTTTTTTAATGTTTTTGCTGTTAATGTTTTTGATAATCCATCGACCATAGAATGTGGAGTTTCTAGACTATGTAGTTTGTTCAGTAGAAATAAAACTGTGAAATTATCTAGAATAAATAGTGCAACTCGTTTTTCATTGGGTTGCCATTTTTTGATAAGATGATATGCTGCTTCATTTTCATTAGAATCAGGCACAAAACCATATATTTGATCCTTTTTTGGATACGTTGCTAAGGGGGTCACTAACTTTTTATAATGATTAAATATACCAATTGGTGAACATTTATATTCACTTCCTGGGAGAAAACAAGAACGTAATATCGTTGAATTAGAACTCAATAACGTCATAGGCCTAAAAAATCTATCCGCAAAGACGCCGCCCATGATAACCAACATAACTATTCCAAACATACGGTAAGTAACATTGACAATTGATAGCTTTTTATTCAACTTGTAATTGTGATAAAGATCATCCAGAAATAGAGCAAACAAAATCGTCATAGGGAAAGCAACAATTACTAGAATTGGAGTAGTTGATCGACATGCATAATAAGAAAACTGTCCGATACCTAAAGCTGACATTGCACCAATACAGGCTAATCGTTTTATTCTAGTATCATCTGTTGCTTTACATTTCCAAGCAGAAAAGGTTGCATAGGCTAAACCTATTCCGTAGGTTAAGCCAAAAAGTACCCAGGTTTTAATATTCGGATCTGTTGGTAGCACCCATGCAGCCTCAGGAGTTTTTTGACCTCTAAGAAGTTCAGCATATGGCTTTAAGCTAGGCATAACATTCAGCACTAAGAGATAGTATGCAAATATACTGAGATAAGGTATCAACAAACATGAAGCTGTTTTTAGAAAATTGAAGCTAAAAATCTTAATTCCCTGTTTCTTATTCGCTAGAAGATAAATTCCATGATATGAAGTATAAATTCCAAGAGATAGAATAAAGCATTCGAATGACCATAATGCACAAAGTGCAGTAGCTAGAATAGAAAATACTGTAAAATTTTTATGCTTCGGCATAAATGTAATGGCTAAAGCTAGGAGCATAGAGGGGATAAAACGCATTGCAAGAACAGATGGCGTAAAAGTTACATTATATAATGATGATGCATGCAGAAAGAGAATGGATAGGACTATGCAAAAAAATGCGAAGGTTTTTTGCTGTGCCAATTTTAGCGTTACAATAATGAAAGTAAAATAATATATAATATCGAGTGCGGCCACAACTAGTGATGCGCTGTATAATGACCATGGCAAGAGCTTATAAACCAAAACAAACAAAAGATAGTTTAATCCATATTGAGAATAAACATCCACCAATGGTAATTTGTTATTCATAACCTCTACTGCGGGCCCAATATATGCTGCATATGACAATGTCTCAAAGGTAATGTTAACGTCGAAGAGTAAGGCGATTAATCCAAACCCAATAATGTAAAATAAAACTTCTAATGATTTTTCAATATAACTGCCAAGGCATGTTGTGTGTGGAGCTTTGTTTTTATAGAGATAAGCGCTTACGAGGAAGAGTAATATGGATAGTGCCCCGATAGTGAAGCGTACGATTGATGTGTCGGGCACTTCAGCCCACGTATGATAAACAGTTAAACTGATGCCCGTGAGCCCCCATAATATTATGCCGGCTGGAATCACAATACTTAAAGCTGAAAATACTTTCTTTGTGACGGAGCTATCCGATAGATTGTCTTTAAAATATGACTCTACAATAGATGTAATAAGGCCGATTATTGGTACTGAAAGGAAAAAAAGTATATATGTTTGTACTTCACCCTGTTTTGAAATTCCTTTCCCTCCGAAAAATTTTGTGATAAGATAAAAGAAAGTTATAAAGGATATAGCTGTAATTGAGGTAAAGAAATTTCCAGATGTTTCATCGTCGCCAGAAATTCTACTTTTTAAAACAGTGTTTTGCGACATAGAGTATGTTCTAAGTTTTGTGTACATGGTTTCTAGAACCAAAATTGCCCGCGACATAATGTAATTTTCTCTTTCTGTTCTCATTTGTTCTTCTAATAACAACCTTAGCTTATGTGTTTTTATCAAAAAATAGCCAAGACACGATGATATGCGTGTCTCTTTTTACCGTCTTTAGTTGTATAGTGATTATTAGCAAAACCTTACCACGATATGTGTCTGTAGAGATTTTACGTACACTCTCTTCATCGCTTATAACATCACTTAATCTTTTCAGCCAGTATTATTGATTGAGAGGGGGCGAAACAATTTCAAGCTTTCCTATTTTTCTCCCTCGACCTAAATACACATTTGTATCTGCGTTTCTTGGTCATCAAAGGTGAGTTTTTAACAAACCCATCGACATCGCAAAATAATTGTGTAAGGTTCACTTTTAGATATTAGACCTGCTTCGTAAGCCTCTCAAACAAAATAAACTCACGACTTACGCAGAAGATCTAATGTTTTCTAGTCATTGATTAAGATAGGAAGAATATAGTCTCTTCCATAATCATGGATAAGACTATAGTACCGCACAGTATCAAAAATTATGGAAAAAAGAAGTGGTGCCCGCTGCCGGAGTCGAACCGGCACGCCCGTTAGAGCGACAGATTTTAAGTCTGTTGTGTCTACCGATTCCACCAAGCAGGCAACCTAGTAAAGAAACTAACCGTTTCATTTAAACTCTGCAACAAAAACTCTACTTTTCTTTTAGAAAAAATTTTAATATGGCTATAGGTACGAATTTAAGGATAATGAATTGTCTCTTGTAGAGCTTGGTACAGTAACGGTTAATGGGATTATCTTAAAGGTTAAAGGGCGTATTGATAAAAGGGCTAAGTCCTTGAAATTACGCTTGGATCCAACGCGCTCATTTATTGTGATAACGATGAATCGCCAAAATCTTGCGCCAAAAGCTCACGTTTTTTTAAAGCAATGTCAGGTATGGCTGGAAAACAAAGTCAAACCAGATGCAGTCTCTATTATTTTTGAAGAAGGGGCAATTATTCCAATTTTTGGTAAATCTTATAAAATCGTGCATCAACTATCCAGTCGATCTCGTGTTTCTTTGACAGAAGATGAGATTGTTGTTTCTGGAGCAAAAGAAACGATTTCTGATATTACTAAACGGTGGCTTCATCGTCATGCTCGTGCAGTGCTCGAAGAGCAAAGTCACATTTGCGCAGCTGCAATTGGAGCTACGGTTAATTGCACTAGTGTTAGGGATACTAAAACACGCTGGGGAAGCTGTTCTCCGAATGGCAATCTTTCTTATTCTTGGAGATTAATTTTTGCGCCAAGCTCTGTTTCACATTATGTATGTTGTCATGAGGTTGCACACTTGCTTGAGATGAACCACAGTCCAAAATTTTGGAAAGTTGTTGAAGGCTTATGTCCTGATTATAAAAAACAGCGTCAGTGGTTGCGTGCAAATAGTTCAACTTTGTTTAGATATGGATAATAAAAAAAGGAAGGCCAGATGTTGACCTTCCTTTTAGGGTGCAGATATTTTTAAGAGAACAGGATATTAGTTTTTTCCTTGGCAGATTACCTTGTGTAATCCCAAAGCTACAATTACGGCAATAAATTGCGCAATTGCAAATAGCCAAAGTTGTTGTAATGCCCACCCACCGTGGAATACAGCAGGACCAAAGCTTCTAGCTAAGTTTACAGAAGTATTCGTAACAGGGATGCTGACTAAATGAATGGCGGCTAACGTTAAGCCTACAGTAATTCCTCCAAAACCTCCTGAAAAATATGGTTTCGTTGTTGCTAATACTACAAAAAGCAATAGAGAGGTCATGGCAATTTCAGTAATTAAACAAGAAATCATGCTAAAGTGATGCGGAGAGTGTTCTCCAAATCCATTTAGAGCAAAGCCTTTGCTAATATCAAATCCAGGCATGCCAGAAGCAATTAGATAAAGTATCCAAGCACCAATAACGCCACCAATAAGTTGTGAAATGATGTAGCCGGGAACTTCAGATGCTTCAATTTTCTTATCAAAAAATAAGCAGAGAGTTACGGCAGGATTGACGTGACAACCAGAAATAGGCCCTATTGCATAGGCTAACAATAATAAAGTTAATCCAAAAGTTAAAGAAACACCAACAAGACCAATATCAGATCCTGCTAAAACTGCACTTCCACATCCCATGAGAACGAGAATTAAAGTCCCGGTTAATTCTGCTAAATACCTTGATAAGGGAGAACATTTCATTATTAAAACTCCAAAAAATTGACATATTCATTATCCTTAAAGTGTCCGTGAAATAAGACTTAATGTAAATATATTTTTAATAAAATTTTAGTTATTTTTTCTCTGTATCTTTGTGCAGTTATGCTTGCGCACTAAATCTTTAATTTAGCTTATTTAACGGGCGATGTTGTCGTGGTTATCGCTGCCGAGGCTATCTTTGCTGGGGCTGCGGTTGGCGTAACTACTGCTGCTGGAGCTACTGCTGTAGTTATTGTTGATGTTGTTGCTGCTACCGGGGCTATGGTTGCTGGAGCTGCGGTTGGCATTACTACTGCTGCTGGAGCTGCTGGAGCTGCTGCTGTAGTTATTGTTGATGTTGTTGCTGCTACCGGGGCTATGGTTGCTGGAGCTGCGGTTGGCATTACTACTGCTGCTGGAGCTGCTGGAGTTACTGCTGTAGTTATTGTTGATGTTGTTGCTGCTACCGGGGCTATTTTGGTTGCCGAAGTTGTGGTTGGCGTTGCTACTGCTGCTGGAGCTGCTGGACTTATTGTAGATGTTGTCGCTGCTGCCGGGGCTGTTGTTGCTGACGCTGTGGTTGATGTTGCTACTGTTGCCGGAGCTGCTGGATTTATTGTTGATGTTGTTGCTGCTGCCGGGGCTGTTATTGCTGACGCTGTGGTTGATGTTGCTACTGTTGTTGGAGCTGCTGGATTTATTGTCGATGTTGTTGCTACTGCCGGGGCTATTGTTGCTGATGCTGTGGTTGACGTTGCTACTGATGCCGGAGCTGCTGGAGTCGGGGTTACTGCTGCTACAGCTGGAGCCGGAACTGCTGGAGTTGGTGTTACTGCTGCTATGACTGGAGTGGGTGTTGCTGGAGTCGGAGTTATTGCTGCTACAACCGGAACTGGAGCTGCTGGAGTCGGGGCAACTGCTGCAACAGCTGGAGCCGGAACTACTGGAGTTGGTGTTACTGCTGCTGCAACCGGAACTGGTGCTACTGGAATCGGGGTTGTTGCTGCTGCAACTGGAGTTGGAGCTGCTGGAGTCGGCGTTACTGCTGCTATGACTGGAGTGGGTGTTGCTGGAGTTGGTGTTACTGCTGTTGCAACCGTAACTGGTGCTACTGGAATCGGGGTTGTTGCTGCTGCAACTGGAGTTGGAGCTGCTGGAGTCGGCGTTACTGCTGCTACAACTGGGGCGGGTGCTGCTGGAGTCGGCGTTACTGCTGCTATGACTGGAGTGGGTGTTGCTGGAGTCGGAGTTATTGCTGCTACAACCGGAACTGGAGCTGCTGGAGTCGGGGCAACTGCTGCAACAGCTGGAGCCGGAACAGCTGGAGTTGGTGTTACTGCTGCTGCAACCGGAACTGGTGCTACTGGAATCGGGGTTGTTGCTGCTGCAACTGGAGTTGGAGCTGCTGGAGTCGGCGTTACTGCTGCTATGACTGG
>CANFPP010000055.1 GCA_947449005.1 Holosporales bacterium | reverse complement strand
TGTAAAGTCACTATGTTTCTCAAAAAATTAGCTATTTGCCTGGAGTCAGAGATAACACCATAAATTTAGAAAAAAAAGGAGAAATTTTAGTTTTTTTTCAACTTGATGTTTTTTATTAAAGAGATATTCAGTAGCAACTATAATAAAAACCTTTTATGGTTTGATTGTCAAAGACCACCTAATATAAACTATTAAAGTTGTTAAGGAAGTAATCGTTATGGAACAGACAGATCCTTTTAAAGAGTACCGAGTTGTTATCAATATTGAGGAGCAGTACTCCATTTGGCCCACTTGCAAGGAAATACCTCCAGGTTGGAATGGTGTTGATAAAGTAGGTCCTAAACAAGAGTGTTTAGATTATGTTAAAGAAGTTTGGGTGGATATGCGTCCTAAAAGTCTTAAAGATGCAGAAAACCAAAGAAAGTTACTTAATTAAATTTTAGAGTTTAAGTGTTTATTTTTGTTTGAATTTATAAAATCTTGTAAGTTTTTAGCCATTTTAAGGTTGCTCTGGCCTTATCTTTGGAGTGCTGATAGGAACATAAGATGTAAGCTGATTTTTTCAGTTATGTTTAATGTTTTGGCTATTTTTACCTCTATCTGCACTCCTATACTCTTTGCTCATATCATTGATTCTTTTAGCCTTTCTCATTCATTTTCTCTCTCACGCTCATGGTTCTTAACCTTATTGGCAGTTTACGTTGGCATTTGGTCGTTAAGTAAAATTTTTATCTATCTTCGAGAAATCATAATGTTTCCTGTTATGGAACGAGCCATTCGTTTACTTACTTTTCACCTATTTCAGCATATTCAGCTTTTACCATTTCAGTACCACTTAAAACGTAAGACAGGCGAGATTAGCAGCATTATTGAAACAGCGATACAGTCTTTTCCACCTATTGTTTGGTCTCTTGCTTTTGCTTTATGTCCATTAATAGTGGAAAGCATTTGCGTATTTGGAATTGTTACTTTTATCTGTGGCATTTCCTATGCATGTATTTTAGCAGTCTGTTTAGCTCTTTTTGTAATTGCTACCCGTCGCGGATTCATAAAAGCGCTTAGATCCTTAAGGCAAGCAAATCTCTCCCATCTGACAACATCTTCAAAAATTGTTGATAGTTTTTTAAACTTTTCTTCAACAAAGTACTTTCATACTTACAACTTTGAGTTTCAAAAGATTGACCAGGCTTTAGAGTCCCGAGAAATTAAAATAAAAGATTCTCTAATTAAAGATCAGATGATTCGAGTTTACCAAGCCCTTATTCTTTCCTTTTCTTTTCTTTTGTTGATGATTTTTACAGGGTATAATCTTATTTCAAATAAGCTCTCGTTAGGAGAGTTTATTATGATCCACACTTATATGTTGCAATTTACTTTACCGTTAGAAGGCTTTGGTCAAACTTTTCAAATGCTTAACCAAAGCTTTGTAAAAATGGAAAGGGTTCTAAAGATTTTTAAAAACCCTCTTGAAACTAAAAAAGGAACAATAGTCCTTAATAAGAACCAACCATTACATATTATTTTTGAAAATGTATGGTTTGGGCATCAAAAAGATGTTCCTATCCTCAAAGGGATAAGCTTTGAGCTTCTGCCTAATCAAACTCTGGCAATTGTAGGAGAAACAGGATCAGGTAAGTCGACCATTATCAGCTTGTTATTAGGTTTTTTAAAACCTTGGAAAGGTAATATTTTTATTAATGGTTATGATTTAAAAGATATTGATCAAGAAAGTCTTATCAATTTAATAGGTATTGTTCCTCAAGATGTTACTCTTTTTAATGACACCATTTCTCATAACATTCTCTATGCTAATACGTCAGCCAGCAAAAAAATGCTTGTGGATGCACTTGACATAGCCAGTTTAAAAGAAACCATACAAAAACTACCCCAAGGTTTAGAAACTATTGTGGGCGAACGAGGCGCTCAGCTTTCAGGTGGAGAAAAGCAAAGAATTGGATTGGCACGTGCTATTATTCGCCAACCAAAGCTATATGTATTTGACGAGGCAACGTCTTCCCTCGATTTACGAACAGAAAAACAAATTATAAAAAATATTGAGAATATTGCTCATAAGGCGAGCACACTAATTATTGCACATCGATTATCAACAGTTGCTTTTGCTGACCGGATTATTCTTCTTGAGAACGGACTCATTAAGAATAAGAGTTATGACTCTCTTGTGAGAGAAATGAATGTATCCGTAAGTTAGAGAAAAATTTATTAAAGCAGATTATTCTCTTAAAAAAAGCAAGTCACAATAGAATATGGAGATTTGAATGGTTTTCTTACCTGATAGTAAGCTGTCTTTTTTTGAAAAAGATCTTAGCAAGATTTTAGTGTGTGAGCCTAAAAATAAAGATTTGGATGTTTTTACTTGGGCTTTAGAACATAAAAAACTTATTGAAGATGAGATATTAAAGTATGGGGGGATACTTTTGAGAAACTTTGGTCTTTATTCTCTTTCCGAATTTAATCGTTTTGTGCAAGTCCTCGCTCCTAATCTTTTAGAATACATTTATAGATCAACGCCACGCACACGGTTAGGCGGAAAAATCTACACAGCTACTGAATATCCAGCTGACCGAACCATTCCCCTTCATAACGAGAATGCTTATTCTCGTTCTTGGCCTAATAAAATCTTCTTTTTTAGTGTCCTCGTGGCTTCTGAGGGTGGTGAAACACCTATTGTAGATAGTCGGAATATTTATCAAAAAATTGACTCAGAGATTCGAAAAAAGTTTGAAGAAAAAGGGGTTCTTTACGTAAGAAACTATAGATCTGGCATGGATTTAAGCTGGCAGGAAGTTTTCCAAACGGACAAAAAAGATGAGGTAGAAAAATATTGCGAAAATAATTCTATTAAATGGGAGTGGAATAGAGGCCTATCTGAATTAACAACACTGCAAATTTGCCAAGCCACGCTTTCTCATCCTCAAACGAATGAAAAGGTTTGGTTTAATCAAGCTCACTTGTTTCATGTCTCAAATCTTGAAGAAGATGCAAGAAGATCTCTTTTAGAAGAATATGGTGAAGAATATCTTCCTCGTAATGCATTTTATGGAGATGGTACTCCGTTTGAAATTGATGTTTTAAATCATATACGAGAAATTTATGAACAAGGAAAAATAATATTTCAATGGCAAAAAGGAGATATAATGCTCCTTGATAATATGCTGATGGCGCATGGACGTGAACCATACAAAGGAGAGAGAAAAGTTGCTGTCGCTATGGCTTAAAGTTTATGATTTTCTATCTTCACGCAGTATAAGTTCTAAGGGCTTTGGCAAGTCTTTTTATTCCTGTTTCAATAAGTTCTAAGGGACAATAAGAAAAGCTTAATCTCAAGCAACGACTGAGATTTCTGTTGGATGAAGATCCAAATGCAGATCCAGGTAAAAAGGATACTTTTTCATTTTTGAGAGCATGCCAAAATAATAGGTGCGTATCAATAGAGGAAGGAAGTTGACCCCAAATAAAGAAGCCACTTGAAGGGATAATAAAGTCTAATTCTGGAATATGCTCTTTTAAAGATTTAGCCATCATATCTCTTTTCTCCTTGTAGGCGTTTCTAAGATAAAACAGATGTTTCGAGAAGTCCTTCTTTTCAAGAAAAGCAGAGATAATTCTTTGAGAGAAAGTCGCTGTATTAATATCACTACTTTCTTTTAGAATTTCTAACTTAGCTATTAGATATTCTGGCGCAATGATCCAACCTACTCTGGCGGATGGAGCAAGAATTTTTGAAAACGAACCAATATAAAAAACCCAGTCTTTCCCATAGGCTTTTAAAGGAGGCTCCACAGCTTGATAATTTAAGAACCCATAGGCGTCGTCCTCAATAATAGGCATTTGATAGGTTTGAGCTATCTCAACAAGCTTTAAGCGTTTTTCTTTACTTATGCTAAGTCCTAAAGGATTGTGGCCTTCTGACATAGTATAGAAAAATTTAGGTTTATTAACATTTTTGCATAAGTTTTCTAAGTCATTAATATCTAGACCCTCTGTAAAGCTTACTGGAATAGTCGATAAATTTATGCCTAGTGATTGTATAGCCTGAATAAACCCTGGATAGGTAGCTGCATCTGTAGCGACAGTCTCGTCTTTATCCACTAAACACCTACATAAAAGATGGATAGCTTGCTGAGCTCCCGTTGTTAGAAAAACTTGATTGGAAGTACAACTAACGCCTCGTTGTTCCATAAGTTCTACGATTTGTTGTTTAAGCTTTTCCAGGGGAGGAGAGTACTGTAAAGAATTTGGCATCCACAAATCGAGCATTGCTTTTTTATAATCTAAAATAGGAAAGAGATCTTCTGAAGGCATTCCAAGGGAAAAGGAAATAACATCCGAATCAGAGGTGTTCTGGAGGGCTTGTTGGATCGCAGAAGGTTCTAATGTTCTAATTCGCTCAGGTAAAATATTAATCATATTAAAATTGAAATTCTTAACTGTTTTATTGTTCTCGTTCTATAGCTTCAAAAAGTGCTTTTATATTATTACTTCCGAAACCATCTACATTATCCCTTTGAATAATTTCTATGAAAAAAGTAGGTCTACTTTGCAAAGGTTTACTAAAAATTTGTAGTAATGTGCCTTTTTGATCCGTATCTACTAAAATTCCTAGTTCTTTCATAATTGGTAGCTTTTCTCTATATTTACTAGAAATATTTTTATCTACACCATCATAGTAACTGGTTGGAATATTTAAAAATTCGATTCCTTGAGCTTTTAAAATTTGGGTTGACTTAATAATATCATTTGAGAGAAAAGCTATATGCTGAACACCCGAGCATCCATAATAATCTAAAAAGCTGTCAATTTGTGATTTCTTAGGGCCTTGAGCAGGTTCTACTAAAGGAAACTTAATAGTTCCTATAGCATTACTCATAACCAACGAATTCATTCCACTGTATTCTGTATATACGTCTTCTTTATGAGTCAGTTGAAATCCAAATGCATTTTGGTAAAAGTTACTCCAAGTCTGGAGTTGGTCTTTTGCCAAAGCTATTGCAATATGATCAATTTCTAGTAATCCAACATCAAAAATACATTTGTTATTTTTTAAAGGCCTATAAAAGGGCAGGGACCATTCTTCAATTTTTTCACGCTGTATGAGAGTATGTACAGTATCCCCAAAGCAGGCTATAGAGGCTATTTTAACTTTTAAGCCATTCTCTTCTATTTCAATCGGAGAGAGAATAGAGCTCGCTCCATTTTTAAGAGTTTTTTCAAAATCAGCTTCTACATCACTAGATAAAAAGGCTACATCTTTCACACCATCATCATGGGCCATGATATGCTGATGAATAGAAGAATGTTGTTTTATAGGGGAGGAAAGAATAAATCGAATTGCGCCTTGTTTAATAATATAGGATTTTTTATCAATTAAACCTGTTTCTGGGCCTCCATAAGCAATAATGTTAAAACCTAAAGCAGATTGATAAAAATGAGCTGCTTGATAAGAGTTAGCAACGTAAAACTCTACGTAATCTATCTCTCTTAAAGTTGATCTATTCATGGTTTATATCAAAGAGGTGATGGAAGCGAGAGGATGAAACAAATTTTTTTATAGTCACAGTATGCCTACTTTCATTTTTATAGTGTTATTAATCTTAAAATCACTTCTTAATTCAAGTTGAAAACAAGATCAAAACATTCTAATTTTGAGAAAAGTACCAACATTTATAATACAATAGTCATAACTTTTCGGGAGCTGAGTAAAAATCAACCTTAACAAAATTTCAATTTTCTGTAAGGCCTCTAAGATGTTAATTCATGTCTACCACCTAAAGCTTCATATAAAGAAAAACCTACAAGGTAAGAAATGAGAGTTGCCATTTCGAAAACTATAAGTTTATCTAAACATTATGTTGTCGTGTTGTTTTCATCTATAATTATGAATTAAATTCTTATGAAATTGTTTCATAGTTATAGATAAAAATGCTTAACAATGCTCTTTATGCCAATTTAAAGATCTGCTAACACTGGCAGTGAGAAATTTGAAAATTACGCTTTTCTATTAATTAGTGGTTTAACCCAAACGAAGTAGCCTTACTCTCTATAATAGAGAGAAGATAGTACGCAAAATTATATTGGTTTTGAAAGAGGATAAAATCTACAATATGCATTCTCTAAAACAATTAGTAAGGTTTTTTAAATACCAACATAGAAAGGATAAAACCCTTTTCAATGTAAATCAATTTGAGAAAGCAGCCGGGAGTTATCTCCCTAAGAATATTTTTGATTTTTTTGCTGGCGGAGCAGGAGAAGAACTTAGTTTAAGAGAAAACATTGCTGCTTTTGATCGTTTGAAACTAATGCCCCGCATTTTAAAAGGAATAAATACACCTAGCTTGCCGACGAAAATATTAGGACAAGACGTTTCATTTCCGTTATTAATAGCGCCCATGGCTTTTCAAAAACTTGTTCATAAACAAGGAGAAATTGCCGTTGCTAGAGCTTCAAGTCAACATGGCATTATCATGACTGCTAGCACTTTATCAACGAGTCATTTAAAGGATATTAAGCAAGTATCCTCTATTCCTCCATGGCTACAACTCTATATTTATAAAGATAGAGAAATTACTAAAAACTTAGTAAAGGCAGCTTGTGATCTTGGCTATAAAGCAATTGTCTTAACTGTTGATACTCCTTTATACGCAAAGAAGCTAAGAGATCCACAAAATCCTATTTATCTCCCTTCTTCTGCACAAGTCGTTAATTTAGTTGAGGCTGGATTAAAATTAGACAACATTAATCCTTCATGTCTTCCTCAATATCTTTCTTCTTTGCTTGCTCCCAACATTTGTTGGAAAGATATTGAATGGCTCCGCTCAATAACCTCTTTACCTATTTTATTAAAAGGAATTCTTCATCCTGATGACGTGCGAATAGCAATAAGTCATAATATTGAAGGCATTATTTTATCCAATCATGGAGGAAGACAACTTGATACAGCTATTACAGCCTTAGAAGCATTACAAGTCCTTAGAGATGACCTGAAAGAAAAAACAGAAATTATAATAGATGGTGGCGTCAGAAAAGGTGTAGATATTCTAAAAGCTTTGGCTTTAGGGGCAAAAGGGGTGATGATAGGGCGTCCAATTATCTGGGGTTTGGCTACTAATGGAGAAGTAGGAGTCTCCAGAGTGATTCATATTCTTAAGGAAGAGCTTAGCCTGGCTATGAGTCTTAGTGGATGTAGTTCAATTGACCAGATTAATAAAGATATAATTTTTAGATAATTACAATCATTAGTTTTTAATAAAATTAGTGCGTATGTCTTTTAGCTTCAATTAAGATTATTCTAGATATTTTTTTATTTCACATTGGAGTTTTTTCAATTCTTCTACAGATTTTTCATCTAAAGAATCCACTTTAAGAAGTATCCCTTCAACTTTTAAAAGAAATTTTGTTGTTTTATTTATGTGTTTCTTTTGTTTGTAAAAATTTGATTTATTGTCAGTTGCTTCCGCTTTTAATTTATTAAATTCATCTTCTAAAAATTCCACTATTTTATAATGTTTGCTCAAATTCATTTTAATTTCCGCCCGTCAATAATGAAGTATTTTATGAGTTTCTAGATCTATTTGGATAAATTTGTCCAATTTATGTGATGAAGAAATAGCTCCAGCATACTCGTCTAAACCCCGCAAATCTGAATAATAAAACACGGCATCTTTATCTACATAATAGCCTTTGTCATTTTCAATAGAATTCATAATGTCTATTGTTTTTATAGGATAAGATAATCCTTGCCCAATAGCTTTAATAATCGCTTCTTTTTTGGTCCATATGGCGTAGAAAGCGTGAAATTGTTCTGCAGAACTCATCTTATTAAAAATATTAATTTCTGTTGGGGAAAATACAAGTTCAATAATTTCCTGGAAATTTACGGTTTTATCTTTCCATTCAATATCAATGCCAACCAGAGAATCTAAAGCGATAATGTAAGCAGCATAATCTTTAGAATGTGACATATTAAATTGTACTCTACAGTTAGTATCCTTCAAAAAAGGTTTGCCAAACTGATTAACCAAATACTGAATATCTTGGGGTTCTATCGCAATATAAAGCGACAAAAGGTGTCTAAGAAGTCCATGAGATATAATATATCTATCTTTCAAATTAGTATTTATAAATTTGTCAGCTTTAGCTTTTTCTTGATCAGAAAGAAATGTCCATAGTTCTTCTAGATTTTGAGTTAGTGAAGGAAGGTGTGCTGTGAAAATAAGAGCATTATTTTCTGTAAGCTCTCCTTTGGAAAAGTTAAGCTTCATATTTTTGCAAATGAGGAATAATG
>CANFPP010000054.1 GCA_947449005.1 Holosporales bacterium | reverse complement strand
GGCCTATTGTATCTCTATCTACGCTTAACTTATGTTGTTACCTCCATAAGCCCAAGACTCAATACGTGATGTGCTGGGTCCGCACTTTCACGGTGACTCTTTCAGTCACTAGCTAAATAATCGCCTCGTGGCGCACACCGAATGCCATTATTGGGCTTACAAGGCCAAGTAAGAACGAAAACCTTGAATAACGAACTCAGAGATTCTTTTGAACGTTGGTATCCAAAAATGGCAGCTAATAAAAGAGAAAATCTATTGCTGGCAGCGTGACCCCTGGGTTTGGGATAATGGAATGGACCTACCCTAATTACAGAATCTATAGCATATTGCTAATGTTCTAGATTTAATTTTTATTAAACCAACATTAGGGAGGTCCGAATGGAAGTTACTACAATTGGAATAGATTTAGCAAAAAGAATTTTCCATATTCATGGCGTTGATGAAAATGGAAAAACAGTTTTGAAGAAAAAATTGATGAGAGATAGTTTTTTGAGTTTTATGGTTAATCTGCCTAAATGTCTGGTAGGTATGGAAGCTTGTGGAGGCTCCAATCATTGGGCGCGAGAAATAAGTAAATTGGGACATGATGTTAAGCTAATGGCTCCTCAATTTGTCAAACCTTATATTAAAACTAATAAAAATGATGAGAAGGACGCAGAAGGAATATGTGAGGCTGTTGGGCGACCTTCCATGAGATTTGTACCAATACAATCAGTAGAACAACAGGATGTTTTATAGATACATCGAGTTCGAGAAAGGCTAGTAAAAAATCATACTGCTCTAGCTAATGAAATTAGAGGATTGCTTCATGAATTTGGGATTATTATCCCCCAAGGAATCAATAAAATTATGTTGTATTTAACGGAAGCTTTAGATGGAAATAAATTAAGTGATATGAGCAAAGAGACTTTCAAGACATTAGCTGATGAATTCTATGATAATGATAAACGAATAAGTGAATTGGAAAAGCGATTGAAAGCGTATAGCCAAAAACAATGAAATTCACGATAAATTAATGGCCATACCGGGTATAGGATTAATAACAGCAACTGCGCTTATTGCTTCTATTGGGAATGCTGCAAACTTTGAAAACAGTAGACAGCTCTCGGCTTGGTTAGGTTTTGTACCAAGACAACATTCAACGGGAGGTAAAGAAAAATTATTGGGAATCAGTAAAAGAGGGGATGTTTACCTGCGGAATTTATTAATCCATGGGGCCCGTGCTGTTTTTAATCAGAGAGTTGCCATTCCCAAAAAGCAAAACAAACTCGAAAAAGCCCCCAGTAAATTTTCTGATTGGATGATCAATTTATCTAATAGACGCGGCTTTAATACGAGTGTTGTTGCTATAGCGAATAAACTTGCAAGAGTTGTTTATGTTATATTAAAAAATGGCCAGGATTACAGAGAAGCTAAAGTCTGTAATATGGCTAGGATGAGAAAACAGAGACATTTTTTAAAGTGAGGGATTCCCACCAGAAATATGCGAAGAATTAATAATAGTGATGGTAAATAAGACAAACCTTAGCTTGCAACAAAATTGATGGAGACCAAGGCTCTTAAGAAGCCGGTGGGATGATAAGTTAAAAGTGTGCAAGCCGCGGATTCCATCAAGGCTACGTTAGTAATTTACTAATAGTAAGTCGGATACATGACTGCATTTGTTTTTTTTGCTCTTAAAATTATTTTTTCTTGCATTGCCGGGTAGGTCCATACATGGTCTCCGTATTCAAACGCGTTTACGCCGTGCCAAGCGTAAACGGGTGAGCTCCAGCTTTCATTGAAAAAAATGTTATTTTTAGTCGTTGAAATGATCCAAGAACTTAAGGTTTGATTGTGTTTTTAAATTCTTATGTTGCTTTTTCACTACACCACCGGAAATCCGACTGACCCGGATTTATTTAATTTAGCTTCTAGTTATTTCTTCTGTAAAACTCTGGAAATCTCTCAAGAGTAAAGGATTGAAGTGCACCATGAACACCTGACTCTCTCTTTAAAGAGTCTGGCATCGTGATATACTGAAGAGATTTTTTGAAAATGGGATTTTCTTCATCGTCTTCCTGTTCAGCAACCCAGCGTATGATGCGTGCGGCCTCTGTCGCGGTTGTGCCTTCCTCTATTGTTAAAAACTGCATAGCTTTTTTTAGTGCTCTACGATTTTGCTCCAAAAAGACGCGCGCTTTTGTGGTACATTTCTTTGCTTTTCTTCTGTCATCTGAAATCTGACTAAGTGTTCCATAATATAAGATCTGACGACCTTCCTCATCTGAGGATAGCACTACATCTGGAGCAATATCCGTATAAACACCCTGAAGTTGTGTAATTATCTCTTCTATTGTAGGTCTTGATTCCGGATCATTGGATAAGCAATTTTCGGTCAGTTCCTTAAATCTTGAGAGTTGAGGAGAAAAAGACGAAAGATGCTCTCCTCCTTTTACTTGCGTGGTATTTCTTATTAATTCTAAAAGTTTTTTCTTCAAGCGTTTTTGTATTTCTTTGTCTCCGTTATGATCATGGAGTTTTTTTAAAGGATGATGAGCATCGTTCGGCTTTTCTCTTTTCAACCTTCTTAGTTCTTGCACTTGTCTATTAGTAAAAGAAACGCCGTTCTTCATCCAGCTCGAGTCCACCTCCGAAACATCTAGAATATTGCGTTTCATCCACCCCCAAGTCGTTTGATTTTCTTCTTGATCAGTGATTAACTGAACAAACAAACGGCCCAAAGCCCATATATCTGTGCTTGTATCACTGTGGTTCCAATCTACTACTGATTCTGGGGCTTTAACTTTTCTAGATTGGTTACCTTTTCTTACCAATTTATTTGGACAATCTCGACTGTTAGCAACTCCTAAGTCTCCTATGACTGCTGCTCCACGCTCATCAATAAAAATATTATCTGCTTTTAAATCACGATGAATTAATTCATTACGATGCAAATAAGAAAGTCCGCGCGTTATATCAATAGCCAACCTTAAGCGTTGTTCATGAGAAAGGCGTTGTTCTAGGGGACGTTGCATGTCGTTCTCTAGATATTTCTGTAAGTTTATTTGATAGAGTTTTGTAACAATGTGAAGTCGTTGGACAATGTGACCGTGTTCATCAGGTGTACCAAGCACGACAAGACCGTAAAACTTCACAATGTTTCTATGATGGCACTGGAACAAGTTATCTACTTCAAAACAGAGAGCTTCCAAAAGATCATTATTGTCAAAGTCATATCCGCCGATTGCACGATGATTGTTTGCAGCTTTCGTTAAATCAACCTCTTTTAAGGCAACGTCTGTTGTTGACGAGCTGTTGTTGTTTTCTGGCTGTAATAGTAGGGTTCCTCTATATACTGCTCCATTGGTCCCTCCACCTAAATAGTCTCTTTGACGAAATCTACACTCAATAGAGCTAGACGAAAATATTGTTATGTGAGGATTAAGTCTTTGTATTTCTTCCAGCATATCGTCAGTCGAGTAAGATGCGCCGTAAACAGTACTACAGAGACTTAAAGCAATAAACGAACAAAAGAAAAATAACATTAAATGTTTTTTAGTGTATTTAGTAAAAAATAATGACAACGTGTATCTACCTTCTCTGATTCTAATTTTTTTCATTTTTTCTCTCTCCCTCCCTATACTGCTGACCCCTATTGGCTGATAATTACCGCTTTCTAATAAAAATTACGAATTGTTTTTTTTAATATTTCGCTTGTTAAACGCAACTTTAGAGACGAGAGAGCTTTTCTCGTATTCTAAGCAAACTTGATTGGTCTGTTAATTCATGAAGTTTAAAAATCTCTAAACTTTTCATGAAATAGTATTTAGCCTTTTCTTGAAAATCTTTATATTGACCTACTGCTTCTTTGTTCTTCTCTCTTAGGGATTTTTTCACTAATAAATCTCCTAAACTTTCAAAACATTCGTATGTTTTGAAGATATTGTGATTTTCGAATATGACAAGAGCCTGATTGAGAATAGATTCAGCCTTTTCAAGTTGCTCTTCTAAAAGACTTATTTGCCCAAGAACAAGTAAAACTTTCCCTATTTCAATATGGTACATATCGTAACTCTCTTTCAAAGATATTAATACCTGTTCGAGAATTTCTTGAGCTTTTTTGTAATCGCCAAGCCCTTTATAAACTTTTCCTAACTCTACTAAAGTTTGGCTTATTTTAGTGGTGTTTTGGGGAAAATGTTTTTTATAAATTGAAAGACCTTCTTCAATTAAGGTTTTGGCTTTGTTAAAATCTCCTAGACAACAATACATACTTCCTAGAAAAGTAGATGCCTTAGCAAGCTTTAAATAAGTAGCTGAGGAATACTTTCTGTAAAGCGATAACCCCTGCTCGGCAAGGTCTCTGGCTTTTTCGTAATCTTCTAATTCTCCATAAACTTCTCCTAAGGTAATCAAAGCCGCAGCCTCACTGAGAGGATGGTCAGGAAGATATTTCTGACAAATCAATCTTCCTTCTTCCAAAATATCTTTGGCTTTTTGATAATGTCCTAGTCGTCTATAAATATTTCCTAAATATGTCATAGCCCAAACCGTCTGAGGATGATTCCTAAGAGAATTTTCCTTATAAATTCCAATACTTTTCTCAATAAGCTCTGCTGATTTTTTATAATTTCCTAGACCACCATATACCTTTCCAAGGAAAGTCAAAACCCAAGCAAGAGTTTGATGGTTTTGAGGTAAAGATGCCTTATAAAGAACAAGTGCCTGTTCAAAACGTCCTTTGGCTTTGTGATAATTTCCTTGCTCTCGATTGACACAACCTAAATAAGCTAAAGTTTGCGCAATACTTAAATAATTTGTAGAATCATATTGGTTTAAAAGTGCTAATCCTGTTTCCAAAAGCGGTTGTGCTTTCTCAATGTTGCCAATATAGGCATAAATAGCCCCTAACTCTGCTTGTATTGAACCCAAACTCATTTCGTTGAGTTCATTTTTGTACGTCAGCAGCTTTTCATAATGCATGACAAGAAGCTTCAATCTTGTAAAATCATCATCTTCTCTTGCTTTTTGGGCATACTTTGCAAGTGATTTGATTATCGGCAATAAAAAGGATTTACCTTTTTCTGAATTAAATACCTTAATGAGATATTGTTCTCCTGCTTGCTGCACGTTTCGATGCATCGAAAAAGTTACAAGAGCATCTGAAGAAGACTCATTGATGATCAATGAGCATTTTTTTAACTGATAGATGAATTGATTGACTACCGCCGCATCTTTATAGGAAGTCAGTAAATCTTTAGGGATATTTTGAGAGTCCAAAAAGCAAACGAATAATAAAAGGTCTTTAAATTGTGGATTAACCTCCATTACTTTCTCTAAAGAGGTTTGGATAATCCCATAGCGTGTTTTTGCGTAAGCATTAATATTTTTTAAAATGTGCTGTTGATCCTGGTCGAATTCTTTAGTGAATAGCTGAATTTTTTCTAGATATTGGTCTACAGTAATCTGTGTGTTTTTAATGTAATAGGCAGCAACTGAGATATCTAGAGGAAAATGAGGTATTTTTTGTAAGATTTGTGCTGATTCTGCTCGTTGTGAAACATTTAATTGGCTTGGCTTTTTATCATATAGAATTTGTGTAAATAATGTTAATGCTTCTGCTTGTTCTAGTTCGTCGATAAAAACAACATTCTCAGGATTAATATAGCTGGTGTTTTGGCTATTTATATCTCTCGTTGTCATCAAAATATTTCCTGATCCCCATGCCTTTTCGTCTGCAGGAATAAAATCTTTAATGTCAGACAGTATTTCAACATTGTCATAAATTAAGATCCAGGGTGATTCTTCTTTTAGGCGGTTTTTTACAAAAAATAACAGCTGTTTCTCTTGTTCAACAATGTTTGTATTCTTTTGAATCAGATTTAAATCGCTTTTTTGCTCAGGTGTTTTTGACAGTGCATATGCCAGATCCTTAAATGCATTTAGTAAACTTTCTTTTGTTTCCGCATTGATTTCCCACACAAGGGGATTGTTTTGCGAACGTGCATAAAGGTGGGATAAAGTTGTCTTTCCGGCACCTCCCATACCTATTAATGTTACGCTTTTAATTTCTGATTGCTGACTTTTAAACATTTTATCAATCTTCGTTAATATCCCTGACCGATTTAATAATGCCTTTTGATGAGGAAGATGCAAATCTGATCTAATAGAAATATTTGAAAGTAAAGGATATAAGAAAAACAAACCTATTAAAAACGAACTTAAGGCTCCGCTAGAAATTATAAAAATAATTTTTTTAAATTGCGTTTTCTTTTCTGTTAAAAAGTTTTCTTCTTCTTTTAAAGAAGAGTTCATTTCTTCACTTATTGAATTCGGTGGTTGATGTTCTCTTAGGAGAAGGTCATCAGGAGGAAGGGCATCTTCTCCCAGGAGAATAAGATAATGGTTTTTAAAAAGTTTAAATTGATCAGACTTTTCGACAAATCTAATAATGCCTTCACGGGAATTGCAGCCAAACTTAAGCATTAAAGACCGTGTATATGTTTCAACCGTTCTTGGAGACATAGAAAGGAGAGAAGCTATAGACTTCACCCCTTTTCCACTTAAAAGACACGCAATTGTATCAATTTCTCTACGCGTAACTGAAATACCTCTTATAATTTTGAGGGTTTCGTAGTTATTTTCTTGAGAAGGAGATTGCATGGCTTTCCTTTGATATTTTCTCTGCTTGCTTATAATGCGTTGCATTCTACCTAAACCAACCATTGATTTAAACTATTTTATTACCTCGGTTTGTTTTCCGTAAATTTTACCTAAGTATTCCCTGACGGTTATTTCCTGGATAGAACATCCCCATGCATTTTCTTATGGTGACCTTGTTACTGCGAAGAACATATTTCTTTTCCGCTGAAAAATATTAACTCTTCCCAATAATAAAAAGAAAGTTAGGTCAAAAACGTGAATGAAGAGGCTTGATGATTATGAACAAAGAAATAACTAGATTTACCATTTTTTTTCTATTGCAAATGATCTGCATTCTCTCTTCTTCGTCGGAGAAACCTTATTTGAATGATGACTCTCGCATCATGATCTCTTTTAAACGAAAAATGAAATCATGAGGGGGTCATTATGAAGGAAAGTTTTTCATCAGGCCTATGACTATTTTATAAACATTAATTAAAAAGGAAAAATATTATGAGTAAATCATTTATAAAATCAAAACAATTTAAAGCTGTTCTTTTAACATCGTGTGCTTTATCAACATTAAATTCTACTTCCGTTGTTGCATTCGACGGAAACGAAGTTGATATTCCTCAACGACTTTTGCAATTAGCACTTCCAGGAGTCAATCGTGTGACAATACTCAACGATCGCCAAGAGAACGTAACTGTAGAGATCGGAACAAGCACAAATATCACAGATGTGCGTCTGGGAGATGTGGGAGTTCGTAATTTGCTAAGACATTTAAATAATCCTGATTTTGCTCGAAATCTCACAGGATTAAGTTTAAGGAACGTTGGGCTTACCAGCGTTGGCATCAGAACTCTTTTGAATGGCAATGAAGGAAGGAACATTCGGAATTTAGTCACATTGGATTTAAGTGGCAATAATATCGGAGCAGAAGGTGCCAGTTTGATAGGAGAAAAACTGAGAGCTCATTTTGGTTCTGCTCGTTTAGAAAATCTTAGGACACTTCGACTTGAATCTGGGCACCTTGGTAGAGAAGGAGTAGAAAATCTGGTGGCAGCAGCTGCTATTGGAAGAAGAGGTGGTCGCTTACACGATTCTCACGTTATCTCTTTATTTCTCGGTAACAACAATATCACTGATGATGGTGCCTTGGTTCTTGCCAGACGCGGGCGGTTACCTCAACATTTAATAGAATTAGACTTAAGTTGTAATAGCTTAACAATACGTGCGATTGAAAATCTTTTTGCAATCGATGCAGATGCGAGACGTCTACCAGAAACCTTAACGAGACTAAATTTAGCGAATAATCCAATTGAAGGAGATGTTGCGTCAATTTTGCGTGGAAATCCGAGAATACCGGCTGGACTCGAAATTAATTTAAACAATAATCTTTTGAACATAAATGATGCTAGAGCTTTACAAGCAGTTGCCAGTGCCCAAAATATTCGTATTATCGGATTAGAAGAGCGTATAGAATACCACATAGGACAACTTATAGAGCAACCAATACTACGGCCACAGCATTTAATAGAAGATCAAAATGATCAAGTTGCTAGTCCAGATCAGCCTGAAGTTGTTCGTCCAGTTCCGGTAGTTGTCCCAGCTCAGCCCGCAGTTGTTCGTCCAGTTCCGGTAGTTGTCCCAGCTCAGCCCGCAGTTGTTCGTCCAGTTCCGGTAGTTGTCCCAGCTCAGCCTGCAGTTGTTCGTCCAGTTCCGGT
>CANFPP010000053.1 GCA_947449005.1 Holosporales bacterium | reverse complement strand
TTAGTGATGACTGCGATTGACGAAGCGCTGCCAATTTTATTCTTTCTTCATATCCTAATTGTTTGTATTCTCTCATTTGCAACGCCTTTCTGTGCCTGTCTTATCAACAAACACTCTAATGCGTTGCACCTCATTTTAGAACACGGCATTCATGCATTTGGGTTAGAACTCTTAATTATCAATTAGAAACTCAAAATATCAGCAATCGACTCAATAACTTACTTGATGATAGTGATGCATGGCATTTTGGTAAAAGAGAGTTTTTGTACAAGAGCTACAAATTTATAAGACAACCAAATGTAGCAGTAGGACGTATTGGTTTAGTATATTCGAAACCTGATAACGCTCAGCTTTTTGTTAATTATTATGATTTGCCTAATTTATATGTTAGTGGGTGGTCAGTCAAAAACTTGCTTCCTAAACAGAGTAGTGCCCTTAAAACTTATGCAAGGCAGGAAGGATATGAGGATATAGCTTGTATTCAAGAAGCAAGTCGTTTGCTTAAAAAAGACGCGGATGTTACATATGTAACCCATCTTACAAAGATTTTTAAAAGTTTATTTCGTCCTCAAATAAGTTTAGAAGATATACACCGAGATTTACACCATCGTTTTACGCAAACATACCAACTTCTTGAGCAATTATCGAATATTCACTACTTACGTTCGAGCGCAGGAAATGCAATTTTTAGTTCTCGATTTTATGATACAGAACAAGCAATCTTTTATGATATAATAAAACAAATAAATACCCTTATTGTACGCAATACACTTTTTGAAAATGTGCCAGCGTATTCTACAATTCACTTGTTTTCGCTAGATATTGCTTCCTATTTGGATATGTGTTTTGACTGCGGAGATACAGCTTTTTGTCAAACAAAAGGTGTTAGTGGGTTTGCAAAAGAGGTTAGATCAATGTTCTATGGATTAAACGGTAGCTATGAATATGCACAAAGCTTTGAAGTATTTATTAAAGTGTCAAGCCAACACCGTTGTGTCGATACTGATTGGGACAGCCGTGGAGATCAAACCAACTATGAGGAAGTTTATAATACCCATCATTTAGAAGATGTTGCTCCTTTAGAATCAAGAGCCTTTGGATCATACATAGCTCAATTGAAAGTGGATAAGTAAAGGAGAAAATCATGAAATTCATTTTTTTAAGTTTTTTATTATTAAATATTTTAATAGAAAACTCTTGTGCTTCTTCAAGAGAAGAAATTGCAAGTTGGCTGGTAGAAGCAGAAACAATAATTCAAAGAGATGGCCATACAGCCCGATCTCAACAACTTCTTATAGATACTGCCCATCAGGCGAATCCAGAAGACATACCTCCAGAAAAATGTATAATGATAGGTCATTTTTTAAAAGATAGTTTATCTGAAAAAGATGAGCTTGCTTTTAATTGGGTTATAGCCGGCTTGAAAGCGCCTGTATTAAGAGATAAATATGCCTTAAGTTATTATGGCGGTATTGCAGAAGAAATGAGCAAAGGACTAAAACAGATACTCACGTCAGAAATAGATTTAGTGTTATTTAAGTCTATAATTTTGAAAGATTGGGAAGAGTCGAGAGCCCTTCTTGAAGAATATCAACCTCCAGCTCCATCAAATGAACATACGTTAACTGTAAAAAGACCTTTTGTTGATTTAGAACATTCATCCTTAGGTGCTTTGCAGATAGCTGCTTATATAATAGCTCAATTCAATAATACAATTAATACGATCGTTTTAGAAAAACTTCTTTATTTTTCACATGTTGTTAAATTATTAAACGACCACCATCCTTTATATCATTCAGCAATAGAGGCCTGGAGACAGGGCCCCGTTACTAGGGATGTTTATTATTACTATAGAGAGCATACTCGTGGAATCAATGGTAATATTCACTATACAGTTAGAGCAGAAGAGTATAGAGAAGTTCTGGATCATCCGAAGGAAAAAGTTTTAATTGATAGCGTTATTGATGTGCTTAAAAAATACACGAGTGAGGAACTCTCTAGTATGAGCCATGATGGAGTATGGTGTGCAGCTCGTAGAAATGAAGTTTTATCTCCAACAGAATTATTAGCTTATTATAGTGAAAACCCTCCTATTTTTTTGCAAGAAGTTAAGGATAAAATTCATGAACGTTCGTCAAAATGTTCATTATAATGCGGCTCAAAGCATACGAATCAAAGAGTTGAAAGTTAAAAGATTATTCAACTTTTAATTTATTAATAATCTGGTATTTATTATAAAATCTGTACCCTAATAATCGAGTTTATTATGATAAAAAATTCTTCTACGGCACGTATACTTCTATGCGGAACAGCTATCATCAGTACGTTAAATGCGAGTGATTTTTCAAGAGAGCACGTAGAGGATGGATTGGAGCGTTCATACCCTCGTGTTGCAACAGGAGTGGATCAACGTGTAGAAACGGTTAACCCACTCGAAGAAATATACCGGCAAGCCATAGAAGGCCGTAAACATGCCTTTACTGAATTGGTATCGTTAAGTGAAGAATCAGAATTAGCTGCTTCGTATGTGAGTATACTTTGTTTTTTTGGTAATAAACACATTAAGAAAGATGTGGACTATGCCAATGCTCTTGCCGTCCGATCGTTGCCTTGGTTGCAACATTCGATTGAGGATGGATATGCGCAGCTAAATTTAGGAATGATGTATGCCAAAGGTATCGGCATTCATGAGGATCTTACTGAGTCAACTAATTGTTTTAGGCGTGCAGCTGAGCGTGGTATTGCGCGTGCTCAATATAATATGGGGATTGCGTGTGATCAAGGTAAAGGTACTTTAAAGAATGCAAGAGAATCCCTTACATGGCACCAAAAAGCAAGTGATCAGGGATACATACCCGCTATTCAACAACTTAGAACAATGTATGGACATGGTATTAACGTTCAAAAGAATCTTGATGAAGTCCTTCGCCTGTTGCATTTAGAGGCAGAACAAGGTGATGTTTTGACACAGTGTGCATTGGGAAGCTTGTATTGTACCGGAAGCGAAAGTACTTATGGTTTGAGTGTATCTATTGATGCAGAGAAGGCATTGCACTGGTATCAGCGTGCTGCTGAACAAGGCGCAGTATCAGCACAATATAACGTGGGATTGCTATTTTTAAAAGCTGGTGGTGATGCTACACAAAATAAGGAAAAAGCATTGCATTATGTGCGACAGGCAGCAGAACAACGTTTTCCTAATTCCTATTATACACTTGCTTGTTTTTATAGAGATGGTGTTGGTACAGAGCGTAATGATATTGAAGCGGCACAATGGTTTCTTCTTGGGGCTGAAAATGGGGATGCGCTAGCCCAACTTAACTTAGGTATGATATATGACACAGGAAAAGGAGTGACTAAAGATCCTGTTCAATCCCTTAAATGGACTCAAAATGCAGCGGAACAAGGTAATACCATGGCACAATATCATTTAAGCCTGTTGTATAAGTTTGGCAAAAATGTGCCAAAAAGCCCTATTGAAACATTTCGTTGGAGTCACATGGCTGCGGATCAAGGAATGAGTGAAGCACAATTTAGCTTAGGAACATTTTATGATAATGGTGAAGGTGTAACACAAAACTACAATGAAGCGCTCAAATGGTATAAAAAGGCTGGAGAACAAGGGCATAAAAAGGCACAATTCAATGTGGGCAGCATGTATTTTGAAGGAAAAAATGTACCACGCGATCTCACTGAAAGTAAGCGTTGGCTTAATATGGCAGCGGCTCAGGGTGAAGAAAAGGCAAAAGCTCTATTAGCACGTATGCAAATTACAGAAGACGAATATGTTGTACAAATGTGTAGGCAATCTGCAGAAAGCGGCAATAAAGAAGACCAGTGTAATATGGGATTACTTTATTTAACAGGCGAAAGTCCAATCATTTCAAAAAATCCTACTGAAGCATTTCGTTGGCTGAAGCGCTCGGCTGATCAAGGGTATCCAAAAGGGCAATGTGAATTAGGGGGGTGCTATAAGCGAGGCGATGGTGTTAATAAAAATGTAATTGAGGCTGCTCGTTTATATAGGCTTGCTGCTGATCAAGGAGATATTAATGCAATAGGGTATCTTGCTGTTTGTTATTTAGAAGGAGAGGGCGTTAGAAAAGATATAGGTGAGGCAACACAGTTATTCCGTTCTGCAGCGATGCAAGGATGTAAGAAAGCGCAATCTTTTATGGGTGGCGCCTATTTATTTGGTCAAGGTGCAGTACCACAGGATATGAGAGAAGGAATACGGTGGCTCTTACTTTCGGCAAACCAAGGCGATGTCAATGCTCAATCCCTGTTAGGAGAATGTTATCAAGATGGTATGGGTGTTGAAAAAAGTGACGAACAAGCCTTTTTTTGGCATAAAAAAGCAAGTGATCAAGGACATGTCGTAGCATGCATGAATGTGGCTGGGTTTTATAAAAAAGGCTTGGGCGTGAGAAAGGACTCAAAGGAGGCTGCACGTTTGTATGCAATCGCAGCGGATCAAGGAAATGCCGAAGCTCAGTTTTATTTAGCTCAATTGTATATGAAAGGGGAGGGCGTTCCAAGGGATGATAAACAAGCCGCTAAATGGTATCGTTTTGCAGCGGATCAGGGAGTTGCTTTAGCACAATATAATTTGGGTGTTTACTACGAACAGGGTACGGGCGTGAGGAAAGATGTAGCTGAGGCTGTTCGTTGGTATCGACGCGCAGCGGAACAAGATTGTGTTGAGGCGTGCATGAATTTAGGCATTTGTTATATGAATGGATTGGGTGTTATACGCAATCCGGCTGAAGGAGGACGTTGGTTTCAAAAAATTTCAGATTTACAAAAAGCATCACCAGGAGCTTATCAACATATTATGATGACACCTGATACAATTGAAACAGCACGTTTATGTCACCAGCGCACTGAAGCGGGGGATCCTGAAGCACAATACAGTCTCTACTGGATATATAAACTTGGCATGGGTGTTTCTCAAAATGATCAAGAGGCACAAAAATGGTTTAGTCGTGCTGCAACATCACAAAGAACACATCGTTGATTATTCAACGTTGCCAACCGTTGGATCAAACATTTTACGCGGAAAAAGGATGGGAGTCCGAAAAGCTTGTTAAGGAAAGTAGAGGATGTATCTCCTAAAAAAGGTTTTCTCAATAAACTCCTGTCCTTTACGTGTTTTTCTTTATGTTGTCTCAACTGTTTTAGTGTTATTATAAATTAATAAAATGGTTTTATTTAATGCAATAGAGATATAAACATGGCTAAATTTGCAATTAAGTTTTTTCTTGCTCTTATTTTAACAGGAACGCATGGATTTTGTGCTTCTTATCTATTTGAATCAGGCGCTTTGAATACATTTAGAAGGGTGGGTTCTTTAATTGCTAGGCAGCCTGTTACCTCTTTGCGTTCGTTTCACAGTTTGCAGCATTCGTTTCCAGAGAATATTACTTCTTACCCTTCTACAACACAAAAGCGTTTTTTAAGCAGTAAAAAGACAGAGCGATTTGTTCAAATCAGCAATCCTTGTATTGATGGTGTGTTTCAATATGGGTTTTCAGAGCCCTCTATTTTGAGTGATTTTCTAAACGCTGCACTTGAGCTTAAAGGAGAACAATCTATTGAGGATATTCAATACCTTCCAAAAGATATGACTTCTTCCGATCCTATGTCCGCTCTTGCTTATCATTTTACGGTTGATGTCCGTTGCCGCACAAAAGAGGGGCGTCATTTTTTGGTAGAAATGCAAAATGATTTTCGCGATGACTACCATTTGAAGTCTCTTGTCGAGCATGCTCGTATGTTAAGCCGTTTAGACATAGATCAAAACATGGGAGATCAAACTCAGCGAGAGGAAAATAATAAAAGCGATAAAAAGAAGTTTTGGAAAGGCATTCAGGGTTTGTATGCTATCGTTATCACAAACAAAACTTTTCCTTTTTCTAGAATGAAAAGTTATTATTCCTCTGAAACTGTTATGGAACCTCTCCTTGTTAATCCTTATGAACTGAGGCACACCAAACAACTTGACCGTCATTATGGTGATGTTCCTAATCAAATTGTACTGCTTATGCTCAATAATCTGACTAAGTCAGCTAAAGAATTATCCTCTCCAATTGAACGATGGGCTTATTTATTTAAAGATTCTTCTTTGAGAACAGGCGTTAAAAAAATATTAGAAACAAAAGAAATTCAAGATCCTGAGATTGTAGCAGGTCCAGATAAAGCCATCACAGCCTTTATTGAT
The DNA here is from genome assembly GCA_947449005.1 of Holosporales bacterium. Classification (GTDB taxonomy): domain Bacteria; phylum Pseudomonadota; class Alphaproteobacteria; order Paracaedibacterales; family CANFPP01; genus CANFPP01. The sequence continues at coordinate 2,200 of CANFPP010000053.1, read as the reverse complement.
CGAGTAAACGTAAAGAATTTACCACAGGAAGTACGTGATCGTTATATTCGTTCGTTGAATTATTACAATACAACCATTCTAGATATTGAAGACAAAGCAACAGAAAGAGGCGTGGAACAAGGAATAGAAAAAGTTGCTAAGAACATGTTGAAGTCTAGAAAATCTATTGAAGAGATAATGGAAATGACAGGATTGTCTAGAGAACAAATAAAAAACTTAGAGCCTTAACATTGATCTGGACTTGCGAGCTGATTTGTGTTAAAAGAATATAGGTATTTTGTAATATCAAAGGATTTAGTTATGGATTGGACCCAAACACTAACAATAATCATTACCATTATAGGATCAATGGTTGCTGTGTGGTATGCATTTTATTGTATCATCAAGGAAGATATTAAAAGGCATGACGTTGAGTTTCAAGAAGTGCGCAACGAATTTAGAGAAATGCGCCAAGAAACTCGTAACGAATTTAAGGAAGTTCACACTTTATGGGCGAGTTTGCTTGAAAAAATATGTGGGATTGAAAAGCAAATTTACGAGATAAAACTAGATCAATCAAAAAAAGTGTAATTGTTCGTTAAAAAACGAGGAAGTATATTCAACTTTAATAAAATTTCAAGTGTCACATAATAAATATTATGGAAAGTGATAGAGAGATAAGTGGTTGATTTCAAACACTTTTATATTTTAAGAGTTTCATGAGCCAACTTCACTTCCGTCCCACAAAAAGCTAAGCCAACCGCCAAAACAGATTCGATCTTATGCTGCTTAAATATTTCAATATATTTTTTATCTTTAATTTGTTTTAACGCATCTTCTGTTTCTTTATTTAGCATTTTAGATGCTTTTGTAACTTTAAATTCTAGGATTATCCCTCCCCTATCTGCACTTTTAGGAATAATAATAACATCAGAACGACCTAAACCTGTCTCGTGATTTGATAAAATAATATAGTTATCTCTTAATCCTATAATTATTCCCAAAATAAGACTGTGGAAAACTTGTTCAGATGTATTTTTATTAAAGTCAAAGCGACTTCCTGATTGCATAATGTATTCAGAAAGATGAGTGCGAAATGTATCCATTGCTCCGTCAACCAAACTTCGTATTAATTGATAATAAGAATCCAAACTTACAGCGTCGATAAACCATTCCTTAATTATATCATCATAAACGAACCCAACTTCTTTATTAGGAATTCTCATTTTAGCCATTAAATAGTTGTCATGAATTTTAGTAGATGTAACGTTTAAATAACCAGCATATAACAATAAACTCCACAAAGCTTCTGCTTTCGTTTCAATATTTTCAAACACAAGATTTTCAGATAAAGGCTGTTCGATTGAATGACCTTGTAATAGCTCTTCAAATTGCTTTTTAACAACAGGTTTTGTTTGATTTAATAATTTTTTGATTAAACCATTACTTGATGTGTTTTTCCAATAGGGTTCAAGTTTTCCATGGTTTTTTAAGCATTTTATAATGGACCAAGGATTATATAGGACATGCTTTCCGATTTGATATCCATTATACCATTCTTTGATGGCACTGAGAGAAACCTCTTGCTGAGTCTCGGTAATTAATTGACTTACCTCAGCTTCTGTAAAACCAAAATATTGACCATATTCTTCTCGCAACAACGAATACACTTCAAGGTTATTAAGCCCGGAAAAAAGACTTTCTTGTGAAATCCGAGTAATGCCCGTAAGAACAGCTTTACTTAAGCAAGAATTATCCTTCAGGGCTTGACCCAGAATACCTCGCATTAATTTTATCATATCTTGATAATAATTGTTTAAATACGCTTCTTGAATGGGGGTATCGTATTCATCTATTAAAATAACAGGTGATTTATTGAACTTTCTAGTTAAATAGATAGCTAATTTTTTTATGGCTCCTTCAACTTCGAAATTATTTCCTTCTTTATAAAGTAACTTATGAAATACTGCTTTTTCCTGCTCATGAAGAACATTATCCTCAAGGTCATCAAATAGATATTGATGTTCGGTGTACAAGTCACTTATTAATGTTTTAATGCCAGAATAAGCATCAGCGTAATTAGATTGATTAATATCTTTAAAAGAAATGAAAATCACTGGGTATTGATTTTGATGTTTTGTGCAAAACTCTTGATCTGCAGATATGGCTAAATTTTCAAATAAATTTATATCTTGAGAATGATCTTTTTGTAAAAAGTAAT
>CANFPP010000052.1 GCA_947449005.1 Holosporales bacterium | reverse complement strand
TAACTTAAAAGATATGACGCAAGAAGATTTTGATGAAACAATTTTAAACTACAATGAAACTCCGAGAAAGAAACTGATGTGGAAAACTCCTCTTCAGGTCTTTAACGAAAATTTACTCCGTGTTGCACTTCCAGCTTGAATGTGGCTACTAAAATATTGAACCAAGGAACAAAATAAGATCATGATCCCATCCCCTCATTTTCATGTTCGAAAAAATTTAATCACACTTATGCTCGCAGTGTGTTTGCCATTAAACATACTGTCTTGCCATGCTGTTGAAGATGCTTCAGATAATACAGTTAATCCTCCAGCTAAAAGAATTCTTTGCCCTATGAAGGCTCCAACATTTTCATGGCCCAACTTGACATTTTTATGGCCCGATTTAACGTTTTCATGTTCAAGTAAGAAAAAGAGCTCCGTGCTTCCTGCTGATCAAAATTCTGATCTCACTCCCGAAAGAGAAATGGCGGCTGAATTTCCCGTTCGTAAAAAACCTTCCACTCCCACTCACGAAAAATCATTGGCAGAAGGAACTGCCGACAATTCTCCAGATTTTGTAATTCCACTTTCAAGCTCAACAACTGGAGAAAACACTTATGAGGATCCCGCTCCTTTCTTAATCGCTGTTGATAGGAAACTAGAATCATACGTCACAGATTTAACCACTGAACACAAAGAAGAATTACCATACACCCAGGTTGCTCCTCTGAGGCTCGAATACAGACAACCGCACGAGAAAACAAATGTTATGGTCGTCGAAGATAATATATGTACGCAAGAAAAAAACAGAATATACTTTGGTCAACTTCCAGAGTCAGATTATGTGATAGACTATATGATGTCAGGAAAAGAGGCGTGGCATAAAATAAGAGAAAACAATCTTTACCCTGATACAGTTTTTCTGGATCTGCAAATGCTAACGCGATGTTCATGGTCAGTTGATATGCTTCAATATGCGCTTAGCTACGCAACTAACTATAAAACCAAACAGGGGATTGACTTATCGGATATAAATGAGATGCCAGAAGGCATTGCTCTCGCTGCAGCACTTCGTGAGATTGGATACTCTGGACCTGTCATTGCTGTTACGAGTGATTATAATGAAGCTACCACAGAAGGAAATCCCTTATATAAATATAGGCACCTGTTTCAAGAAATTAGATTTAAGATTCAAAAACGTGAAAAAATTCCTAATATACTGAAAAAGTTTAATACTAGAACTCGTCGCTCAGTTAGAATGCCTAGCATAAGCACATCATTTCTCAAGTCTCCAAAACAAAGCGAAGCGCCTAAATATCAAAAAACAGATGACTAAAAAAGAAAAGATTTCCTAATGTATTATTATACATTGAGATTTTTCTTCATCTAGATTATCATATATCTTCAATATTTTAGGAGATCTTGTTATATCAGAAACCGTTAAAACCCTTACTTCACAAGAATTGTGTAATATAATTCACACTATCTTAGAAGATAAAAAAGCTGAAGATATTACCGTTATCAACGTAGCGGGTAAATCATCAATTTGTGATTTCTTGGTTATTGCGACTGGTACGTCAACAAGACAAGTTGCAGCCTTAGCTGAAACTATTAGAACAGACTTAAAAGCACACAACATTTATGTTGGTGTCGAAGGCCTTGATCAATGTGATTGGGCGTTGGTAGATGCTGGTGACGTTGTTATCCATGTCTTTAGACCTGAAATTCGTTCTTTCTATAATTTAGAAAAAATGTGGAGCTTTTCTGAGCCAGAGGAAATACAAAAAATTCTTCCTTAACTGTTGTAGTCCATGAAGTTTCACATCCTAGCGATTGGTCACCTTAAACAAGGACCGGAAAAAGATCTTTTAGAACAATATCGCAAAAGAATTACTTGGCCCTTAACGATAAAAGAGTTGAATCCGCGCAAACCTAGTGATACTAGCTCTTTAATTCTTGAAAATATTCCCGATTCATCTGCAGTGATTGCTCTCGATGAGCGCGGGAAGAATCTTAATAGCCTCGAGTTTTCTGGCCTTATCCAAAATTACTTAGATAGCGGCGTCAAAAATCTTTCATTCTTAATTGGCGGAGCGGATGGATTTGAAGAAACTATTAGATCTAAAGCAGATCATCTTATTTCTTTTGGACGTTTGACATGGCCTCATATGGTGGTCAGAGCCTTACTCGTTGAACAACTTTACCGCAGCCAACAAATCATTAATCGCCACCCCTATCATCGTGAATAGCAGCATTCAACGAGATGATACAAATGAGTCTGAATTGTATTCTCTGGCAACAACTTTAACGCTTCCTTGGCTTTTATTGCATAGCCATTTGCGAGATCATGGCATTTATCAAATGCCTTCGTCTTATGCATCAAATCTAAAATAATATCTAAATCCTCTGGCTTTTGATTAACGTCAACAAAACAACGATGCCAAAAGTCTTCTTGATTCGATTGAGAAGCAAAGATAACTGGTAAAGTGATTTTGCCCTCTCTAAAGTCGTCTCCGACTACTTTTCCTAAGGAATTATGTTTGGCGCTGTAATCTAAAATATCATCTGTTATCTGAAAGACCATGCCGAGGTTAAATCCATAGTCATATAAGGCTTGCGATGCCTCATCAACACCAGAAGAAATGCCCCCCACTTGGCAAGCAGCTGCAAATAGAACTGCCGTTTTGTTCGCCATTGTTTTAAGAGAATCTTCTATCGTCAAATTTAAATTATGGCACGCTGATAATTGCTGCAATTCCCCCTCCACAATAGAAGCAGCAGCATTTGATAAAATCGACAACACGCGACTATCTTTATCCTCAACCATCAACTGAAAAGCACGTGCAAAAAGAAAATCACCAACCAGAATGCTGGTTTGGTTTCCCCACAATTGATTAGTTGTCTTCCGGCCGCGCCGTAAATCAGATTCATCCACAACATCATCATGCAAAAGTGTAGCCGTATGCATCAGCTCAACAGCTGCGGCTAATGGAATAGCGCGTGTGACAACGGGATTAAACAAACGACTACAAGCAAGCGTCAGCAAAGGCCTTAACCTCTTTCCGCCGGCTTGTAATAAGTACTCACCAACTTCAGCTATCAGACCAACGGGACTAGCCAATCTGCTAATGATAACATCATTTACCTTCTCCATCTCTGAACGAAATTCATTTTGGAGCCAATTTAACGACTGATCTATAGTGACTAATTCTTGTTTAACGGTTAACATAATCTTTAGTATTTTTTAGGATATTAATTTATTGCTTTTAATCTACGCCCTTAAACCGCTAATCTATAGAAAAAAATAACCAGATGAATAATAAATTTTATAATGAGTGATAGTTTATTAAAAACTAGCCAAGAATTCACCGAAGATTTTTTACTAGGTGGGCGCATCATATTAAGGCAACCTGCACACGGCTATCGTGTTGCTATTGATCCAATATTCTTAGCAGCTTCCATACAAGTAGAGCCAGGTGAAGTCGTTCTTGATATTGGAGCCGGCGTTGGCGCTGCTTCCTTGTGCCTTGCTACACGCTTGCCAAACATCAGAGTTGTTGGCGTAGAGATTCAAAGAGAATCTGTGAGATTAGCTGCCGACAATGTTTCCTTAAATAAATTGAAAGGCCGTGTAGAAATTCTTAACGGAGACTTATTGCGCCCACCGCCCAGATTGGCAGCAGGAACATATGCTCACGTTATGACGAATCCTCCGTATTTAGATGCATCCAAGAGTAACGCATCGCCGAATGGTACAAAGGCTCAGTCAAATAGCGAGGGCGAAGCCAATTTAGAGCAATGGGTAAAATTTTCCTTATTGATGGTTAAACCCAAAGGAAATGTTACATTTATCCACAGAGCAGACCGCCTTGATGAAATTCTCTCACTATTCTCAGGCAGACTTGGAAATATAGTTATATACCCCTTGTGGCCTGGAAAAAACAAACCTGCACGAAGAGTGTTGATAAGAGGTACAAAGAATGCATCTGGATCTTTGCGCCTTGCTCCTGGCATGATTTTACACGAAGCTGATGGCCGATTCACACCAGAGGCTGATGCTATATTGCGTCACGCCAGAGAATTGGATATCTCTTAAGAATAAGAATATATATAAAGATACTATAAAAAATGACCCGAAAAAAACATCTCTGCCCTGAAATATCTGTTGTCATACCTGTTTACAATGAAGCAGAAAATCTGTTGCCGCTATACGAACGGCTAACAACCTCTCTTGATGCATTAAACCGTCCTTATGAAATAGTTTTCACCAATGACGGCAGCAAGGATGAGTCACTCAACATCCTCAAGGGCTTTTATCAAGAAAGACCCACGCAAGTTCGTATCGTTGATTTTCATGGCAATTATGGCCAGCACATGGCAATTATTGCAGCTTTTGAAAAAAGCAGAGGTGACGTTGTCATTACTTTGGATGCTGACCTACAAAATCCTCCTGAAGAAATTTTCAAATTATTGGAAAAAATAAAAGAAGGTTATGATTATGTGGGAAGCTACCGCGCTCATCGCCAAGATACATTCTTTCGAACCTATGTATCAAAACTAATTAATTGGTTTCGTGAAACGACAACAAATATTCACATGAAGGATCAAGGATGTATGCTGCGGGCCTATAGCCGGCATATTATCAACCAAATTGTAAAATCTAACGAGAAGTCTGTTTTTATTCCCGCACTTGCCTATACACTCGCTCTTAATCCAACAGAAGTTGAAGTCAAACATTGTAGTCGTTCTGCTGGTAAATCAAAATACAACTTATACAGCCTTGTTCGTTTAAATTTTGATCTTATTACTGGATTTTCATTAGTACCACTGCAAATGTTTACTCTTTTCGGAATGATTGTATCAGCATTAAGCGGCATACTCGTTGCTTATCTATTATCAAGGCGCATTATTCTCGGCCCTGAAGTGGAAGGTGTTTTCACCTTGTTTGCAATTCTCTTTTTCCTGGTAAGCGTTGTCATCATGGGCATTGGAATTGTTGGTGAATATGTTGGAAGAATTTTCCAAAGTTTAAATCAACGTCCACGCTTTGTTATCAAAGAAACTATTGAAGAAGAAATCAATGACAAATCCTAGAGTTCTGGTTTTCGCCTATAGTCAATTAGGCTATGATTGCCTTAAGTTTTTGATTGAATCAGGTGAAAATATAGTTGGTGTGTTTACACATGCTCATAATCCAAATGAAACCATCTGGTTTTCATCAACAGAAGAGCTCGCAAAGCAACACAACATACCAGTTTATACACCAGAGTCTCCAAACACACCCGAAATGCTAGAGCTTCTACAGACGTTGCAACCAGATTTAATTTTCTCCTTTTATTATCGTCAGTTAATCTGTCAAAAAATTATTGATTTGCCTCGTTTAGGTGCCTTTAATATGCATGGCTCGCTTCTGCCAAAATATCGAGGACGCTGCCCTGTTAATTGGGCTATTCTACACGGCGAAGACAAAACCGGAGCAACACTTCATTGGATGGTAAAAGCAGCAGATGCAGGCGACATCGTCGATCAAGAGAGCGTTGATATAGATAACGAAGACAATGCAGGTCAAGTAACACTAAAAATAAACACTGCTGCCGTTGATATTGTTAAAAGACAGATTGAAAAACTGAAAAAAGGAGATGCCGCCCGTTTTGCACAAGACGTATCTGCAGCAACTTATTTTGGCGGACGAACACCTAAAGATAGCCAGATCATTTGGCAACAATCATCTTTGCAGGTTCATAATTTAATCAGAGCACTCATGCCTTATCCTCAGTATCCATCTGCATTTACCATGATTGATAATAAGAAACTACTGGTAATGAAAAGCAAAATTGGATTAGAAACTCACACAGCCAAACCGGGTGAAATTATTGAAATTAGCCAAGATGGAAGTGAATATGAGGTTCAAGTTGCTTGTGGAGCAGGAATTATTCATTTAACAGCCATTGAGTGGGAGAATTTCGAAAAAGATATTTCCCTTCTTCCCAGTCAAAGTGCTATAAATCATCTTAGCGTTGGCCACATTCTTGGCTAACAACTTAAATTTTATTTACTAAAAGAGAGAGTGATGTCCCAAAAAATTCTAATTCTTGGTGTGAACGGTTTTATTGGTAGTGCTTTAACAGAAGCTATTGTGAATAAAACGGACTGGGAAGTTTATGGCATGGATATGGCTAATGATAAGATTGAATCTAATCTCAGTCACCCACGTGTAAATTTTGTTGAAGGCGACATAACTATCAACAAAGAATGGATCGAATATCATGTTAAAAAATGTGATGTTGTTTTACCACTTGTTGCGATTGCAACTCCTGCCCTTTATGTACAAGACCCTTTAAGAGTTTTTGAGCTTGATTTTGAAGCGAACCTAGAAATTGTTCGTCAATGTGTTCGCTATAACAAGCGTGTCATTTTCCCATCAACATCTGAAGTTTATGGAATGTGTGAGGATGAAGCCTTTAATGAAGAAACATCAAATCTAGTTCTAGGGCCAATCGAAAAACAACGCTGGATCTATTCATGCTCTAAGCAATTGCTAGATCGCGTTATTTATGCTTATGGGATCCACAACAATCTAAACTACACATTATTCCGCCCTTTCAACTGGTTAGGACCAAAGCTAGACAACATCAACTCTACCAAAGAAGGTTCATCAAGAGTTGTCACTCAGTTTATTGCTGACGTTCTTCACAAAGGCGAGATAAAACTTGTTGATGGTGGGAATAGACGTCGTTCTTTCACAGATATTGATGATGGAATTTCAGCTCTTTTAAAGATTATTGAGAATAAAGATGGTTGTGCAACTCGGCGTATTTTTAACATCGGAAACCCTTTTAATGATGTTTCCATTAAAGAGTTAGCTGAGCTTATTCTTGACCAGATTAAAACATATCCTGCGTATAAAGAAATTGCTGAAAAAACAACAATTATTAATGTTGGATCTGAGGATTACTATGGCTCTCACTACCAAGACATAGCAAGAAGAGTTCCTTCAATCGAGAATTCTAAGAAATTCTTAGGTTGGGAACCAAAAGTTAGCTTAAAGGATTCATTAAAAAAGACGCTTGATTATCATCTTGAACGCCGAACATCAGAGCTAGATTAAGAATATGGTAATTACTCAGTGTCTTTTCACAGAAATCCCCGGATCAAGTCCGGGGAACTTTAACAGAATAGTTGCATAAAGCATGCTCGAATTAGCGATAAAGATTGATGTAGACACTGAACGTGGTACGCGTGTTGGTGTTCCTGACTTATTAAAATTGTTTGAAGAGTTTAAAATTCAAACAACCTTTTTATTTTCATTAGGACCAGACAATACAGGCCGCGCTATAAAGAGAATCTTCAGGCCTGGCTTTTTTCAAAAGGTAAGTCGAACTAATATTATTGAATTATACGGTCTTAAAACCTTAACAAATGGGATTTTAAGAAAAGGCCCCCACATCGGAAAATGTCATGGAGACATTATGCGTCAAACCAAAGCCCAGGGGCACGAGGTTGGCATACACTGCTATGACCACATCAGATGGCAAGACGGACTATCTAAAATGACAGAAGCTGAAACACGGATAGAAGTTACTAAAGCCTGTAATGCTTTCAAAGAAGTATTTAGTCAACCAGCGCAAACCATGGGCGCTGCCGGTTGGCAATCGAATAGGAATAGCTTAACTGCCTATGATGATAGTGGTTTTTTGTACGCAAGCGATGCAAGAGGAACATCTCCATTTTTTCCAAAATCTGGCAATAAAACATTTAAAACATTGCAGATTCCAACAACATTACCAACGCTAGATGAGTTAATTGGCAGACCAGAGTATCCCCTCGATTCCCTAGCTGATCATTACTTAAGTCTTATAAAACCAAATGCTTTGAATACCCTTACAATTCATGCCGAGTTAGAAGGAATGAGCTATTTAGCATGGTTTAGAAGTTTTCTTGAAAAAGCCGTGGCAAATAAAATCTCATTTGTAACCGTAGAATCTATCGCAAAAAAAGCCCTTATGAATAAAAATAAGATCATTTCAGCGCAGCTTATTCAAGGCAGTGTGGATGGTAGATCTGGAACACTAGCCGTTCAAGGTGATGTAATTAATTTTTAACCCCAGCTTGCTAGGGGGGGCATCGACATCAAAACAGCCTCTGGATTGGCCCCAGTTTGCAAGCCAAACTGAGTTCCTCGGTCATATAAAAGATTAAATTCAACATAACGGCCGCGCTTAACGAGCTGTTTTTGTTTATCATCTTTTGTCCAAGGACGATCCGCATGTCTGCGCACAAGATTTGAATAGATAGAAAGAAATGGCCACATTCAAGCTGGAAGTGCAACACGGAGTAAATTTTCGTTAAAGACCTGAAGAGGAGTTTTCCACATCAGTTTCTTTCTCGGAGTTTCATTGTAGTTTAAAATTGTTTCATCAAAATCTTCTTGCGTCATATCTTTTAAGTTAG
>CANFPP010000051.1 GCA_947449005.1 Holosporales bacterium | reverse complement strand
ATAAATCAGTCAACGATACTCCTGCCGCCATCATCCTTAAGGTTTGGATCACGATATCAGGACGATCAGCTTCTTGAGTTTTAGCCAGATAAATCATGAAACTTGAATTATACAAATCCGTTAAAGCAATACCTTCTAAAACATATCTCACTGTTTGTTTAACAAAATCTTTGCGATTGCGGGCCCCAGAATTCCTCCCAAGAACATGTCATTACCCATGGTATCAGTGTCCAGATCATTGATTGGCTTTAATAAAAGATCTATTGACCGCAACAGATGGGTTGTATCACCTTCTGACGCGCCTTCAATAACCTTGAAAATATTACCCAAAACAAATTGACGCGTAATTTTATTGCCCATAAACATCTTACTTTTGCTGGATATTGAGCGAAAAATCCTTAACTGCTCCACTGGCATCGCAGATAACCTAGAATCCTCACCTAAATGACTTAAGCATTCCTCTCTTGTAAACTCTTGTTGATCAAGCATGTCCTGCAAATTATCAAATATGACGGCTTTTTTTCCTTTTTCGGGCGTTTCAAGGCTGCCATAGGATCGCTCTAATAACTCTTGTCGACCTTTCTGTTTAAAAATACGCTTAACTTTGGACAAAATTCTAGCATCATCAGCGCTATAATCGATTGGATTCTTTAACAAATGCGCCGTTAAGACAATCCCTTGTATACAGAGAAAATGCACTTTAAACAAAATATCTTGGGCTGATTTTTCCATTTCTTCAAACGGCGTATAATTTAAGGAATCCGTTGTTTGATAAGCATGCCGTGCGACAACTTTAGCAAACGACTCAGCTGTTGCCTTATCTTGGTCATTACCTCGAGGCGTTCTTAAATGCCAAACTTTTCCAAGACCAATTTCTTCGACTTGAGGACTGCTTAAAAAGGGTACTCTCAAATCTCTTTCCAATACAGAGCGGGGACTGCTTTGCTTAAGATCAGAAAATTCACTTGAAAATCCGGAAAGGGTACTCAGCAGAATCATTACTATAAATCTTATCATTGTTTGGGGGGTCCTTTTTTATAAACATTTAAAACTGTACGATGTATACATCAAACAGTTAAAAAGTTTCAACTATTTTCTCGTTTAAATGATAAATATTTTAAAAAAGAAATTTTTAGATCAAAATCAGTTAAGTTACAGTATTCAAACAAAGCCTTGATTCAAAAACGCTTGTGGCCTTAGGATATAAAAAGCGAGCCCCCTCCCCTATTCCCTTAAATTGAGAACATGATTTAAAAATCAGAACTTATTGCATAAAATCGGAATTGATGATTGAATTCATCGGAATACGTAACTTATCTCGTTTTGCATTTGACAGACGCTAGAGAGGAGAGGCATCTTCAATAAATGAGGCTAAGAGTACCAATAACTCTTCATGTTCTCTGAGATAGGATCAACAAATGGTAAAATTAATGTCCACCATCCAAGATAAAGACTTTTTCTCTCAAAAAAATCCTGAGGCTTCAAAACCACAATCTCAGGAAAACAAGACGAATCTCCACAATATAAAAGCTCATCGGCAACGCTTAAAATCCATAAGAAAGGCAACAACTTGGCTCTGCAAAACCTTTCCCGATAGTTTTAGTTGGGAGCAACCAAAACCGCTAAAACGAAACATCCAACACGATATATACGCAACTTTGGCAAAAGTTGAAGCTGAACATGACAACCAACCGTCGAAAACTCTCATTCGCAGTGCCTTAAATTATTATACGGGCCGTTATGCTTATCTCAAAGCGACTCTCTCCCTAACTCATCGGATTGATCTTCAAGGCAAAGAAGCTGAAGAAATTAGCCAAACTCATAAAGACTACGCCCAAGTGCTGCTTCAGCAAAAACAAGCCGCGAGAAAAAAACTTAAAGAAAAACAAAAAACTATAGAAAAAAGCAAATCGTAGGATTTTGAATTGTTTTCTCTTCCATAGTAAGTTTTATCATTCAATACAAAGTAAGTTTGTGGAGGGATGTTTACTATATTTTTCATGATTTTTAATCCTTATGCGTTAGATAATTGGAAAATCTGTTTTACATAAAACATTTCTGCTTTCATTTTTATCCCCACTTCACTTCAAGATTGGCCCAGATTTTACGCAAATCTAAACCAAAGTGAGTATCCACATGCTGCGCCGTGAATCGAGATGGCATTACAAAAACAACGGAATCTTCTTCCTTAAAATTTATAGAGGCTATCGAAAACCATGCCTTATAGGTAGAAGTCCCAAATCGGCTCAAAAGCGTTTTGTGAATATTTTTGATTTCAGACGGTTCGTTTCCAGATTCTATAGAAACTTCAATCTTAGACTTATCTAGAGGACAAGCCTTTGCTGTATAAGATTTTGAAATCCCAAAATCTCCTTCAAAAATTCGTTGAATGATCTCAAACTTTAAGACCCAGTCTATCGTTGCTCGAAACGTTTCTTTAACTTTACCCATTAAGAATTGACTCGAAGCAATCTTTTCACAAAAGATCTTCCAGTTTTCCAAGGAAGATTCAAACTTCTGCTTAAAAGCTGCGGCCAGATACTGAGCTCGCTTCTTGTTGAGAAGAATAGGATCCCTCCCCTCTTCCACAGTTTTGTTCCAAACTTCCACTAAATCTAAAATTAAATTATTTTTACAATCTTCTTCGACTTGTTTTGATTTATCTGATTCAAGTTTTAAGAAATGGAGTTGTGTTGTTTGTTCTGATTTATTGTTTAGTTTTTCTGAAGTATTTTCTGTTATTCTATTAATGATCTCATAATTACTAACAGAGGGACTGCTAATTTTTATCTGATTCTTTGATGCAGATTTTAGAGCATGCCCCACTTCTTTAGTTGAGAAAGAAGCAGTTGCAGAAAATTTGTTTTTTGTAGCTAAACTTGGAACTTGTTTTGCAAGAGCGTCGTAGTCAATTGTGTACCATTTGGTCTTGTCACACTTTTTCTTATTAAGATTACGGGAAATTATAACTCCTGCCTCTTCTAACACCTTAACATTTAGACGAATAGTAGCGACGGAATAAATTTTAATGTCTGCTGCCCAATCTTCATAAGTATTATAGATCCACTTTTTGTCTTCAAACATCATGCCAATATGATTGGGACGAGTAATCCAATAATGAAGTTGTTGTAAAAAAGTAGCGGCAGATCTGCCAAAAACCGAAACAATTTCTGGATCGGTTAAACGACATTTACCTTGAGTTGATAATATCCTATTTGATTGCGGCTGTGTTATTGGATAAGTATCATCACTTGCCAATAAACGGGCAACGTTTTTGGTTTGCATAAGTTTCTCCTGATATTAGGATTAAACATGACTCATGCATACAAAAGAAATTGACATTACCTTAGTAATTAAGGTATTATTTCATTAGAGAATACAAAGTTTCTTCTTTCATATGTAGAGACTAGTAATTTAAAAGGACCCTGTTGACGCAGGGTTTTTTTATATAAAAACTTTATTCATCACATTATTTTTTCCTTTGCTTGTTGCTAATTTAATCAATATATACGCATAAGCTATCACCACTTCTTACTCATTGCAACGATAAAATCAAGTTTTTGTAAAAAACGTTGCATTTTGATTATATGATGATTATTATATAAACAATGAGGAGTTAATTATGATTGATTATACAATATGTGGAACAACACAGAAACTGATTGCACGAATGGCTGGTGGAATAAATACATCTACAATAAGCAGATGGTTTGCAAAAAACATGAAAGAAACAGTTAATAAAAATGATGAAAAAGCAACGAAAAATATAAGGTATAGAATAGATGACACTCGTGCTCTCATCAGAGAGCTTGCTTTCTCAAAAATAGTTCCCCTACATAAAGTTCTAAGTTTTTATAATTTTAAGGGTGGTACGGGGAAAACTAGTATATGTTACCAGGTTTCATCACATCTTGCTTTAATGGGGTTTAAGGTTTTGGTTATTGATGCTGATCCTCAAGGGCATCTATCAACTACGTATGGCATTGATAATAATCATGAATACCCTACTCTTTGTGATATTGTTCAGGGTAATATTAGTGTTGTAGATGCTATTAGAGAAATTTTTCCAGGTTTAGACTGTATTCCGTCAAATTTAAGTTTAACGCGTCTTGAGGTTATTTTAAATGACCTTCCAAAACGTGAAGAAAGAATCAAGATAATACTTGAGCCGCTTAAAAGTAAATATGATTTAATTATATTTGATACAAACCCCACTATAAGTTTATTAAACCGTAATATCCTTGTTTTTTCTGATCTTGTTAATATTGTGTGTGAAACCCAACCATACAGTTTGAACGGATTAAAACTTTTAATGGAAGATATGACTAGATTTTATAATAATATGCAAATAAAAATGCCAGGAATTATGGTTATCCCAAACAAATATGAAGATCGGTCAACAAACTCGGCTGAAGCAATGACAGTGTTGCGTCAATATTATGAGCCTTACATGTTTCCAGATTTTGCTATTAGAAAGAGTGAAGATATTAATACTTCAGCTAAGTCATGTATGCCTTTAGCATTTTTTGCCAGGGCAAACTCTATAGCTTTTGAAGATATTATAGATTTAACTCATGCTATTCTCGGCAGGCTTGGAATAAATATTGTTTCTAAGGAGAACGCACAGTGAGGAAAATTAAATATAAAGAAATCTCACCTCAATTAGATCGCATGGCTGCTCCTGATTTTGTTAATCAGCCACGTGCGAGTTTGGGTATGGAAAAGTTTATAGGTGAATATTATTTTATTGATATTGAAAAACTTATCCCATACCGCAATCAAGCTAGAAGGATATTTAATGAAGAAGAAATTGAACAGCTTGCAGAAACTATAAAAGAGCATGGTATTCGTCAACCCTTAACAATTTTAAAGTCTGAACTAAATGAAGGTTTGTTTGAAGTAGTTAGTGGAGAAAGAAGACTACGTGCAGCAAAATTAATTGGACTGACAAAGGTTCCTTGCATAATTCTCACTGATTTAAATAAAGCTGAGGAAATAGCTCTTGTTGAAAACATACAAAGAGTTGATTTACATCCAGTAGAGCTTGCTAGGTCACTTAGTAGGTTATTAGAGACAAAAGGTCATGGTTCACAAACAGACTTAGCTAGAAAACTTGGTATTACTAAATCCAAAATGTCTGAGACATTAAAAATTTTGGAGTTGGACGATAATCTTTTAAATTATATTCTAGATAAAAATGTTCGTGGAAGAAAAGACTTTAGAAAACTTCTTGAGCTGCCTGATAATGAAAGTCGTGTACGTTATATTGATAAAATCATAAGCGTTAAAGAAGATGATATAAAAGAAGTTGCGAAAAAACACAATACCTTTACTCCACAATCTATTCTAAACATTACATTGAGTAAAACTGGTTTAAAGATGAAGCAAATTTCAATAGAAAAACTTGGTGCTGAAGAAAAAAACGAAATCAAAGCTGTTTTGCAAGCTTTCATCGATTCTCTTTAAAAGAGATGCCATTACATATAAAGTTCGCCACGGCGAACTTTATATGTTTTTGATGAGTTATAGTCTTTGTAACTCCTGTAAGTAATTAAAGTTCCAAATAGCAACTTAAGCTTACTTTAATTCATTGTCTTATCCAAACTTTTGAATTTCTCTTTTATAAAATTGTAGAGTTAAACCCTCCTATCTCAGCAGCAAGCAACCGAGACAGAGGCGCTTTTCCTTTGGACCTCCCTGCCCTAACACAAGCAGTTCTATCCTTTAGGGGAGAAAAGCTCCGCGAGATACTGCTATGTGGATTAAAAACAGCACTACTAAAACAATAAATAATCACTGTTTTAAAGTACTAATCACGTCTGTGTATGTGTAGTTTTTTAGTTTAAAATACGGAGCTTTGTCAAAAAATTTTTAATAGATACGTTTTATTATGTTGAGTTTATCTTTTAGCGAAGACAAATAAAATTCAATCTCTGCTCAATTTGTATGTATAGGTATTTATTTGATAATATTGCAAAATTAGATAAAGAACTTTTTATATTGTTATATGAATTTATCTGGTGAATTATTGTGGTAGCCTGCAATCGGAAATGGCTGTGTTCCACGATGAGACTAGCACTGTAATGGGTGTTGGCTGAAAGAAAACCCCTCCATAGTGCTCCGTCAAGTTTGAGTTGGAGATAAAAACTTTTAAGCCTAACTTTTTATTGTATACTTAATTAATTTTAATCAAAATGAAAAAACCTGCTTTATAGTTTTAAAATTATCATTGATAGATTGGTCACTTGTTGAACTATTGGTGACCAAGCAATCTCAAGTGAATTCATAATTTCTTTTCTAAATTCCTTTGCAGAAGGAAAGAAACTATTATTTAGAACGTACTCATTTATAATCTTTAATGTGGAACCGTAAGGGGTGAGGTGAGGCAAAATAATGCCACAATCCCTGACAGCCTCATTCGTTTAAAAGCTTTTGTTATAAAAATGCTGATCTAGAATGAGATGAATATTAGTTGCTAGCTTTAGTGTGTTTCTGACGTAAAGCATTCAAAATGCTTTTTCCTAGCAGCACTATTGATATTTTCATAAAATCCTAAAGGTTACTTTCATGGACTCCAAGTTAATAGATCCCATTATGTCGACGGCCATGATAAACAGCCCCTCGAAATCCTATTAAATTAAGACTTGTTCTAGACGTGATGGTAGCCATAGTTGGGTGAACACTATCATCAAACTGAATTGGATTATCATCTGCTGGAAGTTGTCTTCAACAAATTTTCATATTCTTTGATAAAAACTGATTGTTTTTCTTAATAAGGTTTAGCAGGCGTTTCTTTTTGTTGTTTGTAAAAAATTATGACAGCTTAACCATGTATTCATATGGGGAACTGTAAATTCAACTTACTGTTATTTTTTGACGTAAGCACAAATGTCTCCAGCCTTTACGTATGTGTGTTATTCTAAATGGGAGGTTAAATTACATTTTCGGTTTGCACTGAGTTCAAACACCCTGCGCAATCACCGTTCTCAGGGACTAGTTTCTGCAAACACTTATAACAGTTTAAGTGCTCGTGAGCAGTTTCAGGCCTAATACGAAGTGCTTGGATAATCAGTAGTTGGCTCCAATCTTCAAATTGAAGAGGAACTTCTTTTGTCGGATGAGCAGCATGACGATCTCATTCACGCTTATGGTGTTTTCAAAACATTTTTCTCTGTTGATGTTAAAATTTTGTGGATACTCCTCTGTCTCAAAAATTCTTCATGAAAATATACAGCTGCGTTATCCTCGTGGGTAATTATTTTGCTGTGACTGCTCCCTTAGGCATTTACTTTGCTAATTGTTAATTAGAGTTTAAACTTACGTCATTAAGATGAGTGGTTTTGTATCATTAAAGTTCGCCACGGCGAACTTTAATGATACTAGATATTATTATTTTAATTAAGGTTTTAAGGCTTGCATACATGTCAATTTAATTTAGGACAATCTGATACTTTGGAAAGCTTAATGATAGTTATAATGTTGATTAAAAATGGAGAAAATATCAGCTGTTTTGTAAACTAATACATAGAAAAACGACTTTTATGAACAACATATTTATATAAAAATTTAATAAAATAAATTATTTTTGTTATGGGTTTAGAGGGGCTTAATCATAAAAATCGAAGATCAGATACATATAATCTGGAGTTGCCTATCTTACATAAGGAGATAGAAAATATGCCTTATTTGCATTTAGTCCTTCGTGTCATTAACCTAAACTTGAATATTAATCGTGCCTACGAAACTCTTGTTGATAAAGGTTTGTTTGAGAACTGGTTGGTTATAATAATAGCTTAGGGGAGGTTTGGGGAAGGGAAGGGGACTCAGAGGTTCTATAGTTTTGTTACTTTAGCAGAGGGTAAGTTTTTATTAGCGCTGAGGGATAAAATTCTTAAAAGACGTTTTTTCAACCCCCACAAGAGACTTGGATGTAATTATAAAGTGGTAAAAACAATATGCCTAAATTTTGAGCAAAGATGTTAAGTGTGTGTTAATCATTGAGATAAATTTAAGAAAACAGAGTTATTCATGAGTTATCCCCATTATCTGTGGATAACTCGTTCTGCTACATTAATCTTGGGAAGATTTCTTAATCCTAATATTTGGCTCTGAATGTGCATGTTTTCTTTAAGTCTAAAAGAGAGGCTAGATCATTAAAAATAGATACTTCTGGTCAAACAATAGGTGTTTGAAAAGTCAGTAACGACAGCACTGCAGTGGACATTCTTAGTTGAGGTTAGGTAATAACAGCTTTTTCTTTTCAAATTCTGTATCTAGATACCAATTTGCAAACTCTACGTCTAAAATACCTACTTTTTTAGAGAGAGAAAAGTAATAAATTTCCTTCAATAATTCTAAGAGCTTTTTATTTGTCACAGACAACTTATAATTTAACAGAAATTGTTTTATGTGTTCAACGACAGAAATAAAAAGTTCAAGATTAGCTGTTTGTTGATTATTCTCAGCTTCTTT
>CANFPP010000050.1 GCA_947449005.1 Holosporales bacterium | reverse complement strand
TTCAGTAATTTTCAAAGCTCATCCCTCTCCTTGTTTTTTCTGCAAGTTGTCGTGTTATGTCTAGGACAAGGATTAACACCAGCAGATCCCATTATTAATAAAAGTTTTCCGATCATTGGCCGTTACACATCCCTTTTGTTGATCTGGGCGTTTTCTCATTCTTTAGTGTATTTATTGACAGCCTATGTTTGTGAAAACATCAGCAGTTTTCAGATTTTATGCCTCTTATTATTTGCAACGGCCTTAGTGTCATTGATTGGTTTATACAATTTTAATCCTCATACGAATGATCATGAAAATAATGACATCTTCGATGAAAAACAGAAAATAGGCTTGATTAAAAAATGGGCCAAGGAAAATAATTATTTATAATTTCTTTAAGAGAAAGAACTATGAAAGGATCTGTAATTACAGCCACCCGTAAGATAAAATGTAATCAAGTTTTTTTACAAAATTCAGGGCAATTGGGTTTTCTGTGGTATAGAGTCTGCTACTCGCACAGGGTTTCATCCTAAAACCAAAGAAAAGATTGAAATTAAGGCTTCAGCGCTTCAGAGCCGGAAAAAACTTGAGAACAGCCGTTAATTCTGCTGAAAGTCACTTTATCAAAGTTTTATAAACAGAAAATTGTAAAATGTTCTAGAAATTTTTAACGAGACAATGTATAAAACTGTTATTCTAAACTGGGATCATATATTTTTAAAGAAGACCATAAAATTGGAAACAAATTATAAAAACATTGGAGAGAGAATTTACGCTCTGCGAAAATACTTACTGCTTTCGAGAAAAGAGTTTTGTCGTAAACACAGTCTTTCAGAACATTTACTGCGAGCCTTGGAATTGTCTCTGATTTCTATAAAACCAGAATACAGCCAAAAACTATTAAAAGCCTTTCAAGCTGAAAACAGTACCTGCACTGAAGAATGGTTTTTGAAGGGAACTGGTCCCTCTCCTTTTCCTCAATCCAATCTTTAACACTATTTAAATTCAGAGTTACATTCCTCGCTTACGCCACATTAGTTTATAAAGCAGCCTGGGGGGTGTCTCTCCTCCGCACAAAGGAAAAGTTACAGTAACACTCCGTCCGCCTGCCACAGAGATAGAGAATTTTAAACGTATTTATGCAAGATTGTTTTAGGAGCAGCATTATAGAGAGCCGTTGAGAATAACGAGGTGGGGTTACTCGCCTGTGTCCAGATACAAAGCTAACTTTTCCTGAACATATGACTCAAAGCCTCGGCCAAGGTCTTTATTTTCTAAACGGACTAAGGTGTAGCCTGACTTTTCTAGCATAAATGTTTTCGCTTCGGTGATCGCATTAAACTCATTTTCATATGATCTATCGAGATAATGAGACAGCCCATCAACTTCGATAACAAGACGTTGAGAGGGGATATAAATATCAACACGGTCGCAGATAATGTTGATATATTTTTCTTTAACCAAATCGCTTCCAAAAAATTTTTGTAAATAGTCAAAAACTATGTTTTGCTGGACTGATTCCGTTTTCTTGGCTGACTTTAGGGCGCTTATTGCTTCTTCATAGGAAGCGATATCTATTCGCAAATCAAAGCCCCTTATCACAAAATAATGTGTTGCAAAAACAAGTTTACGCAGCAAGGATACGCTCGCTGCTTTACTTTCAATTTGATACTCTGTTTCCCGATCAAAATACTCATTACATTTCCTTAAAATAGGGAGGGCCAGATCAACATCTTTCAATAAAAGAGACAGGCCATACAAAACACGCGTAATATCATTTAATTTTAATTTGTCAAAGTCACGCACCACTTTATCACACCACTAGCGCAGCCATTCATTAGGAATTGTAATTTTGGCATAAACAAGAAAAAGCAACGATCGAGCAACGTGTTGCACCTTATCCTGTTTTAAAAGACAGGCATGACTTAACCACGCATCAATGAAAGTTTTATTTTCTCTCACCTCTTTTATCCTGAAAGAGCCTGATAAATCCAAGAAATCATCCGGCTCTAAAATAGTTAAGGCTGGCAGCAGTCGATCCAGGCATTTTTCAATCCACAGTTTATCAATTTGAACACCAAGACTCCCCGCCGCTGAAAACAGATGAGCAAGACTTGTAACGTTAATATTCTCGATTATGTTAGCACAATAAAAGGACCAATCCTTCATCCATGCGACATCAGGTGCTATATCCAAAAGTTCCAGAGCCTTTAGGGATTGGCTAAAGTCAACATTAATAAAACTAGAAAAATAACTTTGGGTTTGTAAAAACCACCCTTTCATCCACTCTGCTGACGGATGAATCTCTAGGTGAGCAAGACCGAGCAGCAAATTGCATAAATCTTTCTGATCATAATCACATAAATTGAGGTGTGAACATTTTAGCAAGTTTTTTTCAAAAGAAGGATCATGTCTAAGATAGTCTAGAATGACTCTCTTACAATCGCTATGAGCACAGGCAATTCTGCCTAAGTCATGCGCCAATCGCACAAAACTTCCGCTTGTGAATTGTTCATCATTAAAATGAGTACGTGCCTCTTTCAGCCAAAAATTTAAGACCGTCTTTACTTTGCGAAGATCTTCGGTACTAACCTCTGCCTGAAGAGATAAAAGCGGCTCTAGCTTTTTAAAAAACTCAATAACATTAAACTTTCGAGGTTGAAAGTGAGTTTTGTTTTTTCGGTGATCTCTACTACGGCGTTCGTTTGAATACAGGTTATTCTGATGATAGGATTTTGACATCGTTCATTCCTCTAAAAACAAAGAAAGTTCTCGATCAACAAAGATACGCCAATCATTGTCAAGGTTACGTGAATCAAGTGACAAAACTTTACTAGGCAATCAGAATAACCTGGAATAGATTAAGATAACTTTAACAGGGAAAAATATTTACAAGAGTATTCCTTATAAAAATAATTTTATTTAGGCTACTTATAATTTTAATTTGTCACGAATATCGCTTAATGACATTCCTGCGGTTATAAGCTTTGCGGCTGAAGACACGACCTCTGACCGTTTACTTACCGTAAGTTTACCTAAATCGCTTACCATTCCAGAATGATATAGATCAGTCAACGATACTCCTGCCGCCATCATCCTTAAGGTTTGGCTTACTATATCAGGACGATCGGCTTCTTGAGTCTTAGCCAGATAAATCATGAAACTGGAATTATATAAATCCGTTAAAGCAAGACCTTCTAAAACATATCTCACTGTTTGTTTAACAAAATCTTTGCGATTGCTAGCTCCAGAGATATCGTTAATTCCGCCCAAGAACATGTCATTACTCATAGTGTCAGTGTCCTGATCTTTGTTTGGTTTTAATAAAAGATCTAAGGAGCGCAACAGATGGGTCGTCTCACTTTCTGACGCCCCTTCAATAACTTTGAAAATATTACCCAAAACAAATTGACGCGTAATTTTATTGCCCATAAACATCTTACTTTTGCTGGATATTGAGCGAAAAATCCTTAACTGCTCCACTGGCATCGTAGATAATCTATAATCCTCACCTAAATGACTTAAGCATTCCTCTCTGGTAAATTCTTGTTGATCAAGCATGTCCTGCAAATTATCAAATATGACTGCTTTTTTCCCTTTTTCAGAAGTTTCAAGGCTGCTATAGGATCGCTCTAATAACTCTTGTCGGCCTTTCTGCTTAAAAATACGCTTAACTTTGGACAAAATTCTAGCATCATCAGCACTATAATAGATTGGATCCTTTAACAAATGCGCTGTTAAAACAATCCCTTGTATACAGAGAAAGTGCACTTTATACAAAATATCTTGGGCTGATTTTTCCATCTCTTCAAACGACGTATAGTTTAAGGAATCCGTTGTTTGATAAGCATGTCGTGCGACAACTTTAGCAAAAGAATCAGCCGTTGCCTTATCTTGGTCATCATCTCGAGGCGTTCTTAAATGCCAAACCTTTCCAAGACCAATTTCTTCGACTTGAGGACTACTTAAAAATGGTGCTCTCAAATCTCTTTCCAATACAGAGAGGGGGCTGCTTTTCTTAAGATCAGAAAATTCACTTGAAAATCCGGAAAGGGTACTCAGCAGAATCATTACTATAAATCTTATCATTATTTTGGGGGTCCTTTTTTATAAACATTTAAAACTGTACGATGTATACATCAAACAGTTAAAAATTTTCAACTACTTTCTCGTTTAAATGATAAATATTTTAAAAAAGAAATCTTTATATTAAAATCAGTTGAATTACAGTATTCAAACAAAGCCTTGATTCAAGAACGCTTGTGGTTTTTATGATATAAAAAGCGAGCCCCCTCCCCTCTTCCCTTAAATTGAGAACATGATTTAAAAATCAAAACGTATTGCATAAAATCGGAATCGGTGATTGAATTCATCGGAATACGTAACTTATCTCGTTTTATATTTGACAGACGCTAGAGAGGAGAGGCATCTTCAATCAATGAGGCTAAGCTAAGAGTATAGATAACTCTTCCTGTTCTCTGAGACAGGATCAACAAATGGTAAAATTAATGTCCACCATCCAAGACAAAGACGGTATCTTAATCTCTCAAAAAAATTCTGAGGCTTCAAAACCACAATCTCAGGAAAACAAAACGAATAATCCCCACAACATCAAAGCTCATCGGCAACGCTTAAAATCAATAAGAAAAGCAACAACTTGGCTCTGCAAAACCTTTCCCGATAGTTTTAGTTGGGAGCAACCAAAACCGCTAAAACGAAACATCCAACACGATATATACGCAACTTTGGCAAAAGTTGAAGCTGAACATGACAACCAACCGTCGAAAACCCTTATCCGCAATGCTTTAAATTATTATACGGGTCGTTATGCTTATCTTAAAGCGACTCTCTCTCAGACGCATCGCACTGATCTTCAAGGCAAAGAAGCTGAAGAAATCTGCCAAGCTCATAAAGACTATGCGCAAGTACTTCTTCAGCAAAAACAAGCAGCCAGGAAAAAACTTAAAGAAAAACATAAAACTATAGAAAAAAGCAAATCATAGGATTTTGAATTGTTTTCTCTTCCAGAGTAAGTTTTATCATTCAATACAAAGTAAGTTTGCGGAGGGATATTGATTATATTTTTCATAATTTTTAATCCTTGTACATAAGGTGATTGGAAACCAGGTTTTACATAAGACATTTCTGCTTTCATTCTTAGCCCCACTTCACTTCAAGATTGGCCCAGATTTTACGCAAATCTAAACCAAAGTGAGTATCCACATGCTGCGCTGTGAATCGAGATGGCATTATAAAGACAACGGTATCTTTTTCCTTAAAGTTTATAGAGGCGAACGAAAACCATGCTTTATAGGTAGAAACTCCAAACCGGTTCAAAAGCGTTTTGTGAATATTTTTGATTTCAGACGGTTCATTTCCATAATCTATAGAAACCTCAACCTTAGATTTATCCAAAGAGCTAACCTTTGCTACATAAGATTTTGAAATCCCAAAATCGCCTTCAAAGATTCGTTGAATGACCTCAAACTTTAAGACCCAGTCTATCGTTGCTCGAAACGTTTCCTTAACTTTTCCCATTAAAAATTGACTCGAAGCGATTTTTTCGCAAAAGATCATCCAGTTTTCTAAGGAGGACTCAAACTTTTGCTTAAACGCTGCGGCTAAATACTGAGCTCGCTTCTTGTTGAGGAGGATAGGATCCCTCCCCTCTTCCACAGTTTTGTTCCAAATTTCCACCAAATCTAAAATTAAATTATTTTTACAACCTTCTTCGACTTGTTGTGATTTATCTGAATCAAGTTTTACGAAGTGTAGTTGTGTTGTTTGTTCTGATTTATTGTTTATTTTTTCTGAAGTATTTTCAGTTATTCTATTAATGATCTCATAATTACTAACAGAGGGACTGCTAATTTTTATCTGGTTCTTTAAAACAGATTTTAGGCCATGATCCACTTCTTTTTTTGAGGAAGAAAACGTTCCGGCAAACTTGTCTTTTGCTGCCAAATTCGGAACTTGTTTTGCAAGAACATCGTAGTCAATTGTGTACCATTTGGTCTTGTCACACTTTTTCTTGTTAAGATTACGGGAAATTATAACCCCTGCTTCTTCTAACGCCTTAACATTTAGACGAATAGTAGCGACGGAATAAATTTTAATATCTTTCGCCCAATCTTCATAAGTATTGTAGATCCACTTTTTGCCTTCAAACATAATTCCAATATGATTGGGGCGAGTAATCCAATAATGAAGTTGTTGTAAAAAAGTAGCCGCAGATCTACCGAAAACCGAAACAATTTCTGGATCAGTTAAACGACATTTACCTTGAGTTGATAAAATCCTGTTTGATTGCGGCTGTGTTATTGGGTAAGTATCATCACTTGCCAATAAAGGGGTAACATTTTTGGCTAGAGCTGGAGAGAAGGCCACAGTCCTACCGGATAGAATTATCCTGTTTGCATGAGTCATAATAACACCTGTACATGTTGTTCAGGCTTGACACTTAATCACAAAAAGCATATTATTATCTCGTAACTGATGTTATACTTTTTGAATAAATAGGTATCATCCTAAAAATTATTTATGTTTTTAAGGCACTTGTTCAAGCAGGTGCCTTTTTTATATTCTATTTTTTCATTTTTAATTTATCTCTTTAACCGTTTCAGTTTTAGATTAATCACATAATAAACTGTTTGGCAATCTTTTTTTTAAAAATCGGCGGCTATGATTTCCTGGAGCTTTATAATTTCTTTTCTATGTTAATGGAAAGCTATATTTTTGTCTTTTTGCTTTTCACGATTTTTTTTCTATAATTCCGTTAAACCCAATCTAGGATTTACAAATCTATTTTGATTATTTTTAATTTTATGATATCATATGAAAAATTAGTTAAAAATTAATGGAATTATATTTATGGATGAATCAAAACCGCTAGGTGTAACACAAAAAATAATGTCAGATCTGGCTTGGGTAAACGCCTCTACAATAAATAAAATTGTTGGAGCGGGCTCTTATGCACCAATTGATGCAAATGTCAAAAGAAACATAAAGTATAGTATTGAAGATACAAGAAATATAATAAAACAAGCTCTTTACAAATTAAGACCTGACCTTCCTAAAATTATAACGTTTTATAATTTCAAAGGTGGAGTTGGAAAAACTACTTTATGTTATCAAGTATCTAGCCATTTGGCCTTAATGGGATTTAATGTTCTCGTTATAGACGCAGATCCACAAGGACATTTATCTACATCCTTAGGATACGATACAGAAGCTAATTTTTTAACTTTACTTGATTGTATTACTAATAATACACCAGTAACTGAGGCTATTAAAAATGTATATCTAGGCCTGGACTGCCTTCCCTCAAACATTGGGTTAAGCAGACTAGAGCCTTCTCTCAGTGAAAAACCTCATTCTCAGAATTTTATATCTAAGTGTTTAGCGCCAGTATTAAATAAATATGATTTTGTAATATTTGACACAAATCCTACAATTAGTCATATTAATAGGAATATAATAATGGCTTCTGATTTACTAAATATTGTTGTTGAAACTCAAGCATATGCCTTGAATGGTTTAAAGCTTTTATTAAAAGATTTAATAACTTTTTGTAAAGAGAGCAATATAGTTATTCCTAAAATGACAATTATTCCAAATAAGTACGAAGAAAGAACCGCTTCTTCTGGAGAAGCCATGGCGGTTTTACGAGATAATTATAGTGATTATGTTATCCCTAATTTTGCTGTCAGAAGGAGTGAAGAATTACATACGTCTGGTAAAATAGCAACTCCACTGGCATTCTTTTGTAGAACAAACTCCATTGCATTAGAAGATATAAAAGAGGTAATACGATATCTATTAACGGGTAAAGAACCTGCGAATGCTTAGCTTAGGAGAATTTAATTGAAAATAAACTACAGACCAGTATCAGAACAAATGCGTAAAATTGCTCTCTCCAGTAGCGTTAATGACAAAAAATCAAGAAGCAGTGTTAATGCTATCCTAGATATAGTTGAACACTATAACGTTGATATTGCTAAATTAATTCCATATTCGAAGCAAGCTAGAAAAAACTTTAATGAAGATGAAATAAAGGGGCTTTCTCAATCTATAAAAGAACATGGAATTAGACAGCCGCTATCTATTGTTCAATCTATAGATGATCCATCTCTATATGAAGTTGTGAGTGGTGAAAGAAGGCTCAGAGCTGCAATATTATTGGGTATGAAGAAGGTGCCTTGTATTATTTTGCCTGATTATTTTGCTGCAGAAGAAATAGCTCTTATTGAAAACATTCAAAGGCAGAATCTACACCCAATTGAAATGGGAGATGCTTTCTCCAAAATAATTAATACCAAAGATGGTATGACGCAGTTAGACCTTTCAAAAAGACTTGGTATATCACATAAAGTAATATCTGAATGTGTACGTTTTTCTGAATTACCAGAAAACGTAAAATCTCATTTAATTGAAAAAAATATTACGCAAAGATCTTTACTTAGAAAACTTCTAAAGATGGAAGATCCTCAAAAATTTCTTAATGAAGTTGATGTAAATACTACAAATAAGCACAATAAAACTAATGTGTTGCGTGTACAAATTATTGATGGAAAATTAGATGTTGAATATTCTGCCTTATCTGAATTGAGTGATGAGCTTAAAATTAATTTAAAAATTAAACTCTTGGAAATATGTGCTAAAGTGTAACTTTTATATTGTAGTACACATGTCAAGTCCCCCCTACTCATCTTTATCATTTCAGCATTGGCTAAAATCCGCCGCGGCGGATTTTTTGAAACTATTTCTCATTTTATAATAAGGCAGTAACTTGTTGCCGTGTTCTAAAATGAGGTGCAACGCATTAGAGTGTTTGTTGATAAGACAGGCACAGAAAGGCGTTGCAAATGAGAGAATACAAACAATTAGGATATGAAGAAAGAATAAAATTGGCAGCGCTTCGTCAATCGCAGTCATCAC
>CANFPP010000049.1 GCA_947449005.1 Holosporales bacterium | reverse complement strand
TGTTCAAGCATGCGCTGCTTTTTTAGCGGCTTCTCGAGACATATCAACAATACCGACAAGAGTTTCTACGGCTTGTTTTGCTTGCTCCCATGGTTCTAGTGAAGTGTCTAGATCTGCTATCTCAACATTACCAGCAGATGCTGATAAAAGATCTGAGGTAAAACTACTAAGACCTGTCGGGATTACTAGCGAAACATCGCTGTCTGTTGCAACTGAGGTATTATTAGCCTGAGCAGCAGCTTGCCTTGATGTCTTAACAATATCAACAAGGGTCACTATAGTTTGTTTTGCTTGCTCCCATGGTTCTACTGAAGCATCTAAATCTGCTGCCTCAACATTGCCAGCAGAAGCCGATAAAAGATCATTAATGAAAGTACTTGGAAAAGGTATTGTTGGGAATATAGACCTCGCATTAAAATCAACTCCCAATAGTTTGCCAATCTTAGCTATGTCATCTTCAGAGAGATCACGCATCTCTGGTACGCAGGGGGCTTTTCCTGCTGGACTCCAAGAAGCTCTTCTTGATTCAATAGAGGCTCCTAGTGTGATTTGCTTTCTATCTAAAATAATGACTTTATGAGTGTTTGATTCTAATGCTGTTTTTATTTGCTCATTTTTTCCGATGATTCCAAATAATGTGGCTGCTCTACTCTGAGTTGTACAAACATCCAATTTACGCATTGCTTGTTCTAATATGGCATAAGTAAAGAATATGTTTGCGTTATCATCATTGAATAATGATTGCACGAAAAGATCTTGTTTATCCTTTTTAAAGCCTTGAATCTTATCATTTTCTAAGGAGAAATCTGTTATATCGCCTTTTTCAAATCGACTGACACGTACTTTACTTGGTCCTCCAAAAATCCCCCCTTCTTTCAGTATTTCTGTTACATCGATTAAAGCCTGACACTCAATGCTCAAAAAAGTAAAAACAATTCCTAAAAGAACTTTATAAGACTTCATGGTGATTTCCTTAGTAAATAAAACTAATGCAATATAGGCTAAGTTAAAATATTAAGGAAGTAAAAAAAGCAACAACAGCCTCATTCACATGCGATATTTATTGCAAGAAGGGTTGATCTCTGGTTTTTCATCTGTTAAAGAGGATAGATCATGTCTTATGCGGTCGTGGTGGAAATGGTAGACACGCAGCGTTGAGGTCGCTGTGGAGGAAACTCCTTGGAAGTTCGAGTCTTCTCGACCGCACCATCATCTTTCTAAAAATCAAAAAAAAGGGCTGGTAATCTCTTTTTTTGTTTTCTAAGCTCAACGTATGAAACATATATTTGAGTGGAACTACTATTGAGAGCTTTATCCTTATCAATCATCCTTTGTTTTTGCGTTGTGGGTTGCCGAGACCTTTCTAGTTATAAGTCTTTAACTCCTGAGCTGAATCAAAATTCTCTTAAAGAAATAACAACGCCTCCAAAAGATTTTGAGGCGCCAGTTAAGCGCAAATCTTTTCCCATCAAAACTGAGCTGCCAATTCCTGAGAATATGAAGCAATTGGTTTCTGTGACGATTAATGAAAAATCACCCCTTAAACAAATTTTGATCGAACTTGCTCGTCAGACAGATGTTGATTTGCAACTAGACTCCAAAATTGATAGCAAAATAACTTTTTCAGCCAATAATCGACCTTTAATAGAAGTTATTGAGGAAATGTGTGACTTAGCGGGCTTACGCTGTAGAGTCCTAGGGACATCCCTGCGTATTGAGATTGATCAGCCATACCCAGAAAACTATAACATTCAATTTCTAAATTTATCTAGAAACAGTCAAAATCGTATTTCAATCGCTACAGATGTTTTTTCAAACGCTAATTCGTCAGGTCAACAAAAAACTCAAGTTGATAATGGATCTAATAGTGCCGTAACCGTTAATGGCAGTAATGATTTTTGGGCGGAACTAGAGAACAACTTAAAAATTATTTTGGCTCAAGATTCTGATAAAGAAGCAACTTATTCTGTCCACAAGCAAGGTGGCCTTATTTCAGTTTTTGCGACTTCAAAACAGCACCGTTTAATTGTTGATTACTTACAAAAATTACGCCGAGTTTCTTCAACTCAAGTTTTAATAGAAGCTAAAATTGTTGAAGTCAGTTTAGCTGATCAATTTAAAAATGGGATCGATTGGAAGAAGTTAAACTCAAAAGGAGACTGGCAGTTTGATGCTCAATTCGGTGCAATCACACAAAAAAGCCGTTTCTTCAACTCAAGCAATGCTCAGGGCGATATGGTTAGCTTAGGCATGAGCGGTCAGACGTTCTCGAGCATTCTAAAAGCAATAGATGAATTTGGAAGCTCACGAACACTATCAAGTCCGCGTTTAACTGTCATGAATAATCAAACTGCGATTCTGAAGGTTGCTCAGAATCAGGTCTACTTTCGCTTAAACTATGACAAGCAATTCAGCACCACCAACAACACTCAAAGCGTTAGCGTTTCAAGCGATATTCAGACAGTCCCCATCGGCTTAGTTATGTCTGTTCAACCTTCTATTGACCCTGATACCGGAGATATTATTCTGTTTCTAAGGCCAACAGTCTCTCGTTTGAGTCGATCTGTTTCTGATCCAGCTGTTGATATTGCATATAACGCAAGCCTAAATGCTGATACCTCAGGATCTATTATTCAACCCAAACCCTCTCTGATTCCTGTTGTTGAAGTGCGGGAAATTGACTCTGTGCTTCGGCTTAAGTCTGAAGAGATTGCTATTTTAGGTGGTTTAATGGAAGTCCGCTCTATTCAAGATAGAGCGAAGTTTCCTGTCTTGGGAGATGTGCCAGTCTTAAAGGAGCTTTTAAGTGGGAACGTAGAGGGAGACGAAGTTATTGAATTGGTTATATTATTACGTGCCAGCATTTATGAAGATTCTCCTGCTCCTGATGCAACAGACAAACGTCTGTTTAAAAACTACACAAACGACCCTCGTCCAATTCATTTTTAAGATTTGTTTATGTTTTGTTAACAGGAAATTTGGTTTAATAAGAGGTATAAACTTGTTGAAGGCGATACTTCTTGATGAATCTATTTCGAACCTTTCTTTTGTGCTTTTTCCTTTTCACTGGAATTTCTTGTGCAATGGAAGATCCTCTGGGAAGCTTTTTCAAAGATGAGACAAAAGATCACTCTGCTCTAGAGTCCATCTCTTTTATCGAGAATGGGAAGAACTTTATAAAGGCTTTAAGAGGCAAACAGGATCATCCTCAATTTCGTAAATTAAAGACTCTCTTAGATGACTATCGCCAGCGACAAGAATCAATGCCTGAGTGGCCTTCTCTTAAAGCTTTTAATAAGCCAATTAAATATTTAGAAAGTCATGAGGAAATTCCAAAGATTCGCAAGATTCTACTTTTTTGGGGTGATTTAAAAAATGAAGAAGAATTCGATCAAGCATCTTTAATATATGACCAACAGCTACAAGATGCAGTTAAACGTTTTCAGTCCCGCCATTATATGGAAAGCGATGGTATTATTGGTGGAAAGACGTATGCAACGCTCAATCTTTCAATTGCAGATCGCATCAAAAAAATTAAATTGAACATAGAGCGGTGGCGCCATTTGCTCTCTGATTTAATAGGAAAATATATTCTTGTTAATATCGCAAATTACCATCTGTATGCAATGCACGATGCTGAGGTTCAGTTAACAATTCCAGTTATTGTTGGCAAACCAACTCGCAAGACGCCGTTGTTTATGGCACCTCTTAACAATGTAGTAATGAACCCAGGTTGGGGTGTGCCTTTAAGCATTTTGCTGAAAGATAAAATAAAAAAAATTCGCCAAGATCCAGAATACTTAGAAAAAGGTGGTTACGTTCTCAGTGACGATGAAGGGCATCCTATTGCCAGCAATCACGTTGATTGGGATCACGTATTGTCACATCATCATTTTCCATATCATCTGCGACAGAATCCAGGTAAAAAGAATGCGTTGGGGGCAATAAAATTTAATATTATTAATCCCTATGCAATTTACCTGCATGGAACACCTGATCTAAATTTGTTTGATAAAGCTTCTAGATCTCTGTCTTCCGGCTGTATTCGTTTGAAGCACCCAATTGATTTGGCTGTTTGGACTTTGCAAGGAACTCACTATAACACACTTGAAAAAATCCAAGATTTAATAGACCATAAAAAAACACAATCTGTACCACTAGGTGTGCCTATCGCTGTTCATTTTTCTTACATAACAGTATGGGTTGATGATGATGGAACCGTTACGTTTAGTGATGACCCCTATAAGATGGATAAAAGCGCTTAAAGATCAACTATTCGCTAACGCATCCATTGCAATAGTAAGTTCAGATACTGTTGCCTTAAAATACTCAAAATGGCTGCTGTAATCTCGATACTTTCCGCCTTCAAAAGATATGTTTTTCTTTTGAAGATTTTCTACATCTTTGTTAAGCCTTATCACCAATTCATCTTTTAATTCTGTTGCGACTCTTTTAAAATCTTCTCTTGCTACGCTGCTTTCTGTCGTGCTGACGAGATTTTTTTTGATATGTTCTAAGATATGTGCACTTGTTAGTGCTGTTATGTGAGTGTGGAATTTATCCACATATTTTTTTTGAGCTGGATTCAGGGTATCCCTGCTGGGAATTGCTTCTCTTTCTATTGTTGTTAGTCTTTTTGTCGCCTTTAAAAGACTTTTTTTGAAATTATGAAAAGCTATGTTTTCTGGTAACTCATCAAGGCTGCTCCATGCACTAAGAATAATGAGTTTATTCTTTTTTGGTTTTTTATTGCTCGATTCTTTTTGTCCAGCCATAGTATGCTTAGGAGTCTCTTCTTGTGTAGACGGCTCAATTTCAACATCTCTATTGATTTTAATTCCTTTTCTTGTGCTCACTCCTGCAGTTTCTTGTGTTGCTTCTTGACTATATTCTGAAAAATTTTCACGAAACCGTCTCTTTATTGAGCCAACTCTATATAAGTTTTCAGTAGTTCTACCTGATTCTGTGCGCTTTAGTTTAGTCATGTAACGTCCAGGATTTTCTTCTGCATCTTTCCATATGGGATTTTGTGATGCCCATAATGTGCTTGCAAAGATTAAACTGATGATTAAAGCGAGAGGATATTTTATTATTTTCATTTTATGTTCTTTCATGTTTTGTGTCACACATGCAGGTATTTATAACGTTCTCAGCTTAAACATCAATATCTCTAGCCGGAAGAAATGAGCACGATAAAATAAAAGATTGAATCCTTTGTGTGACTTTGCTAGTGTTTCAAACAAGATAAACCCATTAAATATAGTGTTTAGAGAAAATAAATGGCAAAAAAAACTGCAACTCTCTCAATAAAGTTATTGAGTACTGCTGATACTGGATTTTTTTATGTAACACAAAAGAATCCACGCAAAAAACCAGAGAAAATGGAATTAAGGAAATACGATCCTGTTATTCGTAAGCACGTAGCTTTCAAAGAAACAAAAATTAAATAAGAATATCGACTCTTAAATTACCTTGTGTGTTTAAAATTCTTTTCAGTTTAAAAATCCTTGGATGCATAGTTTGCCTAATTACAGGAGTTAGTTCTCCTGTAATTGCAAATGCTCCAAGGCCACAAGCGCCAGTGGTTGGATTAGATAGCCCTAGTCGGTCTCAAATAAAATCCTCACAAGAATTTATTGTTAGCATTAAAGTCAGATCTGCCGTCACTGCTTATAGTGCTGAGGGCAGCTTTTTTGGCACTGGTTGTGTCATTGACAAGAAAAATGGTTTACTTTTAACCAATGCACATGTAACTGGCGTTGATAACGTTGCGGCAAGCTATGAAGTGACGCTTCACAACGGCAAAGAAATAAAAGCTCAGTTATTTTATTTCGATCCTTGGCATGATTTTGCCTTTTTAAAGGTAGATCCGGCAGATCTTCATGACGTCCACTCAGAAATGCAACCAAGTTTTGATACTGTTGCTTCAGGAGAGCCTGTTTACATTATTGGAAAGAATGAGAATAAACATTTTTCTGTTCAAACAGGAACAATTGCTAATTACTACGAGTCATCCGGCACATTACCCAATCAAGTTTTTCGCATCAGCCTAAATGCCCAAGGTGGAGCTAGTGGTTCACCCGTCTTCAATAATGCTGGAAAAGTTATTGGACTTGTTCACGCTTCGAATACGTTAACGAGTGCACTGGCTCTTCCTATTGCATACGCTTATGACGCACTTGCTTATTTTCAGCAGAACAAAAAACCAGCTCGCAGTTCCACTGGTATCGTTGTTGAATATTTATCTCTTGATGATGCTGTGCGATTTTATAGTTTTCCTTCAAAAATGGCAGAAGAGTACTTAAAGAAATTTCCAGACTCTTTCAATCGTATCTTAATTGTTCAATCAGTTTTAGTAGGAACTCCAGCCGAGAAATTCATACAAGTTGGAGATGTAATTATCTCTATTAACGGTGTTGAGGTTGGTCCAGATTTGTACAAGATGGACAAAGTTATAAACGAAGCAATTTTGAAAACTCCTGACAAGCCTATTGAGCTTAAAATAATTCGTATAGGTGAAGAAAAGATGATTCAGGTTGCTGCCTATGATCTCTCATCCCGTAAGATTAACAAGCTTGTTTCCTTTGGCGGTGCGATTTTTTATGAAGCCGATGACACTATCATTTACCGCACAGGCGTGATTGGTCATCGTGTTTTTATAACTAATATTAGGGCAGGCAGTAGTTTTTTTGAAAAGATGCCTGTGCTGCCAAGCACAACATCTGCACTCGTTGCTATCTCAAATATTAATGGAAAACAAATTCAGACTCTTGATGATATTGTTGCTATTATTCCAACGTTAATAAAGCAACAAGACTTTCATATGGTGTTCCATAATTACGGCGTTGATTTTGGCTTTAATAATTCCCCAGTTTTCTCACAAGGACCGAGAATTCAGCATATTAGTTACAATCGCTCCGATGGCTTGCCTGAGATATATAAATTCAATGATAAAACTCATGAATGGGCAGTTGACCCAATTCTTGAGAATTAAAATTCAACGGCCAAAAACCGCACTCGGTACGATTGTTGTTGGCAGACCTGGAGCTCCCTCATTGTTTATTGAGAGCGCATGCAATTGCTGTGATATATCAGATATATCAGCTTTAACTGCCTTAATTTCAACCCTACTTTTTTTATAAGAATGTCTGGCGTGTGCTAAATGAGTTTCCAGAGAATCTTTTTTTGTGAGTTTTTCTATCAGCATATCTATTAATTGCTGACGCTGTTGCGCTTTTAGACTTTCCTGCGCCCCGTCAATTTTATCCTGAAGAAGGCTGACTTGGTCTGCTGTTGAGGCAGCATTAGGCGCTGGAGGCGATTGATTAGTAGAAGTCACAGGATTTGTTGTGCTTAAAATTGAATTAGAAGTTACTGCTGGCACGGCAGCAGATCCTATTAATGCTGATAACGGAGATGCAGCAGTTGGCGCTGCAGCCACTGGAGTAGCTGCTGATGGAACAACAGGAGCAGCGGCGACGGGCGCAGCTGCAGCCATTAACCCTGAGAGATTAAAAGAGGAGCTTGCAGAAGCTTCAAATATTGCACATGTTAGAAATAGGCTGCATTGAATAACGGGTATTACGCAGCGTTGAATTTTTTGTGTTAATTTCGTGCTCATGAAAATGCTCCAAAATTTAAATCATATTACCTTATATTAAACACATAAATGTTAATACTTCCTTAAGGCTGCATCATTTAAATAATCAAAATAGATTCTCTATCCGCCTATAAGCACTTTCAGTTTTTCTTCATTCTCTACAATTGTTGCTTTAAGTTGATTAAGCTCGTTAATCCTAGAAGAGTATTTCTTTTTAAGTCTTTTCACATTAATTTCCAATTCTGCGCACTTTTTATGTTTGTCTGTTATGCTTGCCACGAGTTTCTGATGCGCTTGCTCTTTGAGATTATTATTAGCTTCATCAATTTGATCATGAAGTTGCTGTAGTTTTTCATCTGGACTTAGTGATTGAGAAGGAAGACTAGGTTGCGGCACTGTTACAGTTGCCGTTGGAACTGGGGCTATAACTGGATCTGCCGTTGCCACTGAAGTAGTTACCGGCACTGCAGTTGAGCTTGCTTCAACGCAAGTCAATAATAGACTACATTGGAGTGTGAACATTATATAACGTTGAAATCCATTTATTAATTTTATGCTCATGAGTGACTCTTCCCCATTTTTAAATTATTTGTTATAAACTACCTCTCTTATAATAAAGCCATAAATAGTTAATTTTAACTTAATTGTAGAAATATTAATGATAAAATTTTTCTCAGAGAAGGTCAGGAGTGCCTTGTAAGGAGTGAGATTTTCTCGCATCACCATCTACTATTTTTTGTTCGTGTATTATGTATGTTTGATCGGCATTTAGTTGAAACTGACGATTTGGATCGCTTTGTAGATTAAAGAGAATATGAGAAGAGGTGACTGTGTTAATTGAAATATTATCAGGCATGCTTTGACGATCTGAAATTCTCTGATCGTTGATCCAGAGCGTCCACTTATGTTCATTCACGAAAATAATCGAAGATAAATACATCATCAAACTTTCAGCACCTTGCTGAACTTTTGATGTATCAGGGCTTGATCCATAACTCAAGACTTTTTCTACAGCGGTTTCTTCTGATTGACTAAGCATCATCGATGCGGGCTCTGCGCATACTAATGAAGAAAATACTAGGATCAAGAAAATTAACACGATATTCCTTACTTATCTGTTCTGTGAACCCACTCTAACAAAATTTGCCCTTCAAATAAGCTTGAGTGTTTACCGGAAGCGACGCGATGCACTGTATCTTGGGTTAGTGACTTAGCACGCTTTAATGTGAAAGACTTAATTTTGGCAAGACCTGCCACATTCAAGCTGGAAGTGCAACACGGAGTAAATTTTCGTTAAAGACCTGAAGAGGAGTTTTCCACATCAGTTTCTTTCTCGGAGTTTCATTGTAGTTTAAAATTGTTTCATCAAAATCTTCTTGCGTCATATCTTTTAAGTT
>CANFPP010000048.1 GCA_947449005.1 Holosporales bacterium | reverse complement strand
CAAAAATTCAAGAAACGCAGCAGACACTTTTTTCCCATGGACTTCAACTGAAAGATCCGGGAGATCTTAAAAACATCAAAGCTCATCGGAAAGAAAATAAAACGTAAAACCACAAATAAAGCCATAAAAACGAAATAGAGGTAGAGCAACCTCCGCCATCATTCCCGTGCAGACGGGAATACAGGTCTTAAAACTATACTTAAAATGATTTTCTTATATTTAATTTTTATTTTGAGATCCTGTGTCAAGCCCAGGATTTCATTCAGATTAAGACACCAAAGAAAACAACACTACTGCTGAAGTAGCAACCGATCATCATCAATGCTAGCGCTAAATTGCTGCAGAAGATCTGCGACCGTTATTTTTTTTCTCTCTTCACCAGAAATGTCATAAATCACACGACCTTCATGTAACATAATTGTGCGTGTTCCCACATGCAAAGCTTGCTGAAGACTGTGAGTTACCATTAATGCCGTTATTTTCTTTTCTGCAACAATATCCTGTGTCAACTCCATGACAAATGCAGCAGTTTTAGGATCAAGTGCTGATGCGTGTTCATCTAAAAGAAGTATTTTTAAGGGGCTTAGGGTTGCCATAATCAAACTAATTGCTTGGCGTTGTCCGCCTGATAACAACGATATCGATGTATCTAGGCGAGACTCAAGTCCCAAATTCAATTTCTTTAGAATTGCAGCATACTCTTCCTTATCTTTTCGAGAAAGAGCCGAGACTAATCCTCGGCATTTCCCACGTTGATGAGCTAGAGCTAGATTTTCTGCTATCGTTAAATCACCGCAAGTTCCCGCCAAAGGGTCTTGAAAAACGCGCGCCACAAAGCTTGCGCGCTTATAACTTGGCCAATCAGTTACATCTTGATTATCGATGCGAATGCTTCCTGATGTTGGTAATGTTTCTCCGGCAATGGCATTAAGCAGAGTTGATTTTCCAGCACCATTACTGCCTATGACGGTAATAAATTCACCTTCTGCAATTTTAAGATTGAATCCACGCAATGCTTTTTTTTCCATTACAGTGCCTGGGGCGAATGTTACTTTTAAATTTTTAAGGGTAATCATGAGATTTATTATACCTTGCTTGGCGATTCGTTTTGAAGAGAAGGGGTTGCTTGAGAGCGAAGCTTACTTTTCAGTGAAGGCAGAAGCATTGCCAAAGCCACAAGTGTTGCCGTTACTAAATTTAAATCAGAGGCTTGCAGGCCAAAGTCACCAATATTAAGTGCGAGAGAGATAACCAATCGGTAAATAATAGCGCCAATAATACAAGCAACGATTGCCTGAAATACAGTGCGCGTTGGTAAAAGAGCTTCCCCAATTATAACCGCCGCGAGGCCCGTTATAATTGTTCCAACGCCAAGTGACACATCTGCAAAACCATGTACCTGTGCAAATAAGGCACCAGCCAAAGCAACTAGGGAATTGGAAACACTTAAGCCTAAGCAAATCATCTTTTTATCATCAATCCCTTGTGCTCTTCCCATCTTTGGATTGCTTCCAATTGCCCGGAGCGCTAACCCTAAACGTGTCCCTAAAAATCCATATATGATTACAGTAAAAACAAGAGCGATGATAAACAAAGGAATATAAGGGACTGAATTCCCAAACCATTCCGTGAGAAGAGTTTTTTCACCCAAAAGAGCAATATTTGGGCGTCCCATAATCCTCAAGTTAATTGAATACAAAGCAGTCATAGTAAGGATGCCTGCCAAGAGATTCAGCATCTTTAGATGAGTCGACAACCATGCCGTAATGGCTCCTGACAATGCACCTGCGAAAATAGCAGCAAGAGTTGCAAAACCAGGATGCACACCAGATGTTATCAAAGCAGCAGCCACTGCAGCTCCTAAAGGAAAGCTGCCGTCCACAGTTAGATCGGGGAATTGTAATGTTCGAAACGATAAGTAAACTCCTATCGCTACAAGACTATAAATTAAACCCAGCTCAACCGCGCCGGTAAATTGAATTATGTTCATAAAAAATGCCCTTAGATTATTCTCGCCATTTTACGGAGTTCTTCAGGAATAGGAAGCCCCATTCTTTCCGCTGCTTTAATATTTATTACTGTTATTAATGAGTGATTCTCAGAGACCGGTATGCTAACAAGCTCAGGATTCTTTAACATTTGCAAAGCAAGCTTTCCAGCCTCAACGCCAAGCTCGTGACGATCATAGCATTTTGTAGCAATAGCACCCGATTCAACAGAGCCTATATCGCCTGCGAACACAGGGATATGCTCTTTTTCCCCAACAATGACAACGCTCTTAATTGCAGAGACAACAGTATTGTCATTGGGAACATAAATTGCCTGCACCTTACCAGCTAAACTCTGTGTTGCAGCGGCAACATCGCTCATCTTATTAACAGTCGCCTCAATTAAAAGAACCCCTAAATCAGCCGCAACTTCTTTCAGATCTTGAACCATTTTGAGCGAATTCAATTCTCCAGAATTATAAATTATTCCAATTGCTTTTACACTTGGAACAAGCTCTTTAACAAGGCGTAATTGCTCTTTTGGCTCCAACTTGTCCGTTACACCCGTTATGCCAGCAGGAGGGCTCCTCAAATCATTCACCAGCTTTGCTCCAACTGGATCAGTAACTGCAGTAAATACCAAAGGAATTTTTTGTGTCTGGCAGGATACTAAAGATGCTTGAGCAGAAGGAGTAGAGATCGCAATAACTACCTTTGGATGTTGACCTGCAACTTGACCTGCAATCTGTGTTGCTGTTGGTAAATTTCCTTGTGCATTTTGATAAACGATACGCACTGTTTTTCCATCCACGTAACCTTCTTTATTGAGGATCTCAATAATAGCTTCCCGCTCTTGATCCAAGGATGGGTGCTCAAGAATTTGAGTAATGGCAATGATAGGCAATTGTGTGGTGACAGGAGAATCAGCGTTTGTTTGAAAAAACCGCGAAGATTTTAGAAGAGAGAAAGCTGTGGCAGATATTAGAAGTAGAGTTATACTGAGGAGAACTTTTTTTTGGGTAATCATGGAGAAAGTCGCTTTCTTTTATCAAAAATCAAATCATTATTAATCATTTGGCTGCTATTGTTATTAAATCGAAAACAATGAAAAGCGGTGCTAAATCGAAATTTTGACATGATTGCCCTCTGTATAATGTTGGTTAGAACTCTGTCAACAATTTTTACAATGCCCAGAAATGACAAAAATTGCAAGATACTTATCAACACACTAGCAAGTATTCCCGTCCTGGATTAAGAGAATTACTCCTAACGAGAGGTCTTATAAATGAAGACCAATTAAACGTTGCGTTAAAAGAAAAACAGACTCAAAAAAAACTTTTGGGCGAGTTACTGGTTGATTTAAACCTCTTAAAATCTCAAGATCTGCAAAATCTTCTTTCTCAAATTACCGGCTACCCAGTCGCGAATCTTGACTTACTCCTGCCTCACCCAGAAGCAGTAAGGCTAATTCCCATAGAGATCTGTAGACAATATCGCTTGCTACCTTTTCAGAGAAACGACACTTCCATAGCTATTGCAATGGCTGATCCAGAGGATGTTATTGCTCAAGATATTGTTCTGCGTCACTTACGTCTAAGTTTAGAATCAGAACTCAAAGTTGTTCCTTACCATGCCGACTTCAAGCAAATCCAAGTAGCTATAGAAAAAGTATGCACCTCACCACAAACAGCCGTTGATGAAGAAGGTACCATTCATCTCGTAAACACCATAATTACAAATGCTGTAAATGAAGGTGCGTCAGACATTCATTTCCAACCGGAACAACAAATGTTTTTAGTTCGATATCGACTTGACGGCATTTTGCAAACAGCACACACTCTCCACAAAGATGTCTTTCAGGCTATCAACGTGCGCATAAAAATTTTAGGCTCTATGGATATTGCTGAATCTCGAAGACCCCAAAATGGTAGATTCAGTCTTGCACTCTTAGGGCGTGAAATTGATTTCAGAGTATCAAGCCACCCAACAGTCTTTGGTGAAAATATTGTCCTTAGAATTCTTGATAAAGCAAAATCTCTGATTGGATTAAGCGAGTTAGGATTCAAACCAACTGATGTCGATTTTCTCAAGAATCTTGTAAAGCTTCCGCAAGGAATGATTATTCTAAGCGGCCCCACAGGCGCTGGAAAAACGACTACATTATACGCTCTTCTCTCGCACATGGATTCAAAATCTCGCAACATCATGACATTAGAGGAACCAGTTGAATATCAAATACCAGGCATCCGTCAGACAGAAATCCGTGAAGGTGGTGTACTTGATTATGCTGATGGGGTTCGCTCAATCTTACGCCAAGATCCTGATGTAATATTTATTGGTGAAATTCGGGATGAAGCAACAGCAAAGATGGCTTTGCGTGCAGCAATGACTGGTCACCTTGTCATATCTACTCTTCATACATCTGACAGCTTTGGCGTACCTGGAAGGTTGATTGATCTTGGGCTCTCTCCAACGCTTCTAGCTGGAAATTTACTTTGCGTTGTGGCGCAGCGTTTAGCCAGAACTCTTTGTCCTCCTTGTGAAGATTGCAATCATAAAGGCTTTAAAGGGCGAATCGCTTTAGTAGAAATTCTTAAAATGAACGAAGAACTAGATCAAATTGTTGCCACCGGCGGTAATCGTTCTTCCCTAAAACAGCAAGCACACAATCAAGGTGTGATCAGCCTTTATCAAGACGGCATAGAAAAAGCTCAAGCTGGAAAAACAACCCTAGAAGAAGTCCAAAGAACTGTTGGTATTGAAGAAAATTAGCCCATTAATCTAAGCGAAAATTCAACGATATTTTATCTGATCTCAACTAGACATTGAAAATTATTAAAAGAAAAATACTCTAGTTTGCACAAAGTCTAGCCACGAGTTATTAATCATTTATAACAATAAGTGTTTAATTATGCTGCCTGCAAATAACACCAAGAAAACAAAAGCTAAAACTTTGCTAATTAATGCAAAGGCACCGGCAAGATGTCCAAAACCTAAGTACGCAGCAATGACACCTAAAACAAAGAAAGATAGTATATAGAATAACATATTCATTCCTTTTCATTTTGCAATAAATTAAGAATAATTTATCGAGCTGTTTCACATAGCTAATTAATATTAGCTTTACTATATTTTAATATATATATCAAGAAGCTTTATATCCTGTTATCTAGTTCTCCTCCATCCATTTAGAAAAATATTACGTGAGTTGATTTGATATGTTCATTCTACCAAAAGCGGCTTTTAAAATTTCCAAAGAGCTATTGCGGTTGTATTTTTGAAGTTATTTACTATTCATTAAACATTTACACATTACACTTTCCATAAGGTCATTATTAAATTCGGTATAGTGCAATGAAGTGGGTTCTATGTGTCGTAGCATTGTCTTTAAATGCTTGGGGAGGCACTCAGCATGATAACAGAATATATAATCCAGACAATCCATTTTGGGGAATTATCCACGAACAATTAGTGGCAGATGAGGTTGTGCGCAACAAAGACATGATGTCTTTTAGAGTCGTTGAAATGCGCGTTAAAAATCACTATCTCGCAGTTCCAACGAGTGGATTTATCTCCTTTCCCCATTTCATTGATAATGCCAATTACAAGCAAATTGTTAGCTTGATTCGCGGTACTGCTGAAACAGCTGAAAAACTAAATCTGGTTGATACAGGTTATCGTATTATCACAAATCATGCGATGAGACCTGGCAGTAAAACTCGTAATAATGCTTTTCAAGAGATCCCGCACCTGCACATACATATTGCGGGCGCTGAATGTTTGGGATTGCCTGTTTCTGGATTCGAAAATCAATTTCCTCAATCATCAGAGTTAATTGATAGCTCAGTTACTCGTAATGCAGTTGATATGTCTGTTGCAGATTTTCAAGTACCCTATGGACTTGATTTGACTCCTGAGC
Source organism: Holosporales bacterium (assembly GCA_947449005.1). Taxonomy (GTDB): domain Bacteria; phylum Pseudomonadota; class Alphaproteobacteria; order Paracaedibacterales; family CANFPP01; genus CANFPP01. Next base: position 3,819 of record CANFPP010000048.1, on the reverse strand, counting down.
AGTTAGTATCTGATGCAAAAGAAAATAAAATAATGGAAGAATATTTTGCCATTAATGATAAAAAATACCATTTGCTCGGCTATCGTATTCAGCACTCATCGGCGCATATTCCTGAGTATTTTGGCGTTTTACTACTCGATCACAATGACAAGCCACTTTACAAATCTTTCCATGAATTTGCAAAAAATGGAGATAATGAAGAAATTGTTGAAACTCTAAGGTTTACGCGTCGCTTTGCAGCCTCAATGGGAATGGATTCAAATGGGTATCGTCTTGTTTCAAACACCGGAAACGATGCCTGGAATCTTCCTAATGTATTTCAAATTATGATTGCTGGCGGCACAACTCTAGGGGTAACTATAACCAATGTTTGGGGTAACTGGAATTTGGCCCAAAATACGGCTCCAAAAAGAAGCCTTTTATTGAGTGAAATGAGCGAGCTTCCGCATCAACACTGTCCTTTAAACTTAAGTGAATTGCGTTCTCTAAGACAGAAAGTAATTAATCCGTTCAAAAGATAGCCATGCCACTTTATCTTTACAAGGCAATCAATCAAGATGGAAAAAGATGCTCTGGAAGTCATTTCTCAGCCTCTAATAAGACTCTTTATCGAGAGCTTCAAAAAGATGGCTTAAGGTTGATTAGCAGCAAACAATCATTCTCTTTCTTACCATTTTTTAGAAAAACGATTCCTTTGGAGGATTTATTAGATTTTTGTGTCCACATGGAACAATTAGATCGTTCTAGATTACCGATTATTGACGCTATTTTGAGTCTTAGTGAAAACGTGGAAAACGCACGATTAAAGTCAGTTTTGTTTTCAATTTCGCACGATTTGCATCAAGGTCTTTTATTGTCACAAAGTATGGCCCATCACCCTCAAGTTTTTAATTCACTTTTCGTGCACCTGATTGAGTTAGGTGAAAAAACTGGAGATTTTTCTTCTGCCTTTTCAAGGATTCAAGATTATTTGCGTTGGCAACGAGACTTTCAAACTCAATTATCAAAAGCAACACGCTATCCAGCAATTTTGTTTGGAACAATACTTGTGATGCTTGGGTTATTGGCTAATTTTATCATGCCTGATCTTGAACAATATTTAATTAGCGTCAGCAATGGCCAGCAGCTACCACTTGCAACAAGAGCGCTCTTGAATACGATACATCTAAGCTCTTGTTTTTTGCAGATGCTTTTATTTATTATGGGTTCATATATTTGCTTTGTGATTATTGCGAAAACGAACACAAAAGCCAATCTATTTAAATCCTATCTAAGCTTAAGAATTCCCTGGATTGGACGTTTAAGGCAACAATTAATGATCAGTGAGTTCTTGTATTGCTTTGCCCTTATGAGCGATGAGGGGATTGACTTGTTAAGCAGTTTATCAAAATCTGCTGAATCAATATCCAACATATGGCTTAAGCTCGAATTAAGTAAAACAATAAAACTTATTTCTTCTGGCCATAAAATATCTGAGGCTTTTTCTAGCTTAAATCAATTTTCTCCTTTTATAATTAGGTTAATCAGCTTAGGAGAAGAAACAGGCACATTACCTCAGCTGCTGTTACAAACAGCAGACTTTCAATTAAAAAATAATATACGAAAATTGCAATCAGTATTGACATGGATCGAGCCAACCCTGATTCTAGTTATAGGTTCAATAATAATATGGATTGTTACGGCTGTAATGGTACCTTTATATGACAATTTGGCAGTTTATGATTTATAAGAGAACTGCATGGCCGCTGGCTGCTAAGAAAGTCATGAATTTTAATTTATTTGTGTGGTTAAAGTCTGTTGCACACACATCTTCTTCATTTTTTCAAAACATAGTAGCCTCTCAAAAAGCATATCCGTCTCGATATTTCGTTGTGACGTTAAGTGATAGTACAATTGAAATCTGTCTGATTTCTAATAAAAAACTCATTAGCGAGCTTAAGATTCCTCTTGATTTTGATCGAACTCATTGTATTGACGATCTCCTTAATAAGCACGCAGAAGTACCAATTTATTTGCTTATAGATACACCTGAAATCCAATCTCGGATAGTTCCTTTGAATGATATCAAATGGTGGGATCGCTATCCGTTAGTAAATCAAATTCAAAAAGGTGAATTCTCAACAGAGCAGTGGCTAAGCACAGCGTATTTGTCTTCTGCATCAAACAATGAGCGCTTTTCAATTGTTGGATTAAATCCGACAAGTTCCCTTAAACAATTTGTAAATTATTTATCTCAGCAACCTAACCCCATTGTACGCACAGAAAGCTTAAGCATAACAATTATGCAACAAGCTCTTTTAACGGTAAAATCTCAAGATTTAGAACCATGGATTATTGTTCTCATTAAATCATCTCAGCAATCTTGGCAACTAATTGTGAGTAATCACGAAGCAGTAGTCCTAAGCCGCTCTGGTGTTATCGAAGAAGAGCAAGATTTTGCCAAAGAAATCAGCACAACCTTACGTTATTTATGTCGTCATGGTTATCAAGAGGGTGACAAAGTTTCGCTGCTAACGATTGGAATGGATCTCTATCTTTCACCCACAGAACATGTGGAAACCATAAAATTACCTAACCCCCTATATTCTTTCAAACTTCTACCCCAATCGAGATTATCGCTTTTAAAGCGTTTTCCTTGTTTTCCTCTAATCAGTCAATCTGGTTTGTATATACCTAAATTATTGGGTCAACGTTTGGCTTTTAACATGCCACGTTATTTTATTAAGTTATTTATACCCCTGACCGCTCTATTAATTTTTTCTGGTTTCTTTTTGATCCTCCAAAATCATTTTCATCAGAAATATATTGGTTTAATGAATATTGTGCTTGAAACAGTGCCTCGTGATTTAATCGATGAAATTGAACAAAATAAGACACACCAAGTTTTGTTTAAAAAATTCTGTGAATTACAAAACTCTCAACAAAACCCTTTGGAGATTCTTCAGAAACTTAGCCCAATGATTACGCCAGAAGGAGTTGCAACAGAGCTATCTTGGAAACAATCAGATAGCGAGTTCTCTTTAACAACCTTCATTAATCTTGATAGCCAACTTTTGGGAAAAAAACATTTAAAAGCCTATAAAGAAAAAATCAAAGAAGGCCTATCTAGTGCCTTTCCTCATATTCATTTAGAATGGCAAAAAGTAAAAAAACAACCTGTTGAAATTTTAATTTTGAAAGCGAATCGTGTCCATAACTAATCGTTTTTCATACCCAAACGCTTGGGGTCATTATAGCACTGGCGGTATAAGTTTAATTGTATTGTGCTTATTTTCTGTTTCTCTATTATTTTTTCTATACACTTGGGGCCATTACTCAGATATTAAAACGCAATCAACTTTAGCAAAAGAAAAACTTGTATCGATTCAAGAACAGCAAAAAACACTATCAGACTTTAAGCAGTCTGTAAAAAAGGACAAAGAATTACTAACTTTGTTTGCTCATAAGCGTTTTGATCAAATCAGTACAGAAGCTGAAATAAAAAGTCTCCTAAAAACTTGGAAACGTCAATTAAAGATCCAAAAAATTGATATATCCTTTGATTTTTCACAGCCGTTTAAAACAGATGTTGAAAATATGAAGTTTTCTAAAGCAGATGTTAGCCTCACCTTAAGTCTCTTTTCTGATCGTCAGTTCTATATAATGATGGAAAAAATAAATAAAGAGTTGCCAGGGCCGTGTTCTAAAATGAGGTGCAACGCATTAGAGTGTTTGTTGATAAGACAGGCACAGAAAGGCGTTGCAAATGAGAGAATACAAACAATTAGGATATGAAGAAAGAATAAAATTGGCAGCGCTTCGTCAATCGCAGTCATCACT
>CANFPP010000047.1 GCA_947449005.1 Holosporales bacterium | reverse complement strand
CATTATTCCTCATTTGCAAAAATATGAAGCTTAACTTTTCCAAAGGAGAGCTTACAGAAAATAATGCTCTTATTTTCACAGCACACCTTCCTTCACTAACTCAAAATCTAGAAGAACTATGGACATTTCTTTCTGATCAAGAAAAAGCTCAAGCTGAAAAATTTATAAATACTAGTTTAAAAGATAGGTATGTTGTATCTCATGGGCTTCTTAGACACCTTTTAGCATTTTATGTCGGGATAGAACCCCAAAACATTCAATATTCGGTTAATCAGTTTGGTAAACTTTTTTTAAAGGATACTAACTGTAGAGTACAATTTAATATGTCACATTCTAAAGATTATGCTGCTTACATTATTGCTTTAGATTCTCTGGTTGGCATTGACATTGAATGGAAAGACAAAACCATAAATTTTCAGGAAATTGCAGATCTTGTATTATCTCCCGCCGAAATTAATATTTTTAATAAACTTAACTCTGAAGAACAATTTCGCGCTTTCTACGATATATGGACCAAAAAAGAAGCGATTATTAAAGCTATTGGGCAAGGATTATCTTACCCCCTAAAAACAATAGAAATTATGGATTCTATAAAAAATAATAACACTTATTATGTAGCTAACGAGACCACATATTATTACTCAGATTTATGGAGTTTAGAGAATTATGCCGGAGCTATTTCTTCATCACATAAATTGGACAAATTTATCCAAATAGATCTATAAACTCATAAAATACTTCATTATTGACGGGCGGAAATTAAAATGAATTTGAGCAAACATTATAAAATAGTGGAATTTTTAGAAGATGAATTTAATAAATTAAAAGCGGAAGCAACTGACAACAAATCAAATTTTTATAAACAAAAGAAACACATAAATAAAAGGAGACCATCCTCTTCCACAGCAGGACTTACACGTCTGGATAGAATTGCTGCGCGCCTAGTTTTAGGTTTTGGTGGCTTATCTAGTGCTTTCGCAAATAGGCCTCAATCCAAACTACCGTGACTCACGTTTCAACAAGCCCCCGTTTTCATCCCGGACGGTCGGATTTCCCGAGTCCGGTTGGCGACTATAGCCTTTCCTTATGCGGCCTTCCTGTCCATGCGTTAGCTTAAGTGCTTGCTCACATACACCAACCTCATTTTCAGTTTACCGCATACCTCGATCTCGCTTTAGTAGTCCCATTTACTGAGCTCTGTGTCTCATAAGCTACGTTTAGAAAGACCCGCTATATGCCGAGAGTCCCTTTGCCTGTCAAAAGGTGTTACCTTTCAACAGAAACGATTCAAGATCGTTTTCCGTTGGCGTTACCCAACGTTCAAGGCTACTACGAACTCATGCGCCAGACCTAATACCTCTGATAACCTCAACTGTTACATCTTGTGTTCTCAGTCTTTGCAGGTTGCAACAGCCCCTGCTGCTATTAGGCCCTTCCCAGCGTTATCTCTGTCGATCTTTAGATAGATGTCTAATCCCGTACTCCGGTGCTTTCTAAAGTGCATATTCTCATTTCTTCCTTTAGAACTTCGGCCTTCTCCCCTGGCAGACAGGATCGGCAGTCAACACAGATCCACACAGAAACTTCAGTGTGGGCACGTATTTCGGAGCTGTAGATATTTACTTCTGTTTAGACCTCCATCTTTGCTCGCCACCCTGGTTGCTCACGCTTCGAAATTTTCATCTCTAGGCGTACGGTGACTTTTACTTCCGAGCAGAACACGGTTTGTTACCTCACCATGCATCGGATATACTAACCTCCCGAATGAGAAATTGGAGGTGTGAAGACTTTCACTTCACTAGATCGTCAGCCTTGCTGGCTGCTCCCCGCCAGACACGTGCGACTTTTCCTGGCGCACATAAAATTTAATTAAAATTGAAGATAAAATCTTCGTCCCCACCCGTGTGTGAAACTCGTGATGTAATCATAAAGCCCCATGTCTTCCGCAGCGTCCGCGTTGCGCTGTGCACCGCAATTTTCATATAAATTCTTCGACGATATTTCCTCCGGGGTCGATCTCACTGACTCATCAAACCACTCTAATTTATTCCATCCGCCATACGTATAAAATAACCCAAAAACCTCAGTTCGGGATTAGAAGCGAGCAATCACTTGGCTTTTAATTAGGTTTGATATAAAAGCACCAGAAGGAATATATTTCGTAAAAACAATAAGGTAATATAGAGAAAGAGCGTAGAGAATACTTTAATTAAGCTTTAGAAGAAACAAACTAAAGAATCTCTACATGAAGAAAGATATCATAGAATTATTTATTTATCTCGATGATTTTTGCAAAGATTATGAAGTTTTTATGGCCAAAAATACGCTCTCTCATGGATCTCACAAAAAACCAACGCGCGTTCCTTGTTTAGCAATAAGTGAAATTATGACTATCATAATTTTATTTCACAAATCTCCGTGTAAGAATTTCAAATATTTTTATTTAAGTTATCTCCAAAATTACACAGAAGAATTTCCGTATTTGCCCAGTTACAACCGTTTCGTTGAACTTCAACAAAGATGTCTAGGCCATTTTCATGCTTTGTTGACAAACGGGGTATTAAAAACAGATTTTCAATTGGTCCATACACGACATCGATCCTTTATTAATGGCTTTATTCATATCTTTTCAACCCTTGTCGCATATTGTCTTAAAGCAAAAAAACCTAGTATTAAATTTGAACATCTAATCCCGAACTGAGGTCAAAAGGTGCTGACCAGGTGCTCATAATATCGCGATAATGACTGGCCGTTCTGCCAATCTCACTTTCCACAACAAACTTTGGAACGATCCATACCTCATACTTGCTTGAGTTTGCTGCTACCTTCCCTTTGCGATAACCCGTCGAGATACTCAAATACTGACCCGCATCCCCACACCGAGATAAATCAAACATACTCTCCAGCGGATTTAACAACGATGCTATCGGAAGATCTATCCTCCCAATATCATTGCCTTTGTTGGGTTTATAGATCAACACTCCTCTCAGAAAGCGCTCATAAAGCTCTTCATAACCTCTGGCTATGGCTGGAATTGAAGACCCTTTTTGTATCGTCTGCTCTATAACTGCTGTTGGGGCTGGCTGTGCCTTTTCTAGTTTCTGTGCCTCCTGCTGTTTTCTTTCATCGGCATACCGTTTGGCTTCTTCAAGCCTTTGCTCTTCTACTTCAGCCGTTCTTTTCTCAGCTCCTTCTCTTTTGGTTTTGTTGCGTACTTCCCCACCCTTGATTTTATCTGAATCTCCCTTGTTTTTTTCAGAAATAGATTGGCTATTAATCATATTAGCCATACGTCTTGCTTCAAAAGTTCCATCATCGATAAGAGAAGGTAAAGAGGAGTTATCCGATGCCAAAGCGTACTGACTTACTATCCCAACCAGAGCCATTCCAAAGATATTTCAAATTAATAAAGCTTTCATTTCAGTTAAGTCCTTTCAGTTTATTTAATATTAAAAGTTTTGATTTTTATGGGGTTGTTCACTCTTGATAAAATACCTAAAAATCTTTCACTTAAAAGAGTGTGTTTGTATACTTTTCCATAATATTTACTCCACTATCATTAATAAACAGCTGATTGCTTAACTTTATAGTTTATGCTTAATTCAATTAAAAGGTGAAAAAAACAGTGGATTTCGCAAAATCGGATGAAAAGGTGTCATTTATACAAGTTCAATTTTAATCAAAGAGGAGTTCAGTGGTGCAATTTTCAGTGTAAACAAACCTTGCCGATTAAGTTTTAACAGTTGTTTTGCGGTGCGTATTTTAATTTACGGTAGAGTGTAGATCTTCCGATGTGTAGTTGCTTAGCGGTATTTGTAGGATACCTCTGATTCTACTAACGTAGGTAACCGTCCGATAATGCAGAGATGGTGTGTAAGAATAGCGGAAACGCTCAGTTTTTTTGATTTTAAGATTTGCGGAGTTTAGACGATTATGCTGGAGCTATTACTGTAACGCATAAATTGAACAAATTTATTCCAATAGATCTATTTTCGTCAAAAAAATTATAAATTTTAAATTCAGTTCAAGCTTTAGATGCTCCCGAACTAAACACGTCAATAGGTTAAACCCCTATACCGGAGTGCACTTAGGGTCCTGACCCGCACCAGCATGATAGACTTAACCGCATTTGGATCATCTACACAGGCGTTTTTCCATTCCCAGGCGGAAACAGTTCTACTCGCGGTCATCGGGTGCCGATCACGACCAAGGAGATTCACCAGCACGGGCCAATCTTGCCGAGGATTATTATAAAATTCCATGGGCGTAATTCGGTGCGACGACTCCAACAACCCCTCCCAGGATTTCAAACCGCATGGTCGATCAGGATCTAGCTGACAGCCCCACTCACTCGTATGCTCCACTACTTGAGTCACACTTCTAGTAGTTGAGAAAGACCAGGGGTCGTATGATGAATTCATGGCATAGTATGGGAAGACGCTCTCAGGCACAGATTCCATCACCGCCACCGTCGAAGTCCAAGTGGCACGGAGGGTATATTCGCCAGGCTCGAGGGAAGAACCGTCTGTAAGTATGTTTATTGCTGCCATGGCTGGTGTCAGGCTGAGAACCGAGAATAAGCTGAAGCGTATTGCAAAGTCCGAGAGAGCCAATACCTGAAGAAGTTTTTTAATCATGATGTTATTCCTTTCTTTTTAATTTTGTAGTTTCCCCAATCCTCTACAGAGTAAAGTATGGGAAAGGTCTGATCACTTTTCTCGATATCCTCGGTTACCAAGCTTTGTGCTTGATTTAACGAAAGAAATGTAAATACAAAAACCCAAAGGCCATGAAACAAAAGCTTGTACATAGAATTATATGTTATTTTTTTCAATTTAAATCCCCCCTCATAATGAATATAATTGTACCCAAAACGCACTATTAAAATCTAATTGAATAACGAAGTGAAATTATAACATTTCTTAGCACCTATTTTACACTCAAATCCTTTAATAATTAAGATATTGCTCTAAAAAATTGTCATCGATAGTGGGCCAACTCAAATTCTTAGAATTCATAAAATTAAAAGTATTTGAGCTTGATACAATGGCACTCTCACTCTCAGGTTGACTTCCTGAATTCTCTAAGTAAATTGCCAGAAAAGGATAGAGAGCATTTTTTTCATCAACAAGATGTAATAGATTTAGTTTCCATTCTTTTTCAGAAACCAGATTAATTTCATAACCTTTCTTTTGAAAAAAACAAATCAAGTGATTCCATTTTATCTTATTTGGATTAGTGATATTATATACTACACTAGGTCTTGATTCTGTAACTGAAATATAAATAATTAATTTAGCGACAAAGTCCACAGGGCTAAGATCTAGCTCTAAGCCCCAAGTTGGAGCAATTTTAATTTGCTTGCATCCTTTTATTAAACTTAGCAAATGGTTGTTTTTAAGAAACGTTTCATTCCGTGTATTTCCTATAATATAATTTGGCCTAAATATAGTAACAGGTATTCCTTTTTTATTCGCCTGATTGAGCAAAATCTCAGAAACAGCTTTAGTTAAAGCATAACCTCCTGCGGGCGAATACGACTCGGCAGAATCTGGAAACTCCTCTTCTATAGTATTATCAGAATTTATACAGTAGTTACTGAGTGTTGAGATATAGTTAATGCGTTTTACCCTTCGACAACCCGCTAATTTGATGACTTCCTTTGTGCTTAACACGTTTGCCTTTCTCAAGGTGTTATAATCGGCTATATGATTAACAAATGCTGCATTATGGTATATTGCATCCACCTCATAACATAATTTGTCATAGTCTTGTTGACTTAAACCTAATAATGGTTCTTCTATGTTTCCCAGTATGGGATGGATAATATCATTAAATTCGCTATATTTAAGATTATACTTTTCTCCAGATTGTAAAATTTTAGCTCTGGCAGCTGTTAGAGTTTCCGCTCTGACCAAACAATAAATTTTATTATAATTGTACTTACATAACTCCGATAACAAGTGTGCTCCTAAAAATCCGGTGGCTCCAGTTAATAAAACAATAGATTGAGAAGAGTTGGTAAAGGCATCATAACTATCAAGCTTTGAAAAAAACTCTGTATTATCTTCTAGGCAAGCGTCCTTTAAAACAAGAGAAGTAACGTCTGCTTTAATTGGAACATTTTGTTTTAATATAATGCTTGCTAAATTTATAATAGTCGGGTCTTCAAAGAACCCTCTCAATGTAAGATTTGCTCCAAATTTTTTAGCCACATAAGTAATGACTCTAGTCATTAACATAGAATGTCCGCCAAGAGTAAAGAAGTTGTCATCAACGCTTATCTGATCAATTTTTAGCAACTCTTTCCACAATAAAACTAAATCCTCTTCCACGCTATTTTTTGGATTAATAAGTGATTTTTTTCGATTATCAAAAAGTTTATCAAGCTCAGGAAGTCGAGATTTATCAAGTTTACCGTTGGCATTTAATGGTAATTGTTCCAGAACTATAAAATGACTTGGTACCATGTAATCAGGTAATTTTTTTCTTAAATAAGTTTTTAATTCATTTACTGCGTCTTCTTCCATATGACGAGTTTTATCTATCTTTTCATGAAAAACTATATAAGCAACTAAATTTGGATGCCCACTTTTATCAGGTTTAACAGTAACCGCACATAACTTTATCCCTTTATATTTTGTTATGTTCGCCTCTATTTCTCCAGGCTCGACCCTGTACCCTCTAATTTTAATTTGATCATCTATCCTTCCCAAGTACTGTATATTACCGTCCTCAAGATATTTAGCTAGATCGCCCGTTTTGTAAAGGTGTGCGTTTTCATCAGATGAAAACGGATTTTTAATAAACTTTTCTGCATTTAATTCTGCTCTATTCAAGTATCCCCTCGCTACACCAGCTCCTCCAATATAGAGCTCTCCAGGTAGACCTACTCCCACAGGATTCATATTTTTATTCAAAACATACAATTGAACATTAGATATAGGCCTTCCAATAGGCACGGGGTCAAAATTATTTTGATTATTAATTAAGAACGCAGAGCATGCTACTGTAGCTTCGGTAGGGCCATATTCATTGTATAATAATATATCTGGGAATTTTTCCTGCCAAAATATAATATATTCTTGTGAGAGGAGCTCTCCTCCTATGATGAAAACATGAGTTTTACCTTTTATTACATCCTCTGGTAAGAGCTCCAACATTTTAAGGTGTGAAGGTGTTATTTTGATGAAACCGTAGTTTTCTTTAGTACTACTAAACAACATAGGCAACGCTTGACCAGCTGATTCTTCACTTAAAACACGCACAGACTTACCCATAATCAAAGGTAAGAATAAGCTTGTAATCGCCATATCATAAGCACACGATGAATGTAAAACTGAACCTACATTTTCATCAAAAAGATAATTGTTTTTGCACCACAGTAGATAATTGCTGAGGTTCCGGTGTTCAATCATGACTCCTTTTGGCAAACCCGTCGATCCTGATGTATATATTATATAAGCTAAATCCTCCATCGAAGACTGTATTTCTGGATTTTGATCATCATAGTCAGAGAGTTTTTGTTGCAATTCCGCAAATTTAATAATCGGAATTTTCAAATTAGATGCTTCGGAACAGAATGAATTATCTGAAATTATGAAAGGGGAACCTGTCTCGGATACTATGTTCCAGACTCTTTCGGATGGAAATGCTATATCCAATGGCAGATAAGCTCCGCCTGCTTTCAAAACAGCTAAGATCGCTAACACTAAATCACTCGATCTATTCAGTATGATGGGTACAATCACTTCACGCGTTACCCCCATAGTGATAAAACATGAAGCTAATTGGTTTACCTTAATATTTAACTCAGAAAAGGTTAGCTGTTGACTATCAAAAATAATTGCTATATCGTTTGGGGTTTTTGATACTTGCTCTTCGAAAAGATTTATCACGGTCTTATCTAAAGGATAATCAGCTTCTGACTCATTCCATTTATGAATTACATCGTAAGTTTCTTTAGCAGATAAAAAGTTTATTAATTCAATATCCTCCTCAGGATAATCCACAACGGCACTAACTATTGCAATAAAGTGTTCTGCCATTCTGGCAATAGTTGATTCCAAAAATAAATCTTCCGCATATTCAAAACCAAGAACAAGAGCGTTTTTTTCCTCTCGCACGTTTAAGAATAAATCAAACTTTGAAATACCAATATCAATATCAATAATTTCAGTTTTCAGACCTGAAAGTTCTAAATTACTATTTTTTAAATTATCAAGACTAAACATAATCTGAAAAACTGGATGCCAGCTTAAATTCCTTTCCACTTTCAAGCATTCTACAAGTCTTTCGAAGGGTAAATCTTGATTTTGGTAGGCATCTAAAGTTGTTTTCTTTATAGTTTTTAGCAGCTGAGAAAAACTATAAATTTGCTCAAAATTTGTCTTTAGAGCGACAGTGTTAACAAATAAACCTATTGTATTTTCAACACCCGGATAGTGACGATTAGCTATAGGACTTCCAATAACAATATTTTTTTCACCGCTATACCTGTACATAAGCAACTGAAAGGCAGCAAGCAGCAACATGAAAAGAGTAACATCGTTTTTCTCTGAAAAAACTTTAATTTTATAAAAAGAGTCAGCATCAATAGAACAGTGGTAATGTTTCCCTTTATAATTTCTTTCTTTGGGTCTAATCTTATCACTGGGAAGATTAATAACTGTAGGTATGTCCTCCAGTTGATTTTGCCAATAATTTAATTGCTCTGCTAATATGTTGCCTTGCAACCAATCTCTTTGCCAAGCTGAATAGTCACCATACTGCACTTCAGGTAAGGGCAGATCATTATCCTGATGATTTTTATTTAAATTATAATAATAAGATAGTTCTCGATTTAAAATCCCTAAAGACCAACCATCAGTAATCATATGGTGCATTACTATAAGTAAGATATTGTGATTTTCAGAAAGATTAAACAAAACTATCCTCAGCATTTTTTCCTTTGAGAGATCAAAAGGTTGAGAAATGTGTTGAAGTAATGTTTCTTTTAGAGTCTGAACTTCATCTTTTAAGTTAGGTACATTTTGACACTCTATTTTAAAATCAAAATCATGAGGCAAGATAACTTGTTCGAGAAGATCACTTTCTCGCCGTATCACGGTACGCAAAATATCATGCCGTCCTATAACTTTTCCGAAAGCAAAATTTAACGAATTTAAATCTAATTCACCATACAGATCAATAACGAGAGGAATATTGTAAATATACGTATCCGTCAATAATTGATTAACAAACCACAATCTTTGTTGAGCAAATGAGAGTGGTAATCGAACATTCTCAGGCTGAGGTAAAATAGGAAGGTAAACATTTGTTTTATTTGTTTTATCATCTATAGCTCTGGCTAATTGTTTAATTGTAGGGTTATTAAATAACTCATTGACTGAAAAATCTAATCCATACTTTTTAGCTTGGATTGAGTATTGAATGGATAAAATTGAATCTCCTCCAAGTGCAAAAAAATTATCTCCTGTTCCCAAATTCTCGAGCCTTAAAACCTTTAAAAGGACTTGATACAAAATATTTTCCGTATATGTTACAGGAGCGGTTACCAAAATTGGAGCAACTGCTGAATTTTTTCCTTTATTTACTAGAGCTTTGCTATCTATTTTTCCATTAATTGTGAGAGGTATTATATCTACTAAAGTAAAACTTGAGGGTAGCATGTAATTTGGTAATTGTTCTTGAGCGTAGTTAGACAGAGCATTGACAAATTCCATCTCTTGATCTTTACTTAAAAGTTCTGCTCCGTAGATCATTACATTTGGCACTATATAAGCCATTAATTTTGGAGTGACTTCACCTTCGGCGAGAACAACAACTGATTTGACCCCTTCAACTTTTGCTAATGTCTTCTCTATCTCTCCAAGTTCAATCCTGTAACCTCTGATTTTAACTTGAAAGTCTTCCCTTCCTATATACTCTACATTACCATCACCTATCCAACGTCCTAAATCCCCACTCTTATATAACCTTAACGT
>CANFPP010000046.1 GCA_947449005.1 Holosporales bacterium | reverse complement strand
TCGCGCCGCCCTGCTCTGCCAATACCTTCGTAATTGCAGCCGTCAGGGACGTCTTTCCATGGTCAACGTGACCAATTGTTCCTATATTACAATGCGGCTTGTTCCGCTCAAATTTTGCCTTAGACATCTTGTTTCGTCCTGTTTTATATCGGTTGCTACTTTGCTGGCCTTTAAACCGGCAGATTGAACTTAAAAAATTTGGAGCGGGTGATGGGAATCGAACCCACGTGGCCAGCTTGGAAGGCTGGAGCTCTACCATTGAGCTACACCCGCATACACCTCTTTAGAAATGAGGATATTGAGAGTTTTTAGACAGAGCTTTTGATCAAAAACAGAGTCTTTAAAATCACAGATAACTCATTCTATCTTAAGGTTCTAAAGATGATAGTTAATGATCAAAAGATCAAGTTAAAAATCAACATCTTTATTTCTAAAGAGGTATTGTGGTGGAAGGAGCAGGATTTGAACCTACGTAGACTCACGTCGACAGATTTACAGTCTGTTGCCTTTAACCACTCGGCCATCCTTCCAGCATGCATTTCATGATTTAGGGGATTTTTACCAAACCTGTCAATCACAAAAAACCATAGTTCAAAATACTTGCCTTAATAAACACTATTAATCTTATCATAATTTTGCTTCTTTTGATTTTTCGTAACATTGTATCTTGCATCATTCTGGGTTAAATATACATATGATTGACATAAATCTTACTCCGCGCGCTCAGACTAAGCTCATTGGTCACACCGAAGCAATTACCAGCCTTCATAAAGGTTTTAGGGAAGGGACTCTGCCGGCGTGCTGGATGCTTATCGGTCAAAAAGGCATTGGCAAGGCAACTCTTGCTTATCACCTCAGTCGAATGATTCTCTCAAAAAACCCAGCGAATCCTGAGGGACTAAATGAGGCAATGGTAACGCGTCAAATAGCAGCATCTTCATATCCCAATCTTTTAACGTTGGAGAGAACCCCTAATACCGATGGAGTCTTGAATCGTGAAATCATGATTGAAGAAACCAGAAAACTTCTTAATTTTCTCCACCACTCCCCAATCGTTCCAGGGTGGAGAGTCGTTATTATTGATGCAATTGACGAAATGAATCATAACGCAAGCAATGCACTTTTAAAGATTTTAGAGGAGCCACCTACTCGTGTTCTCATGTTGCTCATTTGTCATTCCATGGGTCAAGTTCTTCCAACACTGCGTTCACGCTGTGCCAAGATGCCACTGTTCCCTCTGACAAACACAGAAATTGAAGAGGCATTTCCTCAAGAAATTGCGCAGCAACTCATTCCTCTTTTGCCCTTAAGCTCTGGCAGTCTTGGACAAGCATTACAACTTCAGAAAGCTGGAGGACTAACACTCGTCACTCAGTTAGAGCAAGCGATTAGAAACGCACTGCAAGGAAAATTTCCTGCCGTTCGCTTATTTTGTGAAGACATCGCAAAGGATGCTGATAAATACAATCTCATACTTGATTTGATTGAAGCTTATATTCATTCTATAATCACTGGCGGAGAAAATGAATTTCTAAGTCATAAATCACATGACCATTGGATTAGTGTATGGCAAAGTGTTCATTCTTTTTCGGAACTTGTAAAAACCAGCCACCTCGATAAAGTGCAAGCATTACTTGCAATATTTATGATGATTGAGAATCCAAACTTAGGAAATAATTTTATCCATGCCCAGTTCAATGCCTAACGAAACTAAATCTTATTACATCACAACACCAATCTATTATGTGAATGATGTCCCTCATATTGGTCATGCCTACACCTCTTTAGCATGTGACATGCTTGCTCGATTCAAACGGTTGGATGGTTTTGATGTCCGTTTTCTAACAGGCACTGATGAACATGGACAAAAGGTTGAAAAAGCCGCCATCGCCGCAGATAAATCTCCCCAAGAATTCGTTGATCAAATTTCAAAAAACTTTAGAGATTTGGCTACATTTACAAAACTTACTAACGATGACTTTATTCGAACAACGGAACCGAGGCATATAAAAGCAGCACAGCATCTTTGGCAAATGCTGATAGATAACGGTCATATTTATTTGGGAAGTTATGCTGGATGGTATGCGGTTCGCGATGAGGCCTTTTATCCAGAATCTGAGTTGATTGACGGCAAAGCCCCTACTGGCGCCCCTGTTGAGTGGGTTACAGAGCCAAGCTATTTCTTTCGCTTATCTGCCTTTCAAGAAAAGCTTTTGCAATTTTATAAAGAGCATCCTCAATTTATTGCCCCTGAAAGCCGTCGCAACGAAGTTATGCGTTTCGTCGAGGGTGGCTTGCATGATTTGTCAGTTTCAAGAACAAGCTTTAAATGGGGAGTTCCCGTTCCCGGCAACCCTGATCATATTATGTACGTCTGGCTTGATGCTTTAACGAACTATATTTCAGCTATTGGCTATCCTGATGCTTTGCAAAACAATTATTGGGAAAACAGCCTACACGTTGTTGGCAAGGATATTTTACGCTTCCACGCTGTCTATTGGCCTGCGTTCCTAATGGCCGCAAATCTTCCGATACCACAAAAAGTATTCGCACATGGCTGGTGGACGAATGAAGGTGTAAAAATGTCCAAATCCCTAGGCAACGCCCTTGATCCGATTGACCTCATTAATACTTATGGACTTGACCCTATCCGCTATTTCTTATTACGAGAGATCCCCTTTGGTAATGATGGTGACTTTTCGAAAAGTTCTTTGATTACCCGCATGAATAGCGATCTAGCCAATAATTACGGCAATCTTGTTCAGCGCGTTCTCTCGTTTATCAACAAAGTCTGTGATGCCAAAGTTCCCAAAAGTGGAAATATATTACCAGCTGATCAGGCCCTTCTTGATTCTGTCGATTTATTAGATACCTTACGTCGTCACATCGATAACTGTGCTTTAAACAAGGTTTGTGAAACCTTGTGGTCAGCGATTGCTGAGGCAAATCGCTATATTGATGAACATAAACCTTGGTCACTTAAAACCAGTGATCCGATAAGAATGAATACTATTCTTTATGTGCTTGCCGAGCTTATTAGAAAGGTTGCTATCTTGACACAACCGCTTGTACCAGAAGCTAGCCAAAAGATTTTAGATCAACTGGCAGTTTCCCCAGAACATCGCCAGTTTAAGGACTTAGACTTTGCGCTTATAGAAGGCTCTGATCTGCCAATTCCCTTTGGCGTTTTTCCACGTTTTGAAGAGGCAAAATAAAATGCTTGTTGATAGTCATTGCCATCTTAATTTTCCTGATTTTAAAGATGACTTAGATGATGTCATCAAACGAGCCATGGAGAACCAGGTCACCACGTTCTTAACAGTTAACACTCGTCTCAATCAAGCGAAAGATCTGCAAGAAATTGCGGATCGTTACCCACAAGTTTGGTGCTCTGTTGGAACTCATCCGCACGACTCACAAAATGTAGAAGAGGAGAATCTTCTTGAGCAAATTCTAGCTCTTGTACAACATCCAAAGGTTATTGCCATCGGCGAGACAGGCCTTGATTATTATTACAATAATAGCCCCAAAGAAGCTCAAATCGCTTCATTCCAAACTCATATTACAGCTGCTGTTCAGCTGGACCTTCCCTTAATAATCCATACACGTGATGCGGATGAAGATACGATTGATTGTATAACAAACCAAAACGCTAAGGGAGTTTTCCATTGTTTTAGTGGTGGCTTAGAGCTTGCTAAAAAAGCACTAGACCTTGGGTTTTATCTTTCATTCTCCGGAATTTTAACCTTTAAAAAAGCAGAAGAGCTGCGTGAAGTTGCAAAATTTGCGCCCCTTGACAGGATTTTGGTTGAGACTGATTCACCGTTCTTAGCGCCAATCCCTCACCGCGGAGCTCGTAATGAACCTGCGTTCACAAGATATACCGCTACACTTTTAGCAGAGTTGCGAAATTCTTCTCTTGAAGAGATTGCAGAAGCTACAACCAATAATTTCTACACACTCTTTGATCGATGCAAAAAACAATAATTACTATCCTAGGTTGTGGTGGATCTGGTGGTGTTCCACTCATTACCGGTAATTGGGGAGAGTGTAATCCAAGCAATCCAAAGAATCGTCGCACTCGGTCTTCTATTCTGATTCAGACTGAAGATCAAAACATCCTGATTGACACCTCCCCTGATCTCAGAGAACAATTACTGCACGCAAAAGTAGATCGTATTGATGCAGTGATTTACACTCACGCTCATTCTGACCACATCAATGGCTTACACGAACTAAGACAAATTGCTTTAAAGCACAAAATCGTTATTCCTATATTTGGAGATGAAAAAACCTTAGATGTTTTAGAAAACGTTTCTCAATATGCTTTTGAAGAGACTGACGTTAGATATCCAGCTTTTCTCAAAAGCCATAGAATCAATGAAGAATTTAAGGTTGGAACTTTATCGATCATTCCCTTTCAGCAACAGCATGGAACAATCTCTAGTCTTGGGTTTCGCATTGGAGATTTTGCGTACTCAACAGATATGAAAACTCTGCCGCAAGCATCAATTGAAGTTTTACGTAATCTTAAATTATGGATTGTTGATTGCCTTCGCGTTAAGCCGCACGCAACTCATTCTCACCTTGAAAACACGCTTGAGCTTATCAAAGAGATTGCGCCCGCAAGATCTATTCTCACTCATATGGACCATAGCACAGACTTTGACGCACTTTACTCTCTCCTGCCGGAAAGCGTTGAACCTGCTTTCGACGGCATGAAGATTGTTCTTTAAACAGCTGGCGTTGAGACAACTAATGGTGTAGGTGCAGGAGAAACTGCTGAAGCATCAGGAGACATCGGCTCTAATTTTCCGCTAGAATCCATCAACCAGGCTTCAATCATTAACTTTGGATACTTTACCTTAATTTCTTTCACCAATTCACTTAAGTGTTGTTGATGAACATCTGTTTCTTTTTTGCGATCTGTTGAGAAATTTTCATTAAGAGCGAATTTATACATATCGCAGTCACGATGATCTATTAGGATAACTCTCTTAATATCTTGGCGGCTGCTAAGAAAAGCTAAATGTGACCAAAACGTCTCTCTCCAGGTAGGGAAAATATCGCTCGTCGCGCCTAAAGAACCGCCAGCCAAACCAATCTGATCATACTTTCCTTTCAGGCCTCTTTTATCCATCATGTTATCAAGTTCATTCATAAGATGAAAATCAACACAGCTTACCACCAAAGCTTCAGCATTCTGGCTTTTAATGACCTCAGGTTTGCTAGCAGAATTATTATCTGGAGCTGAAGAGCAACCAACAAAAGTGAATAATAAAACTAAGAGGCTGAGATGATTTTTAAGCTGCATTTTTAAAACTACCGTTAAGATTATCCATACTATCACTCTAAAGGAAAAGGAGTTAATAGTTCATTAAGATAGGCAAATTCCAAAGCAAAACTCAGGTGATTTTTCACTGAAACCTTGCATCAAATCAAAAATCAGGTTAGGTATATTGTTTGTAATGCATTATTTGATCATGTAAGGATGGGAACCCCTATTTCTATGTCTTCTCCCCTAAAACACTACACACCCGAAACGCTACTAGCAGCTTATGAAAAGATGCTGTTGATTCGTCGTTTCGAAGAAAAATCTGGCCAACTTTACGGCATGGGATTGATTGGCGGCTTTTGTCACCTTTATATCGGTCAAGAAGCTGTTGTTGTTGGATTGCAGTCAGCCTTGCAGCCTCAAGATACTGTGATTACCAGCTATCGTGATCATGGGCACATGCTCGCTTGTGATATGGAGCCTAGAGGTGTCTTGGCAGAGTTAACCGGTCGTAGTGGTGGATATTCTAGAGGCAAGGGCGGATCAATGCATATGTTTAGCCGCGAGAAGAATTTCTTTGGCGGACATGGCATTGTTGGCGCACAAGTTCCCATTGGAACAGGGATGGCTTTTGCTCATCGTTATAAGAAAGATAAAGGTGTATGTCTTTCTTATTTTGGGGATGGCGCAGCTAACCAAGGTCAAGTTTACGAATCTTTCAATATGGCTTCCTTATGGAAGCTTCCCATTATTTATATTATAGAAGACAATCAATACGGCATGGGGACCTCCTCAATTCGAGCTTCTGCAAATGCTGATTTTCATCGCCGCGGCGAACCATTTCATATTCCAGGTCGCATTGTTGATGGCATGGATCTTTTTGCCGTTAGAGAAGCTGCTGAGTGGGCAGTTGCGCATGCACGATCAGGCAAAGGGCCCGTTCTTTTACATGTCAAAACTTATCGTTATCGCGGCCATTCCATGTCTGATCCTGGCAAGTATCGTTCAAAAGAAGAAGTTGAGAAAATGCGCCAGGAAAACGATCCTATTGAGAAGATTCGCAATTTCTTGCTTGATCAAAAACTCACTAACGAAGAGCAAATGAAAGACATAGATAAATCAATCAAAGAAATCTTGATTGATGCTGTCGAGTTTGCTCAATCTTCTCCAGAGCCCGACCCAGTTGAGCTTTATACTGACGTTCTTATTCCTTCCTAGAGGTACTTAATGGCTAAAATGTTAACTGTTCGTGAAGCTCTGCGCGATGCTATGGCTGAAGAAATGCGCCGTGACGCAAATGTCTTTTTAATGGGAGAAGAAGTCTCAGAATATCAAGGAGCTTATAAAGTCAGCCAAGGACTCTTGGAAGAATTTGGCTCTAGCCGTATTATTGACACGCCGATTACAGAGCATGGATTTGCAGGCCTTGGAGTTGGTGCTGCCTTTTTAGGTTTAAAACCAATTGTTGAGTTTATGACATTTAACTTTTCAATGCAGGCAATGGATCAGATTATTAACTCGGCTGCAAAGACGCTTTACATGTCTGGCGGTCAGATGGGTTGTCCAATTGTCTTTCGTGGACCGAATGGTGCTGCATCGCGTGTTGGTGCGCAGCATTCTCAATGCTTTGCGAGCTGGTTTGCCCATTGCCCAGGACTGAAAGTTGTAGCTCCCTATAGCGCAGCTGATGCTAAGGGATTACTAAAGTCAGCTATTCGAGATCCTAACCCAATTATCTTTCTAGAACATGAACTTTTATACGGTCGTTCTTTTGAAGTTCCAGAAGATGAAGATCATATTGTTCCGCTTGGAAAAGCAGCTGTTGTTCGAAGCGGTAAGGATGTAACGATTATTGCATTCTCATTCACAGTGGGCCAAGCCCTCTTGGCTGCAGAACAATTAGCAGCTGAAGGCATTGATGCTGAAGTTATTGATCTGCGCACTATTCGGCCCCTAGACCAAGAGACGATTTTGAATTCCGTGAAAAAAACAAATCGTTTAATTAGCGTTGAAGAAGGATGGCCTTTCGCTGGAATTGGTTCAGAAATCTGCACTCTTGTTTGTGAAAATGCTTTTGATTATCTTGATGCTCAACCGATAAGAATCGCAGCTGAGGACGTTCCCTTGCCTTATGCTGCCAATTTAGAAAAACTAGCCTTGCCAAGTATTGAAAAAATCATTCATGCTGCAAAAACTGTTTGCTATAAAAACTAAAGGATTTTCCTGATGCCTATTGAACTTTTAATGCCCGCTTTAAGCCCGACGATGACCGAAGGTAATTTGATTAAGTGGTATAAAAAAGAAGGCGATTCCATCAAAGCTGGTGAAGTCTTAGCGGAAATTGAAACCGACAAGGCAACCATGGAAGTTGAAGCGGTTGATGAAGGAACCTTAGGCAAAATTCTAATTCAAGCCGGCAGCGAAAATGTTAAAGTTAATGCGTTGATTGCTCTGATTTTAGAAGAAGATGAAGATCCAAAAGCACTTGATTCTTACGTTAAAACACCAGCTGCAGTACAGTCGACTTCTGCTGCTGCAGTAAGTGTGCCAGAGCCCGTTACGCCTCAGGTTAAAGCGGTCCAAGGCAATGATAAGTCAAGAGTATTTGCAAGCCCTCTTGCTAAACGCATAGCAGAGAATAATCAAGTCTCACTTGAATCTATATCAGGAAGCGGCCCTAAAGGCCGCATTATCAAGGCAGATGTTGAAGCAGCTTTAACAAAGACTCCGGCAAGATCAGGAGAGTATACTGAGATTTCCTTAAACAATATGCGAAAAGTCATTGCAAAGCGCTTAACGGAATCAAAACAACAAATTCCTCACTTTTACCTCAATATCGACTGTAACCTCGATATGCTTTTACAGCTGCGCACCAGTCTTAATAATCGCAATAAGAATGGTGTCAAAATCTCAGTTAATGACTTTGTTATCAAAGCTTGTGCACAGGCTCTTATTCAAGTTCCCGAGGCAAATGCCGCTTGGCATGATACTGTGATTCGTCAATATCACTCCGCTGATGTTGCAGTTGCAGTTGCGATTGATGGCGGTCTTGTAACGCCGATTTTAAGATCAGCTGAAACAAAATCAATTACGGCCTTATCAACTGAGATTAAAGCCCTTGCCGAAAAAGCAAGAGCAGGCAAACTTGTTCCCGAAGAATATCAGGGCGGAACGTTTACGCTCTCGAACCTTGGGATGTTTGGTATTACAAATTTCTCAGCTATCCTCAATCCACCGCAGGCTTGTATCTTAGCCGTTGGCGCTGGTGAGAAAAGGCCGATTGTGAAAGATGATAAAATCATTATTGCCACGATGATGACGTGTACTTTATCTGTTGATCATCGTGCGGTTGATGGAGCTGTTGGAGCGCGTTTTCTCTCTGCCTTTAAGAGCTTAATCGAGGATCCGTTAGCACTGTTGGTGTAGAAATAGTTATGCTTAAATCCTGGCAACCAGTCAGTAAATCTGCATGAACCACCTCCTCCAAAACATTATTATTGATGGTCCAGATGATACATATCTCAGGGCGAATATCGAGATTAAAGAGGGATATATTGCAAAAATAGAGACCTCTAAAATTGATATCGGAGAAGTTGACCGCAGCAGCTTTTATGTAACCTGCGGCTTTGTAAACAGCCATCTTCATCCCAATCAACTCCTTGATAGAAGAAAGCTGGATCAGCTACAGATCGTTGAGCTTTTGAGCACAATGCACACTAAGCAAAAGAAAACAGATAAAGAGCGCTATCATCAAGCAATGCTTGTTCTTATTGATGCGCTTAAAAGCGGTGCTACGAGTATGTATGCCATCGCTTCGAATCCAATCCCTGTCATCCAAGCATTTAGAGACTTGGGTTTAACAGGAGCAATTACTTGTGTTTTCAATGATGTGTGGGAAGGAGAGGGAAATGCGCCTACACAAGCCGATATTGAAGACTTAGAAACGACATTTTCCAAACTATACGACCATAACACAAATGATGTCAAAATTCATATTGGCACAGCATCTATTTTGACGGCATCCAATGACCTGTTAGTTCGCTTTAATAACATTGCGCAACAGTATAATACCAGGGTTAACCTTCATATAAGCGAAGGCAAAGAATCTGTTGAAACGTGTATCAAGACGAGAGGGATGAGTCCTGTTCGATTGCTCTCAAAGCTCGGCGTTTTAAATGAAAAATGGAATCTGATTCACACAACAACTGTTGATAATGAAGAGGTGAAAATCATCGCTAATTTCTGGTGCATCGATTATCCACTGTCCCGTTAGCAACGCTAAGACGGGCGTTGGAATTGCCCCAATTTTAGAGTTTGTTAAACACAAGGTGAACATTGGCCTCGGCACAGATGCGTGTAGCAATAACAATACCAACAACATCATGAACGAAGCCTATTTCGCAACATTAATACACAGTGTGATACATCAAGATCCAACCCTTTTTACCGAAGAAACTGTCTTTGAATGGATGACTTTCAATGGATTAAAAATCATTGATTCCGCAAAAAGCGGAAGACTGGAAGTTGGTGAGCGAGCTGATTTGTTGCTGTGGTCTTTGGGAGATTCAGCCTTTATTCCTTTGCCTTATGGCCGCTTGAAATCGGTATTTATCAACAATGCTCCTGATTTAAAACCCCATACTGTTTTGCTAAAAGGCAAAGAGGTTATTAAAGATTATAAATTTATCGGTGCGCTGGAACGGGAAAATGGTGACGCAATTCATGCGTGGGCACAGGCGGATTGTTAAAGGTTTTTAAAACTTAAGTATAAAATAAGTATTTATATTATAAAATCACGTTATTTTTATCGTCTTTATTTGTTTATTTTCTTGTTGTTTTAGCTCTCTTTCCTATGAACTTTGCTATTTTTAAGATCCCCCGGATCTTTCAGTTGAAGTCCATGGGAAAGAGTCTGCTGCGTTTCTTGAATTTTTGAGATTCAAGTGGGTTGGGATGATTTAGCTCACCCAAGGCTGTGCCTGTGACCAAGTACACATAGGCTTCGACTTTTTCAAGTCTGTTCGAACATTAAGCCAGCTCGCACGGCGCATCTACTCAGCCAAGATGCAGCCTGTCCGTTTAACCCAGGACAGCGGATCGGTTATTCAGCCAAAACCGACGGCGGTACACTCAGCCAGTACACTG
>CANFPP010000045.1 GCA_947449005.1 Holosporales bacterium | reverse complement strand
GCTGTTAATAAATAGACTAAAGAATGAGAAAATGCCCAGATCAACAAAAGGGATGTGTAACGGCCAATGATCGGAAAACTTTTATTAATAATGGGATCTGCTGGTGTTAATCCTTGTCCTAGACATAACACGACAACTTGCAGAAAAAATAAGGAGAGGGATGAGCTTTGAAAATTACTAAAATAAAGAGCAGCAATAGGCATTATGCACATCAAAGAGACGAGTTTAACTTTTACAATTTTAAACGGATGAATCTTGAGTCCTAAAATTCCATAAAAAACTTCAGAGCACATTATGATAAAAAGAACGAGAGTTGTTTGAGCCATAACTCTATTCACTTCCATACCCAGTTTATCAACTAATACGGAAGGGATGTAGGCCAATGAAAAGTAGAAAGCAACAGCTGGAAACAGATACATAGCAAACAAAGCAGGAATATTTTTGTTTTTATAGTTTAAAGATTTATATAAATCTATTGCTTTTTTACGCTTTGCATTCTGTTCAAGCGTTTTGATGAATTCAGGTGTTTCTTTCAGAGTCTTCCGAGCAATTGTCCCTAAAACAGCAATACCGGAACCAATATAAAAAGGGATTTTCCAGCCATCCTCGGGAGAGAGAGTGAGACATATGGCCCCAACGCCACAGGCAACAAGCCCCCCTAAAGAACAGGTTGCTTCGACGAGAGCATTATAGAAAAAAACTTTTGGCCGAGGGACTGTCTCGGTGATAAAGACATTGGCTGCTATGCACTCACCGCCAGAAGCAAATCCTTGAACAAGTCGGAGAATCAAAAATAGAACAGCAGATACAACTCCCCATTTTTCGTATGAAGGGATATTGGGAATAAGGATACATGAAATAGACATGATAAACGTGGTTGAAATAAGGACAGGGACTCGCCCTATTGTATCCCCTATGTAACCCCAAAAGAGGGCCGCAATAGGGCGTATACAAAATGAAGAACAAAAAGCAAAAGCTGTTAAAAGGGGTGTGATAGCAGACTCAACGGGTAAAAATACCTTCGTTAAAACCAGTGTCAAATGAACGGCTAACATAAGGTCAAAAAATTCTAGGAAATTACCGATTAAAACAATAGCCAAAGATTTTTTTATTTCTATCGAAAGTGTTGTTGAGCTTTTATTTTCTGCCATAATAAAAATGTCTTTCAATGAGTGAGCACACACAAGCATTTCTTTTCTACAATGCCCTTGTGTCCTTATACACTGGATTTTTTTATATTACAACCCCCCAAATCACCTCTTGGCGTGAAAGAAGAAGATGTTTTAGAAGCGTGTAAATTCACTCTCCAATGTTTTATAATTTGCTTCCAATCTTATTTATCTTCTCCAAAATATATGAGCTCATGCCATTTTTAGAAATGATTGAAAAGTTGGAATCCGAAGTTTGAGGCGGGGAGGTGTACATAAAATCTGGGGCCAGAAAATCTTGCAGGAGTGTGTCTTAATCAATCATTTCTAAAGATGGTATCTGTTTGAAACAATAAATTTATGCTGTTCCATCTATAATTCCCAAAGTTTTTTAGATAAGTTTTATTTAAATATTATGCAACTGGAGGTTTAAATAAAAACGATAGTTAAACTGTAAAGTTGTTACTCTTTGTTTTATTGTAATATACAAGATATTTAATTTTAGGAAAGATAGAATCAACGATGATACACCCGGTAGATTTCCAAAGACCTTTAACGCCAGAAGAGATAGCCGAACTTGAAAAGTTTTTCCAGGGTAATGGAAAAGGAATTCACGCAGTTATACAATTACAAGGATTCTTTTGCGCCATTTTGACCTCTTCGCATCCCATTTCTCCTTATTTGTGGCGGCCTGTTGTTTTTGGAGAAAACTTTTATTTCCAGAACAATGATGAGGCGATTTGCATTCTCGATTTAGTTCTTCGATATTTAAATCAAGTTAATTCACAAAAAAGTTCTCTGATCGACGCTTTTCTGTGTGACAGAGAAGAGGACATTGACTTTCAAAACCATAAGCATCATGAGTTGAAAGGGATATGGCGTATTGGGCATGCACAGGGAAAGGCTTTGTGGAATAAAGAAGACGCTTTAGCACCAATGACTCTCACCGACTTTGTGAGCACAGAGAGTGACTGTAAAAGATTAACGCATTAAAAAAGAGTTCTTTGAGCTTTTCATTCTATTCAACCCCATCCCATTTTATCTTATTTATGAACAAGTTTTACCAACACAGATTAAGACAATACAGATAAGAAAAGAAGATTGATGAATTTTGATGCGTATTTATCATTAAGAACAAATCCTGACCTGTTAAAAGCCCAAATTCAAAAGAAACTCAGAAAAAAACAGATAACCATCACAAAAGCAGAGAGATTATCTGGAATGGGCTGTGGTTCGCTTCGAAACTTTATTGCCGGCCACACCAAGAACCCAACTTGAAACGTTAAATGCTTTAGCAAAAACCTTAGGAATGACGCTTGATCAGCTGCTTGAAGTTACACAAGTTCTCAAGCAGAAAACTTTTCTAAGATTGCTTGAAATCAAAATCTCTTTTTGAAAGCAGTTGAAGCTGTAAAAAATCTCCTTGGCCAGAAACCCATGACAATTGTGAGTTTAGAGGAAGCAATTTCAAGGATTCAAGAAATCTATCACCGTGAGTGCCTAACAGCAGCAACAAACGGAGAGAAAAATCTTGTGAGTTAACTGGAAAAACTCAAAGAAGGCTTGTTTTCTCTTGGCGTTTCGCCATTTATCCCTTAATAAAGGATAACTCTAACTCAAAATGTTACTATTTAAAAAAGGAAATAAACAAATGACTCAAACGACCCTGGGTAAAGGTGACCTCGTAAGCTATGTTGCGCAAGAAACAAAACTCACAAAAACCGATGCTGAAAAAGTAGTAAATGCTGTGTTTGCTGGCATTACGAATAGTTTACAGCAAGGGCAAGATGCTCGATTTATTGGCTTTGGTAGTTTTTCTGTCCAAAAGAGTGCGGCTCGTAAGGGCAGAAATCCCAGAACCGGCGATGAAATTGAGATTAAAGCGAGCAATCGCCCAGTTTTTAAAGCTGGCAAAGAGCTAAAAGACGCTGTAAACGCATAAGAGAGAAGAGAAGGGGGCAGGGCTCGGATCTTAACCCCATGCCCCTTGCCCTTTTTTTATAAAATACTTTCTTCGTTTTTAGATCTAATCAAGGATTACAGGTATACAAGTATGAATTATGGAAAGCTGCGTTTACTGGAAAAAACACATGTTGTCAGAGGTGTTTTAGAAAGCTACCAACATAAAAATATTTTAGACTGGGAACTCCTTGAACAAGACTATGCTATTTCTTGGGTTCTTTATGGTATTGCTAAAACAGAGCCTCTTTGTAACTACCTAGTTTTTAAAGGTGGAACGTGCCTTAGAAAATCTTATTTTGAAAAGTATCGTTTTTCTCAGGATTTGGAGTTTTCAAGCGAAGAGTCCTGTGCCATAGGAGCAAACTTAGAGGCTCTTTTTATCAAGGCGATGCATCAAACCAATCTAGAAGTTTACAGACGAAATTATAACATGAAGTTTTATGTAGAGAGATATAAAGGCCTCTCTTCAAAGACTCAAGGATCTCAAGAAAGTTTTACGATCTTTGTGAGCTATCCTTGGCATCGTGAACCCTGTGTCAAAATTAAGATTGAGGTGAGTTTATTTGAGAGTGTGCAGCTTGAAAAACGTCAACACCCTCTTATTCATCTTTATGATGAAGCCCTTCCTGGCGATTTATATACTTATTCTCTGGAAGAGATGATGGCAATGCAGATCCTCTCCTTTCTTTGCTTTAACGAAACCATCCAGAAACAAGGGTGGACTTCTTCAAAGATAAAGGAGTTGTATGATCTTTGGTTTCTTGTAAATCTTCCGAGCAACTCTCTAGATAAAAAATTGGTACCTGAAATTGTTTGGAAAAAATGTTTGGAGCAAAAGAGAGAGTTTAAAATGCCAACTGCATTGTTTGATTCAAGATTACAATCAAACTTTGAGAGGTCTTGGGACCAATGGATTGATCCTTCAACTATAAAGCAGACGTCTAAGGAGGCTGTGTTGGCGGATCTCAACAAGTTCTTTGAAAAAACGTTTTCTTAGTTTTTGAAAGTTGTTTTCTAAAAATTCTTATAGAGGTTGAAAAACCTTCGATGATTAAACTGTTTTTGAAACGGATAATCCTATTATATTGCTCTGTAAAAGATAAACACGTTGTTTATCCCACTCCTATTTCCAGAGAAAAACACATGTTTTCTTATTTTAAATCGACGCATCTAAAAGTTGTGATTGCTCGCTCAATTCAGCTTGATATTGTTCGAGAAATTGAAAAAAAGTTTCAGAATTTAATAACGATATCATCTAAAGATCACCAACCTTCTAGAGCTTTCAAATTACAAGCGAAGGCAGTTTTGGAAGAGATTAAGTTTTCTCTTGAAAAGCACACATTTGATGATGATGTCACAGATGCTATTTTGGAAATAGGAGATTTTGTTGTTTATTACGTTTCCGGTTATACGCAAAAAACTCCCTCAACTCTTTTGAAAGATATCATGCAATCTCAACCTTGTGGAACGACTGCTTAACGGAACTATACCCAAAAGAAAATAGTTTTTCTGCTAGCTTCGGTACATAAATAAGTTAATGTTTTGCCTGCTTCAAAAGTTCTTATCTGCGATGCCCTCACCACAGCCTTCACATTGTATCCAGCGCTTTAAACGAGACTGCTGTTTTTATGAAACTAGCCTCGGTTATTCCTTCAGATCTCAATCAGAGTTCTTTTCCATTTTATCCGGCGACTCATTTCTGAGTGCTAAAGATGGCCTCTTTGCTACTTGCCTTAAAGGGGAAAATCCATGGGTGATCTGGATTAAATAAAAACATACTGGCTTCTGTCCTAAAATCAGAAGAATCAGGCGTCTCCTACGAGTACAGCTGAATAATCACACATACATCGGGCTATTTACACTTTATCGTAGTTAAAACACACACCACAACCATCAAAACTTAATCTTCGAGATTTATTGATCTTGAAAATTGTATTCCTGAACTTTGAAAAATGACACACCTGGTGAAAATCACGGGGGTTATTTACCCCTTTAGAGAGAGTTATAATACTTTGACTAAAAATCAGAGTCTCGTATGGTTTTGCTTCGTTAATCAGAATGTTGGTTTTGTATTTTTAAATTTGAATATGAATGTGCATTCAACGAGGTATATAGAAAAAATCATGCTTTTTAAAAACTTAGGATTTCTGTTATTTTTCTTAAATGCTTTTGCATTTGCTTCAGATTGTGGCTCTCTGGCGACAGATCTTG
This sequence comes from Holosporales bacterium, assembly GCA_947449005.1. Lineage (GTDB taxonomy): Bacteria > Pseudomonadota > Alphaproteobacteria > Paracaedibacterales > CANFPP01 > CANFPP01. The sequence goes on along the minus strand of CANFPP010000045.1, from coordinate 5,259 downwards.
ATTCTAATCCTACAGATTGTGACCTTTGTGGTCATAATCAGAAAAAACGAAAAGCATTAAATACGATACATCCTAATGATTCGTTATCACAACGCCACGCACCTTCTGTCATAAAACTCTGCAAATCTGATACCGGTGGCGCTGTAAAACGTAGAATTGCAATTATAGGGGGAGGAGGAGCCGGTTCCATAATTGCGGCTCTTTTAGCAAATCTATCAAAAGAAGCCGAGGACGAGGATCTCCTAAGCTTTGAGGTCACAATCTTTGAAAGAAATTCTGATATTATTAATGGCTCCACTTTTGAAGTGGCAGCTGTCTTACATGCTGGAGGCCGTGAATATCCAACAGACACGAATACAGCAGCAGAGTGTCAAATGACAGGAGAACTTTTTCAACAGATGTTTCCGAGTCTCTATGCTAGAGCAGCATCTCCAATTCTCTATCTTGTACATTCAGATTCAAGCTTGACACTTGAAGCCCAACAAATAACGCACACTAATGCCAGAAAAAAAAGAAAAAAATGTGATCTTTCCCTTACATCTCAAGAAACAGATTCTCAGAGTGAAATTCCCTCAGAAATAATTCAAGAGATATTTAGCTCTAAATTTTCCGGAGGAGTCCAATCAAGAAGAGATAGGCTCATGAATATCTTTGAAAGGAATGCTCTCTTAAAAAAGAGCATATTAGAAGGAAATGTCATTGTAAAATCCAACACCTTAGTTTTAAGAATCCTTCAAAATGAAGACAAAAGCTATGAAGTCATTCACAATGGTCCAAATGAGAAGACTAGTTTTGACCATGTTATTATTACAGCATGGGATGGCACTCCAAGCATCCTAGCTGCTTCTCAGCCTGAAAATCCTTCATTATCTCCTCCGACGTTTATAATAGAAGATCGCGTTATAGCCTTGTGCGACATAAGACATGTTGCGCCTTTACAGAATACGCCTACTTTTACATTGATAGGAGGTGGGATGTTTTTACCGTTAACGCATGAGATAGGATTAGTCTATCGGTGCATGGAGGGAGGATCTTATCCGGAAGCTGGGGCAACAGGAATCCTGCCTAAAAAGGCATTACACCACGGACAAAAAATTATTGATGAACTAAAAGAAAGTTTTAGAGATGAGGAGAGTTCAAAGTGTCCGTTTGAGGAAGCCGTGTTATTAGGCACAAGGTTACACAAAATAATAAAAAGAGCCGATCGTCCGTCGAGTGAAAGACGATATGAATCTCCCATTGTTACGCCTGAAGGCTTTATTATTGTAACCCCTCCTAAAGCAACTTTCATTGGTTCCTTAGCTTTACAGACAATAGAACAGCTTTTAAGGCAGTTGCCTGATTCTTTTTTAGCTTTCAAAACAACTTGGATTCAAAAAATACAAGACCTGGTTCCTAACAGCGAGTGTTTATACACGAGAGCAGCTTTACCGAGAGCTTTTATTATAAATCCCAAAAGCACAGTGACGAAAAAAGATATTCTGACTGAGAAATCTAATTTTTTTAAAAGCTGTGCGTTAACGAAAGCCGGGGAAGATCTCCACAGAGACTATCAAGCTCAGCTTGAGAGTGAATTTTCTTGTCCACTGCGTAAACAGCTGACAAATCCTGTGCTAAAAAACGATGTCTCGAGAAGTGGCGTCTCGATTCGCAGAGGCAATTCAGACCCGTTCCCTTCTCTTGGTGTGCTATTACCTAGTTCCTCGAGCACTTCTTTGATTGATCTTATCGTTACTTCAAAACACGCCGTTTTATCTAACAACACTTAGACATTTTAGAGGTTTTGCTGCAGGATGCAGGACTTAAACCCTAGAGATAGGCTTGCATATTGATGAGGGTGAATGGTTTCAATGAAGAGAGTCTTAAAAAGCAAGTGAACAGCCTTTTTTATTTCGAATGAACGTTTATTGATCCATAAGGAAATCTGCTTAACATTCAATTTGACTTTATCGCTACGTAATATTACCAAAATAGTTGTGAACCTTCAAACATACTTAAGAAAGTAACATAAGAAAGTAACTCTGATGAGAAACTCGATAAATTCTCTTAAAATTCTGTCAACCCTTCTTCTTCTCAATGGAATAAGCAGCGATGCTTGCTCATCAGGGAAGGATAGTTCGTATGGTTACAGTATTGGTGGTGATTGGCAAGATTCAGTGGTGAGTCGTGTTGGTATTACAGCGATGACTGCGTCATCCGGCAGAACCCAAGAGGACAAACCAAACGCAAAGATGACTGCTTTCGAAGAAACAGGCATGAATGATTTTGATAAGAATAGAGCGGTACATTTAGAAGCAAGTGAGCATTGTTTCATTCAACCAACTGACTATCTTCCTTCTTTCTTGTTAAAGGATATACATTGCGTTCAACAAAGACATGTTTTTGGGCAAGATCATCAAGGGAATTTATTTACTTATCAAAACCAGAATGTGTTTGAAGGGCAGGTGATAAATCAAGGGAAACAAGAGTCTTTTCGCAAAATAAATGCTCCTTATAACGTGCCGCCTTGTGAGCAGTCTAGTTTCCCAATGCAAAAGGGACAGAATGGTGTGAGATCTATTGGTGATAGGTTTATACCTGATTTTGCTTTATTGATGCCACAACACATGGGTGGTGAGAAGGTGTATGCGCCCCCCTCTTTTTCAGGAAGTGCTTTGAATGGCGATAGCAGATCTTTGAAGTTAAGAAGCACACATAACCGGTTGTCTTTTTCGCACTCTATACCAAAAGACTATTTACAGTCTGGTTTGAGAATCAAGAAGCATCATGTAAGGCAGGATGTGGTGTTTTTACCAGCTAATAGGCTTAGCCTTGACTTAGCGCATCAGATCAATGGATATAAAAACCATTCACCCGTTTGTATAGGTGTACATAATTGGTTTGAGTCAGACTCTACATGTGAAAACACACATAATATTTTTGAACGTATTGATGCATTTGTTTTGAGATTAATAGATACACCCATTCGATTAAATTTCTCTCAAGAACGATCTTTCTCTCCGAAAAGCAAAGATATATTTACGGCGAATTTGCTTTATTTTGTTTCACGCCCCCACATGCATTTAATGACACATCTTAATATATCGAACTACCAGTTAGGAGCAGAGCTCAGCAAGAGGATTCTATCGGCGTTGACTGTATCACATCACTTACCCAACCTTCAAAACCTCAATATTGCGTGTTTGGACATATCAACGAGTGGCGCATTGATTGCCAATTTAATTACGATTGAATCGTTGAAAACGCTTGATTATAAGGGGAACAAAATTGATACGAACACGCTTCAATACTTAAGAACAATTTTTAATCATGCGAATATAAGCAGGCAAAACAGACTGAATTATTTTGATCATGACCAATTTACACTTTCTTATTGGGAGCGTACAAAGTGAATGCGTACCTAAATTTGAATTAAACATGCGTATTTATGTTAAGGATTTAAAACAGAGGAATATCACATTTATTAAAAACATTAACCTTTGCTTTTGTACTTGAGGCAGCAAAAACGTCTCAATTCGCGTTTTTGCTTCAGCAGCCAGCACAGAAGAGGTACCGGATGTAACGCCAGGCATGTGGGTTAGAATCGCTGAGATTAAGTGTATTGAGGGTGACCTAGCCGTGCTGTTGATGGATGTTTTGCCCTTACAAGAAGTACATAACATGGGTGTCCGCTCGCAATATAGTATGGACAACACAGCGTTAGCTTTACAAGCCGCTTTTCGTTTCTATTCTTTAGCCCGCTAATTGTGAATTTGCGCCATCATTAAACAACCTTGGTTACTTCTATGAGCATGGCATTACAGTTTCTAAAGACCCAAGGAAAGCGTTTGAATTATATTTCCGTGCCGCAGAACAAGGATTTTCCTTAGCCAAGTTTAGTCTTGGGGTTTGTTTTGCACGGGGTATAGGTGTAGACGTAGATTTAAAACAAGCCTTTGATTTATACACTTTCCTTGCTGAAGGAGGATTATCTCTTGCGCAATGCAATTTAGGGATAAAAAATGTATTTAAAAGGAAATAGTGTTATTAACAGAGATCTTCATAAAGCACGCGAATGGTTGAAAAAAGCTGCTGATCAAGGCGACAACATGGCACAAGAATTTCTTTTATCAATCAATTAATATGTAAAAGTGGTTCTTTCATTGAAATAACGACGAAGATCATGTGGTCTTGGTTGTGGCTTGAGATCACTTCAAACCCGACAGCCCACACATTTGTCAGATTTTTCAATGAGTATTGGGTGTGTAATAAGCCAGTTTTTCAATTGTGAGTGCAAGCCGCGGATTCTATCAAGGCTACGTTAGTAATTTACTAATAGTAAGTCGGATACATGACTGCATTTGTTTTTTTGCTCTTAAAATTATTTTTTCTTGCATTGCAGGGCAGGTCCATACATGGTCTCCTCTAACCCTGGAGTGGTTACTCAACTGCAAGATTTTCCAGCTTTTTTTGGATTCTAATAAGATTGAGAGAGTCCTTCGAAGAATATTCTTTTATATTTGTTTGAGCCTGATTTAAATAAGTAATTGCTTGATTTTTGTAATTATTTTGCACACTCCTACTATCTCCAGCTTGCTTTGCTTGTTCCAATTTTTTTAAAAAAAGTTCTGAGATATTCTCTAAAACTCTATAGCTTTCTAGATGCTTACAAGATAGAAATATTCTTAATGCCTCTAATAAAATTTTTTCGGCATCGTCCAAATGATTCTCCAGAAAGTGTATTTGGGCTATGTTTTCCAAGAGCCTAGCTGTTTCAATATGATTCGCTCCATAATACTTTTTATAGATAATAAGGCTTGCTTTAAAAAGATTTTTAGCTTGTTTATACTCGCCTCTATCTACATAAACTTTAGCCAGATACAAAGAAGTTTTTGCATGTTTTTCGCTTTGTTCTTTGTAATGTTTTTTCTGTACCATAAGATTATGTTTCAGTAAGTTTTCTGCTTTGCTATACTCTCCTAAATTTCTATAAACATCTCCTAATTCTCTCTCCGTCCATAAAACTCCCACGTGTGAGTCAGGGAAGTTTTCCTTATACGTGATCAATGCTTGCTCAAGAAAACCTCTGGCTTTCTCAAATTCTCTGAGTTCACTATAAACTTTCCCTAAGGGGGTTCTATCAAAGAATCACCCAAAAGTTACCTAGCGTTCTAATTTTGATATTTGCTGTAAGTTCTGCGCCTGTGAGGCGAAATTTCGACAGTTTATGAGGATAGGGTACGGAAAGTGCCTGTGAGAGGATTCTCTGTCAAACAAGCG
>CANFPP010000044.1 GCA_947449005.1 Holosporales bacterium | reverse complement strand
TTAGTGATGACTGCGATTGACGAAGCGCTGCCAATTTTATTCTTTCTTCATATCCTAATTGTTTGTATTCTCTCATTTGCAACGCCTTTCTGTGCCTGTCTTATCAACAAACACTCTAATGCGTTGCACCTCATTTTAGAACACGGCACACAATTAGACTTTGCAAATATGCTATGGTACATCTCTTCCATTGGAGAGTCAGGGCTTGTTTCTTTCCTTAAAACTCATGCATGGTAAGGGCTCTACTCTCCAAACTCTCTCCTAAAATCCAAGCATAACCTCTGTTGCTTTTGCGACGGAGTCTCGCACAGCCTTTGTGTTAAGGCGGGCGTAGACAGCCGTGGCCTGCTGGGTTTTGTGCCCAAGGGTTTTGCCGATGGTAAAGTTATTGGCACCAGTAATAGCAAGCCAGCTTCCAAGCGTGCGTCGCAGATCATGGATGCGCAGATTTTGAAGACCGGCGTCTTTTAACAGGCGTTCCCAGACCCTTTGCACGCCTTCGAGGTGTCCTGATTGGCTAGTTGCACTTGGAAACACCCATCCCGCTCCTCTCACTGCCCTACTCTGCCGTCCGGTTAAAATATCAAGCGCTTGCGGCAACAGCGGCACCAGGTGCGATTCTCCATTCTTGGTTTCAGGGATTTTCCACTCAGCTTTTTCAACCTGGATGTCTTGCCATTGCATGGTCAACACATTTGACCGCCGGGCCCCAGTAAACAGACAGAGCCTAAACACGTCGGCAAAGTTTTGATTGGGTTCGGCGTCAAGGGCTTTAAAGAACCGAGGCAGCTCATCTTCTTGCAGAAAGCGCTCACGGCTTTTCTCCTCAAACATTTTTATTTTTGAGGCGGGATTGATTGAGAGCCATTGCCAATCCACTGCTTTCGAAAACATCTTGCTCAGCAGCGCCAGAGTGCGATTGGCGGCATAAGGGCCACCGTGTTTCATGCGTGGATGCTTCTGGCTGATTTTTGCCTGTAAGGCTTCAATGTCATAGCGGCCAATCGCAGACAAGCGAAACTCACGCCAGTCTTTGAGGTACAGCTGATACATCCGCGCATCGTTTTTCCAGGATTTTTTATGAAGTTTGGCATGCTGATCGAGATAGCGCTCAAACAGATCGCCAATCGAATGCTCTTTGATCGGGTTCTGACGTGGATTCAGACCTTTCGCAATCTTAGCATGGATTTCTGCGGCAAGTCCCCTTGCCGCTTCAATCGAAAGGTCCGGATAGCGTCCTAAGGTAAACTTCTCCGGCTTAGCATTAACCGTGCGACGCACGACAAAGCTCATGGTTCCCGTTTCGGTCACTATCAGCGACAAGCCTCTGGTTTGACTATCCTGATAAGATAGACGTTTACCATTCGGTGCAGGTTTCAACTTTTCCAGGGCATTTTTGGTAAAGGGGAATTTTTTGGATTTCATGATGACACTTTATCTCAGGATGAATTTTTCAAAAAGTTTACCCAGTAAAACCGATCAAAACAACGCTTTTAGACGTGAAGCTAACGCATTTTTAATTGTTGGTCTTTTGCAATTGCTTATGTGGAAAAAAATATACCAGTACTTCGAATTAATAACGGGAGTATTTCATATTTCCTTTATTTAAAGAAAAATAGAATCTATAATGTTGACAACACAGTAACTTTATCCCTACATGAAAAACTTAATTTTAGGAGCAAAACATGAACATGTTAAAAGCAATTTTTCTGAGCTTTTTAATGTTTTCAATCCCTGTACAATCAATGCAAATCGGAAAAGAAGTCACAGAAAGACTCTCAAAATTTAATTTGAGGCCGGTACAAAGATTTAGCTCTCAACAGAAAATGCGAGACGATATGTTAAGCAAAACTCCTTCTATTTTTAAAGGGTCGCAACCCAAAAAACAATTTTCTGCTAAAGATCTTATTAAGGATGATACGGTTAGTAGATTAACGACATATGCAAAACCAATTAACTACGAAGGCACCCTTCTAAAGGTTAAAAAGCAGGAATCTCACAAGGAAACCGCAACCCTAAAACAATTTTCTGTTTTAAGGGCGCCAAGCATACTGGATAATAAATTATTAGACGGTTTTTTGGCTTTGTATGACAGAAGAGATATCATTCAAGAACCCTATGTCTATCCCCATTATCTTAACGGATTTCTATTAACTGAATTCAGTGAGGGCATCTACCAAAGAGGAAGCGGCTTATTAATAGGAAACAAATACGGACTAACAGCTAGGCATTGCTTTCTTAGGTCAGACGCACAAGGAAATACGAAAGAAGAGGCCAAAAGTGGAGAGTTTCTTTTGGGGGCTACCAACCACTCAACCCTAAAGAAAACCATCTTAAAAAAATGGAAGCTCCACGAATCTCTCGATGTTGCGGTTTTTGAGGTAGATCGGCCGATTGGGGAAGATTTGGGGTGGGCATCGTTGAGAGAATTGACAAACTCAGAAGTTATGGAAATCCCATTTGAAATATCTGTTGCAGGGTACCCAGCCTATAAAAGGTTTTTGAGTTATTACACAAGACAAGAAAAAGATATGTTCACAATGCGGGGACCAGTCCTTAAAATAATTAAGGATTCTATTTACTACGATGTAGATACTTCTGGCGGGCAAAGTGGATCGGGAATCACTAAATTTGAAAATAACACACTTGAATCCTACGGGGTTCACACTATGGGAACCAAAAACCCAGTAGAAGGCAATGAGGGTGTTAGAATAGATGGTGATTTGCTAAGCTTTATAGAAAAATTTATAAAAGATAATAAATAACCTTTTAAGAAATGAGACAAGCGCAAGCCGTTCCCCTTAAAAAGTAACGAACTCTCCTTTTATAAAAATGAACTTGTATCTTATCTTTCGATTTTGAAAGAGGGAAACCGAAGCAAAAAATAATGTGGATTTGACACCAAGTATTTATTATAATCAATTAAATTTATATAATTTGATCGGTTATAATCAATCTAAATGTATCGATATGAACGGTAATGATCCTTATGAAAATTTTTGAGAAACTTGCTGTCTTGCAACTGGATAAAACCCTTGATCCTTTTTCGGGGCTTTTAATGCATCAACCGAAAGAGGGATGGGTGCGAACGATTCGTCAAACGTTGCATATGTCAACAAGAGTCTTAGCCAAGCGGTTGAAAATTACGCAATCGACGGTTGTTGACCTTGAGGCACGAGAAGTAGAAAAAGGCATTACCTTAAAGAAACTAGAGGAAGTCGCTGAGGTTTTGGACTGCAAACTCGTTTATGCATTAGTCCCTAAACATTCATTTACAGCCATGATTAAAGAACAAGAGAAGCAAAAGGCTGAATCTTTAGTAAATCATACACAAAAGACCATGTCCCTTGAACAACAAGCGTTGCTCAGTGATCAACTGCGAACACAAATAGACCTTGTGCGTCAACATATTCAAAATGAGCCTTTGAAAAATCTATGGAAAACTCATGAAGTTTGAGGATCCTTTTGGCGCAACCTCTTTAGGGGAAGAGGAGAGAGCCCTTCTTATTCCAAAGCATATTACTATTATGTCAGAACTCAATGCTTTTGAGCATGCCAATATTTTGATGGCTGAACAGTGGGCATCTCGGTCTCGGTTTGCCCTGACTGTTTCTTACATGAAAAAGCTGCATAAAAAAATGTTTGATCAAACCTGGAAATGGGCCGGACAGTTTCGGAAAACAGAAAAGAATATAGGCGTTGACGCTTATCGTATTGAGACAGACTTACAACAGTTGATTAATGATGTTTTGTACCAGATAGAGAATCAGTCGTTTGAGTTTGATGAAATTGCGACGCGGTTTCATCATCGGTTAGTTTTTATTCATGCTTTTCCAAACGGCAATGGCAGACATGCTCGCTTAATGGCAGATTTGTTGCTTCACAGATATAGAAAAGAACGGTTTACCTGGGGACATAGCCAGCTGCGGAATTCTGACACCTCTGTACGACAAGATTATATTGCAGCACTGCGTTTGGCGGACGCTCATAATCTTTCTGCCTTACTGGCTTTTGTCCGCAGTTAAAAATTTCTATCAACCCATCTCCATTTAAGAAATTGTATCACAAACTTATAGTGTATGCCCGAATGGAATTGACGATCTCCATAATTTTTCATTCTCCGTCATCTTAATGACTCCTAGGCTTCGCCTCATACTTTATTGTTTTCACGCCGCGCATAAAATCGCGTTTATTGTTTACCTTTAGTTTTGCACGAAGATGGGAAAAAAATTCAGGAATTAAACTAGTTTGAGAAATATTTGTTTGTTATTTTAAAAAAATAAAAAACTAGAAAGAATTTAATTATGATAAAAACACGTAAAAATCTGTTTTTAAGCACGCTAGGGCTAACTATGTACAGCCTATTAGGTCTGTTATCTTTAGTCATTGCTATGGAAGAAGCAGAATCAAAGACTAGTGGTGAAAAAGCTAGAACTTCAATGCCTGCAAAGCAAGAAAAAAATGAAAGCACAAATATTGACTCATTCTCAGAGGAGGAATTTTTAAAACGCATATCGGATAGAAATAGATCAGCTGAAGCCTTTTTAAAACAAACAAATAGAAATACAATTGACTCATTAGCTGAGGGAACAGAACGTGTCATTAAGGCTGGCGGAGAAGCAACTAGTAGAGGATTGGAAGCTACAGGAAATCTTTTATATAAAGCATTTGATGGCGCTGGTACAGGGGTAGAAAAAGTAGGAAGAGGAGTGAATACAGCGGTGAGTGGTGCAGAAGTAGACGTTAGTGTACTCGGTGGTGCTACTAAAGTTAAAGTGAAACAAACAAAAACAACAGAGAAATCTTGATGAAATTTAAGAAATTAATAATAAGTTTGATTATTTGTATTATTTCTACAGGTTGCTTTGCAGCAGAGGATGTGCCGTCATCAGACAATCCTATCCCGTCTGTGTTGAGATCAGTACCAAAGAGAGATCCTTTTTGGAGTAATGCAAATATTTATCCTGGAACAGCAGTCGTAAGTTTACTTATAGGCAAAGAAGGAACCCAAGGTAAATTAAGTCATGCAATGATAGTTATTGTTGGTTGGGGAACTGCTGCAACGGGACAAAAGAAAAATTGTTTTAGCCGATCAATTCCAAAGATTAACTCTGACGACTTTCCAGAAATATTGATTGATGGCGTCAATAAATTTGAAATTGATAAATTTACTCAAAGAATCCAAGATCAACATCTTCCTGAAGAAATTACTCAGACAAGGCAAAGAATAAAACTATTAGAGTTGTCTTTACATGAAATAAAAAGTACATATGGTGAGTATGCACAAAGTGAAAGTTCTAGACTAACAGAAGCTCGTATAGATACGTATATTAATCTCGGAAAACTGTATAAAAAACTTAAAGAAAACTCAAACTACAAATCCGATGAAAGTTTTAAGAAAGCCCTTAAAGTTTTAGATGAATGTACCGATAAAGTAGGACGTTATGAAGAGTTTAGAAAAGTATGCATGGATAATTTTGAAGATAATAACGATGAAAAACTGTATGTAATTGGTTTTGATTTAAGAAAAAAACCTAAGCTTGGTAAAAAAGAGGATTACAGTCCTCTGGGTGAAAGAGAAATACATGTTTTATCTTACGAAAGTGTTCAAAATATCTATAATAGAAGAAAGATGATGGACGGCAAACCTATATATGAAAATGCATGTTCTCGATTGATTTTTTATGAAGATGCAAAAGAAATTATGAATAAAGCTTTTAAAAACCAATCTTCTGATGCCAAAGCAAGTTGCGGTTGTTGTTATTCACTTTTTGGTTCTTTTTATGGTGCTTGTGGGGATAACTGCGCCACTTACGCTGAAAAATTATTAAGACGATCTCATATCAGTTTTGATCGTTTTGAATATGTTTATTTTGTTCCTAATCTGTATCCTGTTCTAGTTTCTAGTATTGGAAGTCTTGATAAAAGAGCGAGAAGAAATAAATATAATAGGCAGAGTAGATTAATTGAAAGAACAGGTGAAAGACCATTAGAATGGTATGAAAAGATTATTGCACGTTTCAATTGAATTTAGTAACTTTTTCACAATAAAAAACAATTTAATATACATTTATTTACAGCGTATATAAAATGCATTTTTGAAAAAATATGGCTATTGTTTCCGTCAAGATACTTGGACGAGATCACCCAAAGGCTGAAAAAAATATAGAAATATTCTCTAAAAATTATCTTCAGGATACGCTAGTGTTTATGCCAGGAAATTTTCGGTTTATTACTTCAAAAACTATCTCCCAAAATTCCTTCCTCATTCGAGTTTAAGATATAGAATCTTAAACTCTTTGGCTTTAGAGTGGCTTGTATAATGGGTTTATTCGATGTGTGTCGGATGCGGGGGCAGATAAGGGGCCATTTAAGAGAGATTTAAGGGGAGATTTTGAAAATATTTGGCTGTCATCTGTCGGTTTTATAAAACTCGGGGAATTCAAAAATAAACTTGATTTTTGTAGTTTATAAGATACAATGAGCTATGCAATCTTATAAAATTATCTTTTTTAAAGAAGATTCAGATCACACACCCGCGAGTGAGTGATTAGACGCTCTGAAAGATAGAAAAGGCGCCGCACTTATCAAAGCGCGGATTGAACGACTCCGCTTTGGTAACTTTGGCGATTCAGAATCTTTAGGAGCAGGGGTCTATGAGTTACGAATTCATTATGGACCGGGCTATCGTCTCTACTACATGAACTCGAACGCAAGAGAGGCAAAGGTCATCATTTTGTTATGTGGCGGTGATAAATCAACTCAGAAAAAAGATATACAGACAGCCAAAAAATACGCAGTTTTAATCAAGGAATCTGATCATGCCTAAATTTAAAGATTATGATACATATCTGGTCGAAAGCCTGAAAGATCCCAACGAAGCCTTCCTCTATTTAGAAGCGGCCTTTGAAGATGACGACCCTCGTATAGCCGCCTCCGCGCTTGATTACGTTCTGAAAGCCCGAAATTATTCGGTGAAACAAATTGCGGAACAAGCGCATTTAAACCGTGAGCATTTATATCGGGTGTTTTCCGGAAAATCTAAGCCGGAATTTACAACCATTAAAGCCCTCTGCCACCTCGCCGGATATAGCTTGACCATCCAAAACTCAAAAACTCTTCCACAGAACCTGTAGACCCGCATGGGGCTTACTTTAAAAAAAGGTAAACAAAAAAACATCAGTAACACAGTATTTTCAAGTAATATAGTATTACTTATGTTTTTTTGTGTGATCTTAAAATCATTAAGAAGATAGAGTCTTAATCTGTCTCTTCTGGCATTTCAATTTCTCCATGACTAGAAACATATTCTCTTATATACGTCGTAAAAGCTTCATCAACGACCTTTTTAATCTTTTTTCTTTGCCAGTGTGAAATTGATTTTATTAAGTTTAATTTTTCCGAATCAACGATAAACGTCGCTCTTATTTCTAATTTTCCCGGATTTTTTTTGGCATTAGAAAGTGTACTAGAAGGTTTTTCATTTTCTACTCCTCCTCCCAACAATGCATTTGCTCCACCTCTAATTTTAAGCTGTTTGAAATCCTTCTTTTTTGCTGCCAATTTATGCAACTCCTTTTTCAAATAGCTCATCGCAAAGGTCATTATAATCAGATGCCCCTTTGCAAGATTCGTTGTAGGAAAATATATCCTGTCCTTGGCTTGGTGCTTCAGCTAAAGCAATATTGCTTGAAATTGTGGTTTTAAATAACTTTTCACCAAAAAATTCTTTAACATTTTCTGCTATATCGCGATTTAGTATTTTCCTGGGGTCATATTGCGTAAGAAGTACGCCACCTATCTCTAGTTTAGGATTTAATCTATCCTTAACTTTTTCTATGATATCATTTAATCTTTCAAGCCCACTTAAAGGAAGGTATTCTGCTTGTAGTGGAATTATTATTTGATCAGAGGCGGTTAACGCATTAACGGTTAGAAGTCCTAGAGATGGCGGACAATCGATAATAATATAATCAAAATTATTGGAGATATTTTTTAAAATGCTTCCCAAAATATATTCTCGTCCAGGTTCAGAGTTAAGCTCAAACTCTGCCGCAGATAAATCGAGTGATGAAGGTATTAAAGATAGATTATCTTTAATTGTTTCAATATTAATAGATTTGTTTCCTCGAAGATTATCATAAATTGTGATTTTTGGATTTTTAACACCAAGGCTTTGCGACAGATTTGCTTGGGGGTCAAGATCAACTAATAATACTCTTTTTCCTCTAAGAGCTAAGGCGGATCCAATATTTACTGTTGAGGTTGTTTTTCCGACTCCTCCTTTATGATTACTTATTGCTATAATTTTTGTCATATTGCTTTTTCCATATTATTTGGTAATGCCATGTTATGGATATTACCGTTTAATTTTTAGTTACTGATTAAACTAAGTAACATAAGAAAACAAAGATTACTAGTAAAATGTGGTAATAATAGTAATATTTGGAGATTTATATTACTATGTAACATGAAAAATATTATATTATTCAGGGTTTTTCTTTTTGTAAACATCTGGCTTATAACCTTCCTTAATGGCTGCTCTCATCATAGCTTCCGGATGTTCAGGATTACCTCTCGAAACCTGAATATCAACTGACTTTATAGCGTTACTGACAGTTTCATTTCCATGGAATTCAATCATTTTTTTTGCCTGATTCTTGGAAAATCCATAACCCATAAGCCTATCTATCATCTGGTTTTCAGAACGAAACTCCTTTTTGATTATGTTTTCTTTTTCACTTTGGAATTTTTCAAAGTGTGATTTCTTTTTTATAGTCCATTTTAAATTTTCAACTTTGCGAGAATTCTTAACTTCATCGTAATGTACTTCATATTCTGTTTTGGCATTGATCTCTTGCTTGGCTTGATCTATTACTCGTGATTTTAAATGTCCGTATAATTTATATTCCTCAGCTTCTAATCCACAAAACTCTCGTAATTGTCCAACACTCATTTCTCTCTTACCAATTGATAAATACTGCAACAAAAGTTCAAATACTCTACGTGAATAGATGCTTTTTAAATTCAATGTATCTATGAGATCTATCTTCGTAAATTGTTCTTTAAGTTGTAGAAGATAAGGTTTAAGAGATGGAGAAAACTCTAGCGAAACATAGCCCTTTTTGTGATGATATCTGGCTGAGCTTAGCCATGCTACTTGAAGAGTTTCCTCTTCAGATATCTTGATTTTTAATATCCGTCTCATCAACCCTTCTGTAACTAAATATAATTTAGAATATTGACTATTAACATCTAATCCAACCATTGCGGCAAACTCAACTATGTCCATTTTATGAGTTTTAAAATCTTCATCAGTAGGTTTAATTTGGTTTAACAACCACAATATAACATTGGATTCCTGAATGTTAAGGCGATACCGAGCTTCGATAAGGGCATTATCTTTAATAACAAAGTTTTTAGCATTTAATAGTTTTTTCATGGTGATCTTTTAAACTTTAAAATAAGAAGTTATTCACATATCACATTTTATGTAAAGAGATAGTTAACACCCTATTTGTGATAGTTAACACCCTATTTGTGATAGTTAACACCCTATTTGTGATAGTTAACCTCTAAAAACCCAGCAATACTGCGGCTCGCCCCTATGCCTAAAATACTTAAAACTTTTTAAAAGTTAAAAACAAGCAAAAAGAATTTTCGGTAACCGCTCTATTCCTGTGGATAAGTTGTTGTTTTTAAGATTCTTCAGAATTTGAAATTTGAGGATTAACAATCAAAATTGATAAATCTGAAAAGATGATTTTGCCAATAAAAAATCAACAAAACTCAGAAATCGAAAATCTCATTGCGTCACACAGAGGCCAAGAGAAGGAGTGGTTTGATATTTTACTGTCTTTCAATTTTTGAATTGATCCTGGGCATCAGCGAGTGACAAGTGGGCGTTGCCGGTGAATTGATCCAGGATGTCGTGGGGATCGTTAAATTTTTGATGTAACAAATTAACAAGTAACGCCTCGATACCTCGCAGAAACATTTCTTGAGTCTGCAAAGATTTTGGTAACTCAAGAACGCCTTTAAACAACGTGGTTGATAACTGTTGACCCAAATAATTCATGGCTCCTGCAAAATCATCTTCTTCAACTTCTGAAATCGAGATCGTGTCGGAGAGTTTGCCCCCAAAGCTGTGAATAGACATCAAGCCGCCTGACTTGGCATCTTTTTCAATTTCAGCATATAAAAAACTAGCACCTCCAGGGATTTGAATTTCCATGAGGCCAGATGCTGTGGAAATGATCGCTTTTAAAAAATTAGATACCACAAATAATTTTTTATCATCCCCCAGCGCATTATCCTGTCCCTGACACAGAGCGATTAATTCGTGCAGGGATTTCGTTAAAATTGTTTGGATATCTGAAACTTTTTTTTCAAAATCCGTTATTTTAGCTGGAGGTGGCGAGGACTGGGGTTTTTGTTTCATTTCTGAGGTGACTTTCGCCATATTTTCAATAATTTTTATGAGCGTATAAAACCCATCATAGTTTTGATAATAGTCGTTTAGAATGTTTTTGGGTGTGCTTGAAATAATGTTTGTAAAAATATTATCCAAAGAATGAGCAAAAAATATCAGAATATCTTGAACCGTTCCCCCAGATGCCAGGATTCTAGTCACGTCTCTGTCTATCTGGATGACAAGTCTCTTTTTTTCTTCGTCGGTCATGATTAAATTTCTCAGCCTGTGTCTTATGAAAAATCCTTACGATAACATGGCTATACCACATTATTGAGATCGAGAAAGCTGAAAAGACGGGGGGACTTCCGGAGGCAAAAATTCAACGTCTCGAAATTTGGAAAACCGAGTTTCAACTCTTGCTCAGCAATTAACAAATCATTTTTGATTCGAATTTTTCTGAAAACAATTTTTCTAAATTCAACATGTCCAGAAGTATTACGGAACGTGCAAAACCATGCCACACTTTGGAAAAATGCTGTCTATGTCAGAACTTAAATGCTAGGAACTTTTGATCCGTTTTAGCGCTAAGTTGCTTGCAACGTATAAGCGCGCTGTTTGGAAAAATCTATAGATTTTTCCGCCAGATAGTCGGGCTTAAGATCGCCTGCGGCTCCTTAAGGTTTTTTTTAGGAGGAAGTGTAGATGTTTTGAAGAGCTGGTAAACAAAACTGGGGAGAGGCGAGTAGAGAGAGGCAACAAAAATTGGGGAAGCACAGCAGATAAAACAATTTTGTCACAGATAAAAAAAATGGAGCAATGTCATCACGGAGGATTACGGAACGTGTAGAATCGGCCATAAAAACACATGATCGTAGAATTGTGAGGGTTTGTTTACCATTTTTATAAACTCCGTAAATTCCTAGAGTGGAAGAACCCCCAAAAGTGTTCGTTCTGAGCCAAGTCCTTTTCCATAGAATTGTTTTTACGTGGTTTTTAGTGATTTTGAGAACTCACATAAAAGCTGCAAGGCCGTAGAAACCCTATGTTTTTCTAATAAAAATAAAAAATGGGCATTCAACGCACAACGCTATGGCGCATCTGCCGTTCCTTTCATGCAGCAATAATCCTCTGAATTCTCAAATATATTTTTATTTAAAGATTACGTCTTCGATTTTGACCTCTTATTGTGTTCTAAAAACGCCATAAGATGTGTCCATAGAAGAAAGTCGGGGTTTTTTGATCTCATCTAGCCAAAAACAAAAACATCTATGTCCTCGTTCAATTGTGGGCGTTTATCGCTTTGCATCATTACCTATTTTTTAGCACGGAGTTTCGAGCTTCAAAATCTGACCTAACCGTTCCAAAAACTTCTCGTCCATGTCACCTGCTAATCTCACTTGCAACTTTATCTGACCAACATGAATAGATTGATCCTGAAATAGGGAAGCAGGTTGATCCTCAAATTTAGTCGCACGGACAGGTGCTGGTTGTTCCATCGATATTAAATTCCGCTGCTAATTTTGTGAAGATGAAATTTAAAAAAACTATACAACAAAACAGCCAACATCTCAAACAATCATTGAAAAGAAAATCAGAAAATCTTAAGAGAGCCGAAGGCGAACTTAAGCCATAAAATCTGCCTGAAAACAATCTTCAGATTTTTTCAAACAGCGCGCTTATACGTTGACAAGCAACGTCTCGAAAAATCCGCAGTTTTATTGGGTTTTTGCCATGCTGGTTTTCATTCAATATTTTTTGTTACTGGGCACCTTTTTTGTCATCAAGTTTTCCCTCATTTTTTTTGCTATCGGATGAATATCAACAGCACTTGATATTCATAAAAATCGCCTTGCTTTATTGGTCGGGGATGGAGGATAATTTGGTCCTTGCAGACACGTCCTTAAAATCGACGAAAGGGGTAACGGGAATGGTGTTCGGTGACG
The DNA here is from genome assembly GCA_947449005.1 of Holosporales bacterium. GTDB lineage: Bacteria > Pseudomonadota > Alphaproteobacteria > Paracaedibacterales > CANFPP01 > CANFPP01. The sequence continues at coordinate 44 of CANFPP010000044.1, read as the reverse complement.
ATGTAATTCTCGATATCCTTGATCGTCAAAACCGTGCTAATCTG
>CANFPP010000043.1 GCA_947449005.1 Holosporales bacterium | reverse complement strand
CTTTGGTCTGTCATAACTATTGCCAGCTGATCCGCCTTCTGCTCTTGGCGCTCTATCAAATCTTGAAGGACCGTTATCACTTCTGCCACCAGAAGCTGAACGTGGAGCATAAGGCCTACCCTCTGATGAACCGCCACTTGGACGATCAAATGAGCGCTTTGGTCTGTCATAATTATTGCCAGCTGATCCGCCCTCTGCTCTTGGCGCTCTATCGAATCTTGAAGGACCGTTATCACTTCTGCCACCAGAAGCTGAACGTGGAGCAAATGATCTACCTTCTGATGAACCGCCACTTGGACGATCAAAAGATCTCTTTGGCCTGTCATAATTATTGCCAGCTGATCCGCCTTCTGCTCTTGGCGCTCTATCAAATCTTGAAGGACCATTATCAGTTCTGCCACCAGAAGCTGAACGTGGAGCATAAGGCCTACCCTCTGACGAACCGCCACTTGGACGATCAAATGAGCGCTTTGGTCTGTCATAACTATTGCCAGCTGATCCGCCTTCTGCTCTTGGCGCTCTATCAAATCTTGAAGGACCGTTATCACTTCTGCCACCAGAAGCTGAACGTGGAGCAAATGATCTACCTTCTGATGAACCGCCACTTGGACGATCAAAAGATCTCTTTGGCCTGTCAAAAGATGATCCACCCTCTGCTCTCGGCGCTCTATCAGATCGTGCAGAACCATTATCATTGCGACCAGAAGAAGGTTTTTGCGAGAATGATCTCTTCATTTGATCCGCATGCTGAGATTTTTTTGGTTTATCAGATTCACTTGCAACAACTGAGCTTTCTTCGCTCGGAAGACGCTTTTTAATAAGTCTTTCGATATCACGAAGGAATGATCTTTCTGATTTACTACAGAAAGAAATAGCAACGCCTTCAGTTCCTGCACGTGCAGTTCTACCGATTCTGTGAATATAGCTCTCAGGAACGTTTGGTAAGTCAAAGTTAATAACATGTGAAATGCCATCAACGTCAATTCCGCGCGCTGCAATATCAGTTCCAACAAGAACACGCACATGACCAGAACGGAAATCTTCCAAAGCCTTCTGTCTTGCATTCTGTGATTTGTTGCCATGAATGGCTTCACATCTAATTTTCAAAGATTCTAATTTCTCATAAATTCTATTAGCGCCATGTTTTGTACGGCTGAAAACCAATGCTCTCGTGATTGCTGGATCTTTTAAAAGTTCACCAAGCAAAGCGTTTTTATTTCCTTGCTCGATAAAGATAACTTTTTGTTCAATTTTTTCTGCAGTCGAAGCAACCGGTGTAACTTCAACAGTCACAGGCTTGTTTAGAATTTTTGAAGCAAGCTCTGAAATATCAGCAGGCATTGTCGCAGAGAAAAGTAATGTTTGGCGGTTATGAGGAAGCAAACGAACAATCTTTTTAAGATCATGAATGAATCCCATGTCAAACATTTGGTCTGCTTCATCAAGCACGAAAAATTCTAAAGCGTTTAAACGCACATATCCTTGGTTAACCAAATCAAGCAATCTGCCTGGTGTTGCAATCAACACATCAACACCTCTAGAAAGTTGTTGAATTTGTCTACCGTGACCAACGCCACCAAAAATAGCTGCATAGCTTAACTTCAAGTTCTTACCGTATGTGTGAAAACTATCGTTAATTTGCGCTGCTAATTCTCTTGTTGGTGCTAATACGAGTGCACGAACCACTCTAGAAGTTGTTGGTTTTTTATTGTTTGCAAGGTGATGTAAAATAGGCAACGCAAATGCTGCTGTTTTACCAGTACCTGTTTGAGCATATCCAAGCAAATCACTACCAGCAAGCAGATGCGGAATCGCTTCAAGCTGAATTGGAGTTGGTGTTGTATATCCCTCATCTTTAAGGGCAGATAGAATTGGCTCAATTAAATTAAGTTCGTCAAATGAACGCATGTATAGTTTTTCCTTTTAGTGTAAATGGTTTGGCTACCCCTCCATTCAAGAGAGATATATAATATTTCGGCAATGACTACTGAGGTTTTAAGACCCAGTTAAGACAACTAAAAAGTTGAACCGGTTCCATGAATGCCAAACAAACCAAATGTCACTAAACGAAGTGTTTTTTATATAATTATCTTCCAACTGATTTCAAGTGTAGGATAAGGAATAAATTCCAAAGCTTAAAAAGCCCATATATTTAGAAAACGATTTAATCTCCCTGCAATAGAGAGATTTAACCATCTATACATTTTTATAACATATAATACTATTGTTATTTTCGTATTTTTGCGCATATGTGGATTAACTTAAGGACAAACAATGATTTTAGACCGTCTAGAAAACGAATTATTTTGGAAAAAAATTAATAGTAATTATCGCATTAGCGAGCAAGAGGCTGTCCAAAATCTATTAAAAGATTTAACTCTATCGCCTGAACTTATAGAAAAAATCAAAGCTCGCGCATTAGCTCTTATTACAAATCTTCGCAAAATCCCACCAAAAACTTTAAGCGTTGAGAACTTTCTCCAGGCCCACCAACTTAATAGCCAAGAAGGACTAGCCTTTATGTGCCTGGCTGAATCGCTTCTTCGCATTCCAGATTCAGACACCCAGAATCAATTTATTCGAGACAAAGTTAATCTTGCAAACTGGAGCAAGTCAGACGCTTCATCATTTGTAAAAAAAATAACTTCTTTCGGTATGTCCACAACCAGTCATTTCCTCAATATGGGATTAGAATCTAAAGGTCTTTTAAGCAGCATCGGAGCACTTACTCGAAAATTCAGCGAACCTGTCATCCGCACAACCATGACCCAATTCATTAAAGTCATGGGACAGCAATTCGTTATGGGAGAAACAATCAAAGCAGCACTCTCTCATTCTACCGATAAATATAGATATTCCTATGACATGCTAGGCGAAGGTGCGCGAACACAGGCTGATGCTGATCGTTATTTCAACACTTACAAAGATGGATTAATCGCCATTGGTAAAGCAGCAGCCTCTGGGCGCTCCGTTTTTGAAATGCCAAGTTTGTCTGTAAAACTTTCAGCCATTCATCCTCGCTATGAAGTTGCCCAAAGAGAACGTGTCTTAAAAGAATTACCACCACTTGTCCTAGAGCTTGCTGTTCTTGCAAAACAAGCAGGCATTGGCCTTACCATTGATGCTGAAGAGTCAGAACGTTTAGCCCTTTCTCTCGAAATTATTGAAACTGTTTTTGCATCTCCTGACCTTAAAGATTGGGATGGGTTTGGCCTAGCCATTCAAGCATATCAAAAGCGTGCACCCTTTGTGATTGAGTGGGTAGCAGATCTCGCAAAAACACACTCAAAAAGAATATGTGTACGTTTAGTCAAAGGCGCTTATTGGGATTCAGAAATCAAACGATCTCAAGAAAAAGGCCTTGATGAATATCCTGTCTATACGAGGAAAGTCTATACAGACACCTCCTATCTTCTCTGCGCTGAGAAAATGCTGAATCTCACTCAGTGGATTTATCCACAGTTTGCAACGCACAATGCGTACAGCTTATCTGCCATCATAGAAATAGCGCATAGCCTAAACTATCAAGACTATGAATTTCAAAGATTACACGGCATGGGCGAAAGTCTTTATGATCAAGTCCTAGAGCAACAAAACATCCCTTGCCGAGTTTACGCCCCTGTCGGCGAATACAAAGACCTCCTCTCTTACCTCGTCCGCAGACTCTTGGAAAATGGTGCAAACAGTTCTTTTGTGAATCAGATCTATGATAAAAAACGCCCAGCTGAATCTTTAATTATTGACCCTATCGCTGAGGCCCAAAAACTCAAAGGCACCGCGCATGAAAACATCCCCCTGCCACGAGACATCCTTCAACCCGAAAGACAAAATTCAAAGGGAATTGATTTTTCAGATTACGAAGTTTTGAAAAACCTTCAACAACAGCTTGAACAAATCCCCGCGAAAAACGCGCCAGAAATAATAAGTGAAACGAAGATAAAGGATGCTATAGAAAATGCATCAATAGCCCATCCATCATGGGCTGCAACGCCTGCATCAAAGCGTGCTGAAATCATTGATCGCCTTGGTAATCTTTTGCAAGACAATACCACAGATCTTCTGAGCATCTTAATTAAAGAAGGCAAAAAAACTCTGATAGATGCCCATGCAGAAGTCCGTGAAGCAATTGATTTTTGTAAATACTACGCCCTTCAGGCTCAAAACCTACAAACAAATCCTGTTCAATTACCCGGTCCAACCGGAGAACTTAACCAGCTCACGTACCACGGTCGTGGTGTTTTTGTTTGCATAAGCCCCTGGAATTTCCCCTTGGCCATTTTTCTAGGACAAATTACAGCTGCTCTTGTTACTGGAAATTGCGTTCTCGCAAAACCAGCTGGACAGACCGTTCGAGTCGCTGAGATGGCTATCAACCTTGCGCATCAAGCAGGCATTCCCCGTGATGTTCTTCACTTAATTCATGCACCCGGAGGTCTTGTGGCTGAAAAAGTATTAACCCATCCAAAAATTTCTGGTGTTGCTTTTACGGGATCGATTGAAACAGCGAAGAACATTAATCTCATCCTAGCTCAAAAGTCCGGACCGATTATTCCATTCATTGCAGAAACTGGCGGTATAAACGCCATGATTGTTGACTCATCGGCACTTCCAGAACAGGTCGTAAACGATATTATGATTTCATCTTTTCAAAGTGCCGGCCAAAGATGTTCGGCCTTACGTTTATTATTCGTTCAAAAAGACATTGCGGAACCTCTTATCACAATGATTACAGGGTCTATGGCTGAATTAAAAGTTGGTGATCCTAATTTATTGGAAACGGATGTTGGTCCCGTCATTGACAGCACTGCAAAAGAACAACTGCAAAAGCATATCCTCTATCTTAAAAAATTAAGTACTGATGGCAAAGCTAAACTTCTTTTCCACTCTCCCCTTCCCGACATTGATGGAGATTTTATCGCTCCACAAATCTGGCATCTCGAAGCTTCGGCTGACCTCAAAAGTGAAGTATTTGGCCCAATTCTTCACCTTGTCACCTTTGAAAAAGATCAACTCGATCATGTTATTGATACAATTAATAACGCTGGTTATGGCTTAACTTTAGGATTACATACCCGCCTTGAATCAACCGTAAATAAAGTCCGTCAGCGCGCGCATGTTGGCAATCTATACATTAATCGCAGCATGATTGGGGCTGTCGTCGGCGTACAACCCTTTGGCGGAGAAGGCCTATCCGGAACAGGACCTAAAGCTGGTGGCCCAAACTATCTCCTAAAGTTTGTAACAGAGCGTGTCTTCACTCAAGACACAACTGCTGCTGGGGGTAATGCCACGTTACTCTCAGAGATTTAAACGTGAATTTTTAAAAAATTCATGTTATAAATATAAAAAAATGATGGGAAATAACGATGCAAAGTAAATTCTTAAACCCCAGAAATGATGTTGCCTTTAAAAAGATCTTTGGCAGTGAGGATCATAAGGATTTACTAATCGATTTTCTCAACGGGATGTTGAATCTCACGGGCGATAAAATTATCGAGCAAGTTGATTTTCTCAACCCAATCCAAGCTCCTAAGACTTTTGGGGCGAAACAAAGCATTGTTGATATTTTGTGCAAAGATGCCAGAAACATTCGATACATTGTTGAGATGCAGATTTCTCATACACCTGGTTTTGATAAAAGAGCCCAATACTACGCTGCAAAGACATATACAGGACAGCTAGACCGCAAAGAACAATACCCTAAACTTAATCATGTTATCTTCTTAGCGATTGCCAATCATGTTCTTTTTAGAGATAAAGACTCTTATAAGTCCGATCATTTAATTTTGGACACTTCAAGTTACGAACATGACTTAAAAGATTTCTCATTTACATTTATCGAACTTCCCAAGTTTAATAAACTAGAACATGAGCTTGAAACAATTGAAGAAAAATGGCTTTATTTCTTAAAACATGCTGATAGAGATTTTGAGATTCCAAGAGTTTTTCAAGGCACGCCTATTGAAGAAGCGTACCATACTCTAGAACGCTATACCTGGAGTGAGGCAGAGATTTTAGCATACGAAGATGCAGCTTTAGCAGTTGTAGACAATGAAAATACGCTCGAAGTTACTCATCAAAAAGGAAAGATTGAAGGTAAGATAGAGGGAAAGATAGAAAGAACAATCGAAGTTGCTAGAAATCTTCTCGCCCAGGAAATTGATCCTTCTATTATCGCAGCTGCAACAGGTCTCTCTCTAGAAGAAATCCAAAGCTTAAATAAGCTCTAAAAGCTTATCCAACTCACCTGCTTTTTCAAGAGCATAGAGATCATCACAGCCACCAACATGCTGTTGATTAATAAAGATTTGCGGCACACTCGTCCGGCCTCCAGATTTTTGCGTCATCACCTGGCGCAAGTCTGAATCATTTGAAACATCAATCTCCGTGTATTGCACACCCTTTGAATCAAGAAGCTTTTTCGCTCGTACACAATAGGGACAAATCTGCGTTGTATAAACTAATATTTCCATGGCTACACCTAACTTTGAGGAGGGGTTATTCTTACCAGCGTAATTTGATTACGTTGACGTCTTATTATCTCAAAACGAAAACCGTTTAACATAAAAACTTGACCAACATGAGGGATCATTCGCACTTGATACAAAAGTAAGCCCGCAATAGTAGATGCCGGTTCATCCGGAAGCGACCAATCGAATTGACGGTTTAAATCTCGAATTGTAACACTGCCATCAACAATATAAGAACCATCTGATTGCGGCCTAACACCACGAACCATAATATCGTGCTCATCCGCAATATCACCAACAATTTCTTCAAGAATATCCTCTAACGTTACAATTCCCATTAAAGAACCATATTCATCTACAACAAGAGAAAAATGCTCTCTTCTCACACGAAACGCGTGCAGTTGTTCTAAAAGATCAGTACTTTCCGGAACAAACCAAGGCTTACTTGCAATGTTAACAATATCAAGCTCATCAATATTTCCCGGGTGAGAGCGCACCGCACGCAGCAGTGCTTTTGCATTAATAACACCAACGATATTATCAGGATCATTTTTCCACAAGGGCATGCGCGTGAACGGACAAGAAAGCACTTGATCGACGATGGAACTTAAAGAGTCACTTGCATTCAACATAGTAACATTTTTGCGATGCACCATAATCTCGCCAACTTGCACAGACCCAAGATCCAGAATACTTTTTAACATCGCTTTTTCATGCACAACATCCTGACCAGGACCCGTGTGCAGATCAATAACCCCCTTTAATTCCTCAAGAGTTGCATGAGAAAATTCATTAGGCTCTGTTTTTACACCAAAAATCCCCAAGGTTTTTTTAACGATAGCATTGATAACTAAGGTAACAGGCCTGAAAATCTTGAAGATAAAATTTAGAGGCGTGGCTATAAAAAGCAACAATCTTTCAGGCTGATGCAAGGCAAGGTTCTTCGGTAAAACCTCTGCATAAATCACAATAAGCACACCCATTATTAAGGAAGCATAAGCAATGCCCTCTTGCCCCACGCACTCAATCATAAGAGCCGTTGCCAAAGACACAACCAAAGCATTAATCATCGTGTTCACTGTTAACAAAACAGCGATCACCAGGTTAATATTTTTCTGTAAGTATTTAATAATATTGGCTTTTTTATTACCGTCTTTTGCAAGCTGGTGTAATTTAGCTTTTGAAGCAGCAGTAATCGCAGTTTCTGTCGCTGAAAAACAGCCAGAAACCATCAATAAAACACCGATAAGAAAAAGAAGAAGAAGCGTAGTCATAAAGATCGCAATTCAATAAAATTAATAAGCCCACCCTATTTTCTTGACAACAAAATTGCAAGAAAACTTTCAAAATTCACCTTAAAAGCTCTTTTTTTGCTCTACTCTCAACAAATAAAAACACGAAAATGTAATGAGAATTCCTCCAACCAGTGTTGGAATACTGACAAACTCCGAAAAAAAGAGAAGACCAGTCGCCATTCCAAGCGGAAACCTAGCAAACTTAAAAGGCGCAATGAACGAAGCTTCTGCCTTCACATACGCTTCAATTAAAACAAAATGGCCCAAAACATAAGTTACAGAAATAATAGCAATCTTATAAACATCATCCATTGCTATTGGAGACCATGAATAGATCGCTGGTATTGAGCTAAAAGCACTCATAAAAAGCATGAGGTAAAAAAGAATTGTATAAGATGAATCTTGTTTGCAAATTTTCTTAACCAGCAATGAGGAAGCAGCAAATGCCATTGCCGCAAAAAGTGGAAAGAAAGAGTATACACTCACAACTTGCACAGATGGATTTAACACGACCAAAACGCCTATAAACCCTAGAAATATGCAAAACCAAACATGAAAACTTGGGCGTTCTCCAAAAAACAAATATCCTCCAGCGCTCGTCAGCAATGCACTCGTTAAAGAAAGGGCACTCGAATCCGCTAGTGGCAGGTGTTGCAAGGCGACAATCCAAGCCCAACTGCCTAAAACACCCACAATTCCCTTAAGACTATGCCATCTGAAAATTGAGGTTTTTGTTAACGCTGTAAGTTTTGAGGAAAACAAAATTACAATCAAACATAAGCTTATTGAGCTTTTCAGAAATAAGATTTGGATTGCGGGAAAATGAATGGAAAGAGAGTGCGTTAAACCGTTACTAACAGCAACAAAAAGGCCGGCAACAATAATTAATAATGCACCGTAGGTATTCTGTGAGAAAAAGAATTCTTTACTCGATATTTTCAAAAGAATCCGAATCATCCTTTTTAGGATGAACACGTGCAGTACGAGGTTCTTTCTCTGACCAATTTATAGGCTGATACGTAACAACAGCTTTTTCTTTAGCGCGTCCCTGTGGACGTAAAACACTAGAAGATGGCACACTGATTGGTCTCAATGACTCAGATTGCTCTTTCATAACGTCAGGAAGCTCATGCGCCTTGGAATCATCTCCCTCAACTTCATTCATTTTACTTTTTATTGTATGAATTAAGTCTCGAACATATTGTAGATTTTCAAGAGTTTTCAACTCAGTTATTTTTGATTGCTGTGATTGCACTGAAGTTTCTTCAATAGCTCCAGTGCTAATAACTTCTTCAATTTGTTGTAAAACAACACTAGCTTCACTAAAGATTTTATCAAAATCCTTAACAATACCCAGTTTTTCAGCAACAGCTCTTTTGTTCTTAATGTCTTGTAAAGTAATTCCGTAATCATGCGCCAAGCGTTTAATGAAAGCGCTTCTTTCTACATTCTGCTGTATAGAAATTTTGCTAGGGCTATTATCAGCCACACTTACAAAAGTGCTGACACTCAAAAGAAGTGAAAGTAAGTAAATCATGTGAGGACACTCCTTAAGCCTAGACTGACTTCAAAACATATTGATTCGGGTGGTTAATTCTTACAAATTCACTAGCCGCTAATATAACTCTTTCTACCGTTGAGTTTGTTGGCTCATCAAAAGTTTGAACATGAACATCCGCTTCGCCATAAACTGGATATCGCTCTTCAATTAATCTCTCTAGGGTTTCTTTTTGGTTTCCATCAGTCAGTAATGGCCGATCATTACGACGAGAAACGCGCGCTACTAATGTATCTAAATCTGCTTTCAACCAAACAGAAATTGCTTTTTCTTTAACCTTAGCTCGTGTTTCATCATCCATAAATGAACCACCTCCGGTTGCTAAAACATGAATAGGTTGATCTAGTAAGCGTGAAATAACTCTATGTTCACCACTCTTAAAAGCTTCTTCTCCATAAACTGAATAAATTTCCTTAATAGGACATCCAGCAGCAGCCTCTACTTCATGATCAGAATCATAAAACGGCAGCTCTAGCCTCTTAGCCAGACGCCTGCCAATACTCGTCTTTCCACACCCCATCAACCCAACAAGCACAATTGTTTTTGAGGGCATAAAGCTTATTGTGGACTGTGTAGTCTTATAACTCTGAGAATCATTCTTCATATATCAATAGTTATCGTATAAACAAAAAAATCTCAAGTCATCATTTTCTTTATAGCCATCAATCTTTGTGGCATGATCATATCCATACCTTTCATGAATGAAGATACCTGAATTTTAAGGCAGAGATTTTGAATAAGAACAGAGCCTTTAAAATTGCAGATAGCTCATTCTATCTAAGACTTTAAAGGCGATAGTTAATAAGCAAAAGATCAACTTAAAAACAGGTGTCTTCATTCATGAAAGGTATAATATGATTTCTTTTATTGATACATTTTTAGAAATGCTCGCAGCAGAGAGAGCCGCTGCCGCTAACACTCTTTCTGCCTATAAAAGAGACCTCCTTGATTTCTCTAGTTTTTTAGGAACTAAAAACCCCATGATAATCGGGCAAGATATCCTTGTTGATTACCTAAGTCATTTAAGAAGAAAGCTCCTCACACCCTCAACGCTTGCGAGAAGAATTTCCGTCTTAAGACAATTCTATAGGTTTGCAACTGCAGAAGGGTGGCGATCAGACGATCCAACCGAAATTATCGAACTTCCTAAAAAAGAGAAATTAATCCCTAAAACTCTTACCGAAGATGATGTAACGATTCTCATTGACGGTGCTGCAAATTCCCCAGAACCAGAGGGAATTCGCTTATATGCAATGCTTGAAACATTGTACAGCACTGGCCTTAGAGTGAGTGAACTAGTCTCCCTGCCGATGACTTCTCTGCTTGCCGATTCCGAATCAAATACGCTACAAACAATGATTCTAATAAAAGGTAAGGGCGGACAGGAAAGAATTGTCCCTTTAAATGAACCCGCTATCATCGCCCTTAAAAGCTATTTACAGATTCGCTCCTATTTTCTTGCGAAATCTGGCACTCAAGGGATGAAATGGCTTTTTCCCTCAACAAGTCGCCAGGGATATTTAACTCGCCATCGTTTTGGCCAACTACTTAAACAACTTGCCATCGATACAGGCATTGACCCTAGCAAAATATCCCCACATATTTTAAGGCATGCCTTTGCAACGCACCTTTTGCGAAACGGCGCAGATCTCTTAGTTATTCAGAAACTATTAGGACATGCGGACATTTCAACAACACAAATTTATACACACGTTATCCCTGATCACTTAACGAATTTAGTAATAACGCACCATCCGTTAAGTCAAGAAAGCTTGCTTTCTCAGGCAATAAGCCTTACAAAATCTACAGAGAAGTTCGAAAAATAATTGTAATTCTCTGTACACGCAAAACAAATTCTCGACTGTCATCCTAGCGCTTAACGCCAGGATCTAAAATACGCAAAAGGAAAAAAAAGTGATTAAGTTTTTAGATTTTGAAAAACCTGTTGCTGAACTCGAAAGCAAAATCGAAGAATTACGTCATCTTTCTAATTCAGGCGATATTAATATCGCTGAGGAAGTGACTCGGCTTCAAACGAAAGTCGATCGACTTTTGCGTCAGACATACACAAATTTAACAGCTTGGCAAAAAGTTCAGATTGCTCGTCACCCTGATCGCCCTAAATTTCTCGACTATTTATCAGGAATGATTGAGGATTTTGTGCCCCTTGCAGGAGATCGATTATTCGCTGAAGACCATGCCATCGTTGGCGGCATAGGCAGTCTTTCTGGCCACACAGTCATGCTAATTGGCCAACAAAAAGGTAATGATACAGAATCACGAATCAAGCATAACTTTGGAATGGCAAAACCAGAGGGTTATCGCAAAGCTAATCGGTTAATGAAATTAGCTGAGAAATTTAAAATTCCTGTTATTACTTTTGTTGACACTGCAGGAGCCTACCCTGGAATTGAAGCAGAAGAGCGCGGCCAAGCAGAAGCCATCGCATCTTGTATTGAAACTTGCCTCAAGATCAAAGTTCCCTTAATCAGCATCGTCATTGGCGAGGGTGGTTCTGGCGGAGCCATAGCAATCGCCGCTGCTAACACAATATTTATGCTTGAGCATTCAATATATTCTGTAATTTCGCCAGAAGGATGCGCCTCGATTCTTTGGCGCAGCTCCACTAAAGCAGCTGAAGCAGCAGAAGCACAGCGTCTCACTGCTCAAGATCTCTTGAAACTTGGTGTTATTGATGAAATCATCCCTGAGCCCTTAGGTGGCGCACACCGACAGCAGCAAGCAGTCTTGGCAAATATTAAAATCGCTCTTGAGAAAAGCCTTACTTCTTTAATGAAAATTGAAGGAAATAAACTGCAACATATGCGCCGCGAAAAATTCTTGAATATGGGATCTCTAGGGCTTTAATCCGCTCTTCCGTCACACTGTCGTCCCCGGGTTAAACCCGGGGACCTCATGCAAGACTAGCCGCCCAAAAACATAATTACGGCCACTTTTAAAATTTGACTTTTTATTATATTTTAAGTTAATTTTTACTTGTATCTAACAAGAATACGGGGTTTTTTAAAGAAAAATAATAACTCAAAAATCCATTAAACTCTCAGAATTATATAACCGGAATATATTTAGAGACTTACTGAATTCAAAAGTTATCAACCGGATTTTCTTAAAAAACAGGATCTTCATTAATGATGGGCTCTTCCCCAATCTGTTCCGTATTTAAGTTGGCCTACCTTTAAGTAAGTAAAATTACGTAAGGCGGTGTCTGCTGCGTTTAAGGGTAGAGAAGTACAGATTTTCTATGCTTGAAGCTGTCAAAAGCTCAAACATAGGAAGGATGTATGGGGAAGAGTTAATGGTGGAGCAGAGCGGCCTTGATTGCTGAGGTAATGACCAGGCTTCACCGCCAGTGTACTGGCTGAGTGTACCGCCGTCGGTTTTGGCTGAATAACCGATCCGCTGTCCT
>CANFPP010000042.1 GCA_947449005.1 Holosporales bacterium | reverse complement strand
CAAGAAGATTTTGATGAAACAATTTTAAACTACAATGAAACTCCGAGAAAGAAACTGATGTGGAAAACTCCTCTTCAGGTCTTTAACGAAAATTTACTCCGTGTTGCACTTCCAGCTTGAATGTGGCCCGGATTTAAAAACTCAGTGTTATATTCATTTTCAGAAAGAGATATTTAATTTTAACTTAAAATTACAAACAACCAAAATAATTATGGCCACTTTTAAAATTTGACATTTTTTCATTTTTTGATTTATTCTTTACCTGTAACCGACAAGAATACGAGGTTTTTCAAAGAAAAATAATAACTTAAAAGCCCATTAACCTCTCAAGACAGTAGTCCGGAATCCGTCAAAAGATTTAATGAGTTTCAAAGTTATCACCCGGATTTTCTTAAAAGCCAGAGTCTCCATTAATGATGGGCTCTTCTCCAATTCATTCTGTGTTTTTGTTGGTACACCCTTAAGTTACTAAGTTTACTTAAAGAGCGGTGTCTGCTGCGTTTAAGGGTAGAGGAGTACAGATGTCCTGAGCTGTCAAAAGCTGAGCCTGGGAAGGATGTATGGGGAAGAGTTACTGGTGAAGCAGAGCGGCCTTGATTGCTGAGGTAATGACCAGGCTTCACCGCCGGTGTACTGGCTGAGTGTACCGCCGTCGGTTTTGGCAAAATAACCGATCCGCCAATCTGGGTAAGTGATTGGGCTGCATCTGAGCTAAGTAGATGCGCCGTGCGAGCTGGCTTAATGTTCGAACAGACCTTAAAGTCGAAGACAGAGTGTACTAGTCTAGTGACACAGCTTTGGGTGAGCTAAATCATCCCAACCCACTTGAACCTCAAAAATTCAAGAAACGCAGCGGACGCCGAAACGTAAAAAGAAAAAATCATCAAAAAGAGAAAAAAAACAATAAAACAAAATAATTCAAAAATAAAATGGAATAAAAACAAGTGAAAGTACCCGCCGCCGTCATGGCGAGCCCAAAGGGCGTGGCCATCCAGAAAAATAAAAATCTATGAAAAATCAACAGAATGAAACACTTTACACAAGTGATTAACTAGATGGCCACGCACCTGTGGTGCTCGCCATGACGGCAGTAAGAATGCAACTTATACTATAAGTACTTTATTTATACTTAATTTGTATTTTGAGATTCTGGTGTCAAGCACCAGGATGACAGTGGAAGGGAAGGTTGTCATCCTGAACAGTTGGTGCGTTCCAAGCTTTTATGTCATCCTAGTGCTTGACACTAGGATCTCATGCAGAGAGTCTATTATCTACTTACCTCTACTTTTATCCCAAAAATGCACTCTTAGAGGCTCCGCCCCTAAGCAGCAACCTCTTGACCGTTTGCAAGAGCTGATAAAGTTCTCGCAACTAAACGAATTTCAGCTTTAATCTCTTGAGTTGTACGTGCTCTTCCTTCAATCAACTCTTCCAAGACACGCAAAGACGTTGCATCTAAACTACGCATGTGCTGCTTAATGGTGTCATCTTGTAAGTTATGCGTTACTTGACTTGTAACTTTCACCAGATTTTCTTGCAGATCAATTTGATTTTGCGCAATTTTTTTGATGAGGTTCTGATGGCTAATTGTATGCTCTGCCATTAAAGACAACTTCTCACTAAAGCTATGCAATGACTTTACAACACTAACGCGGCTATCTTCATTCCTACGCATTAATGCCTGAAGCGCACCCATACCTTCAACAGTTTGCTCTAATAGTCCTTGGACATAAGCTACACCACTGCCACCTTGAGCAGAATTGTCAGAAATTGAACCAGATGTTCTCGTTACAAGTGCAAGACGTTCCTCAAGACTATGATAAAATACGCTCGCTGCTTTTGTCATTTGCAGGTCTAAAAATCCTAAAATTAATGAACCAGCAAGACCAAACATTGACGAACTAAAGGCTGTTCCCATACCAGATAAGGGAGATTGCAGTCCTTGTTTAAGATTTTGGAAAACGTCTTTTGTGTCAGCACTGCCAACATCTATACCTGTTACAACACCTGCGATAGCGCTAATTGTTTGTGACAACCCCCAGAATGTCCCAAGCAGCCCCAAGAAAATCAAAAGTCCGGTTAAATAGCGGCTGATGTCACGCGTCTCGTCTAGTCTTCCCTCAATACTACTCAATACTGATTTAGCTGTAAGAGTAGAAATACTTGTAAGATCTCTTGAATCACTTAGTAAAATAACTAAAGGAGCAATAATCTTTGCTTTTGGCGCACCAGGAAATCTTTCTTCCCCTTGATCATAAGTATCAAGCCAACTTTGCTCTTTGTTTAATCGATACAATTGGAAAAAGGCAAGAACGATACCAAACAACAATGTTGCAAAGATCACACCATTGAGAGCCGGGTTATGAGAAAAAGCCGTAAAAAGCGAACGATAAAGCATAGCTACGCCACCGCCAGCTATGCCTAAGAAAATTACCATACGAAGGAAACATCGGCCTAAATAAGTCATTTCATCATCCAAATAAGTAAAACAGATATAGCTACTTTAGCTTAAATGACTATTCTTTTTCTACAAGATTATTTTGCTGATAAAACTTTTAAAATTGGTTCATGCAAATAAGTATTGGCAGCTAAAACACTTCCAGAATTGAGCATATTTGACCCACCATTCGTTTCCGTCACATAACCACCCGCTTCTTTTACAAGCAAGATACCCGCAGCAACATCCCAAATCTTGATATCATCTTCAAAATAAGCATCACAGCGACCCATAGCAACATAAGCCAAATCAAGAGCAGCAGCGCCAAAGCGACGAATTCCTGACACCAACGGCATCAACCGATCAGCACAAGCGAGAAAACGTGGTTTGTCGCCATGATTACCAAAAGGAATACCCGTTGCAACCAATGCCTCATCTAAAGCTGTTCTGCCAGAAACTCGAATACGTTGTTGATTCACAAAAGAACCCTTGCCTTTTTCAGACCAAAAAAGTTCATCTCGAATTGGGTCATATGTCGTACTAGCAATAATCTCATTGCCCTTTTTCAATGCCACAACAATAGCAAAATGTGGAATGCCATGAAGAAAATTTGTTGTCCCGTCTAAAGGATCAATAATCCAGCAATGCTCAGGATCTGCACCAGGAATTACCCCACTCTCTTCAGCGATAAATCCGTAATCAGGGCGTGCTTTTCTTAACTCCTGAATTAACGTTTTTTCAGAACGATGATCTGCCGATGAGACAAAATCACCAAGCCCCTTTTTTGAAACTTGTAAATGTTCAACTTCACCAAAGTCACGCACAAGCGCCCTAGATGCTTTTTGTATTGCAGCGGTCATAACATTAATTGTAGCAGACCGATTAGAGAACCGAGGATTCATCATTTTAGTCTTTTGCTCTTTCAACGTATGTAGAATCTATCGTGTTAACAACAACGCGCATCCCTGACTCAATATGAGGAGGCACCATAATCCGCAGGCCATTCTCTAGGATAGCTGGCTTATAAGAAGATGAAGCTGTTTGCCCTTTAACCACAGGATCTGCTTCTTGAATTGTCAAAATCACCGCATCAGGCAGCTGAATGCTTAATGGTTTTCCTTCATAAGATGAAACATTTACGATCATACCATCTTGTAGAAAAGCTGCAGCATCACCAACAAAGTCTTTATTTAAAGTGATTTGCTCAAAAGTCTCTTGCTCCATGAAAATCAAATCATCGCCTTCGGCATAGAGAAATTGATAAGGATACTCATCAAGGTAAACTCTTTCTACTTGTTCAGCAGAGCGAAATCTCTCATTTGTCTTCGTGCCTTCAATCAAGCTTTTTAATTCAACTTGCATATAAGCGCCGCCCTTACCAGGCTGTACATGTTGAGTCTTAACTGCAACCCAGAGCTTACCATGATGCTCGATGACGTTTCCAATGCGAATCGCATTACCATTGATTTTCACGTAAAGCTACTCCCGAATTCTGAGGGTTGAAAAAACTTGGGGCGAGTGACCGGAATTGAACCGGCGGCCTCCAGGACCACAACCTGGCGCTCTAACCGACTGAGCTACACCCGCCATAAATTTATTAAGACTTTTAATTTCTATAAGTTTTTAACGAACTTCGTCAAGCCCTCTTTATAAAGTTCTTTAGAATATCTTGCGCGCCGTTTTTACCCACGCTATAGATTATAGAGTATTAACATCAAAACGAGCGTGAGATTCAAGTGACTGGAACAACAAAATTTTTCGATTTAATTCAACAAACTCAAGCAAAATTTGTTGATTTTCGTTTTTCAGATTTAAAAGGAATTTGGCATCATATGGCTTTTCCTGTTTCGGCTGTTGATGAGACTCTGCTTACTGAAGGTATTTTCTTTGATGGATCGTCGATTGCCGGATGGTGTCCAATTAATGAATCAGATATGGTTTTAAGGCCAGATCTCACAAGCGCTCATTCAATTTGCGTAGATCCATATTCCGCTCAAGTCTCTTTAATTGTTATCTGCGACGTTTATAATCCAACAACAAAGCAAGTTTATAACCGTGACCCACGCTCAATTGCAAAAAAAGCAGAGCAATACATGCAAACTTCTGGCATTGCAGATCTTGCTTACTTTGGTCCTGAAGCAGAGTTTTTCATATTTGACAGCGTTCGTTTTGACAGCGGCTCATCTGAATCTTTTTATCACATTGATTCTGATGAGTTTCCAAAATCAAACGGCAAAATCTCTGATTTAAATAACCATGGATACCGTCCTTCTGTGAAAGGCGGGTATTTTCCCGTTCCTCCCTTGGACTCTCTAAGTGATATGCGAGCAGAGATGTTGACTACCATGGAAGAGATGGGCCTCGTTGTAGAAAAGCATCATCATGAAGTTGCGCCGGCTCAGCATGAGCTTGGAATAAAGTACAATACATTGGTTAACAGCGCAGACTCTTTGCAAATCTACAAATATGTTGTTCGTAACACTGCCAACACTTATGGCAAAACCGCAACGTTCATGGCAAAACCAATTTATGGTGATAATGGCTCCGGTATGCATGTGCATCAGTCGCTGTGGAACAATGGCAAACCTCTTTTTGCTGGAAATGAATATGCAGGACTCTCTGAAACAGCATTGTTCTATATTGGTGGCATTTTAAAGCATGCCAAAGCACTAAATGCTTTTACCAACCCAACCACCAATAGCTACAAGCGTCTCATTCCTGGTTTCGAAGCACCGGTTATCTGTGCATACTCAGCACAGAATCGCTCTGCTGCTTGTCGCATTCCTTTTGCATCGCATCCTAATGGTAAACGCGTAGAAATTCGTTTCCCAGATCCAACAGCAAACAGCTACCTAGCTTTTAGCGCTATGTTGATGGCTGGTCTTGATGGTATCAAAAATCGCATCCACCCAGGAGAATCACAAGATCATGATCTTTTTGAAGATCATGAAGCTGCAAAAAATCTGCCGACAGTTTCAGGATCTTTGAGAGAATCCTTAGTTGCCTTAGAAAACAATCATGATTTCTTGTTGCAGGGAAATGTTTTTACAAAAGATTTATTGAACGCATATTCTCAGCTAAAGTGGCAGGAAGTCTATGCTCTAGAGCATCGTCCACACCCAGTTGAGTATCAACTTTACTATAATACTTAAAATATTTTAATTGAAGGCTTGCATTTTTTTCTAGCTTTGCTAAATTCAATCGTTATTGGGGCGTAGCCAAGCGGTAAGGCAGCGGTTTTTGGTACCGCCACCCTAGGTTCGAATCCTAGCGCCCCAGCCAAGACTAAGTTCTTGATGCGCCCAATGAAAACTCACCTGCACCTCCAGAAGTGTAAAACACTTTAATGTTAGCATCTTCAGCCATCGTCCTTATGTAGTATGGAAAAATGGTTCGAGAAGTGGCAGCATTTAAACCCCCTCCTCTCACAAGAAACTCTAGAGAGTCTTCACGCACTGAAGCAATAGAGCCATGCCCATTAATTTGGTAACCAGTGTCTAAAGGATTGGTAATAATCGTTAACTGACCCCCTCGAGGCAATCCTTCAAAACTAAGCAATGCTAACCCCAGCAGAATCTTTGCTTCAACTCCACTTAATGAGTTGCATAGATTTGATGACCAAGTAACATTTGTTTTCTTTTCTCCTGAACAGAGATCTGTAATCATCTGCTTAACCTCTGGGAAAAACAATTCATGGTCAGGGGAGCTTATAAGTGCTCGAAAAATCTTTAACTTTGCTTTTGCCCCTTGATTACTGCTTTCTAAAAGATCTTGGATATTACGATCTATGCTAGAGGATTCACAGAGCATTTCAATCCCAAGGCCCATCGCCCCCACAGATGCTGCCAGATCATGGCAAATTTTAGCACTCATCAATTGAGCTAATACTAATGATTGATTGTTCATTTTATTCTACCTTCAAAGCTTCATCTGTTGGTGATCTTAGTATACGCTTTTTCTTTACAACTTGACGTCCCACTTGCATCTCACTAGGTACAATGGTGTTATAAAAGTTATAAAAATCTTCTCCATTTTCTTTATTTGGAACTGTAAAATTAGGTTCTGATCTACAGAAGGCACCGGCCTCAGTATAACGGGCTATTTTACGCCGCAGACTCTTCCAACACGCTCCTGCTCCATTATCATAAAGAGGGTAAAAGTGGTGAAACAGAGCATCAGCTTGCAACTTTTGTGCCTTAATCTTTGCCACGGCCCTATTATAGTCAGCTAAATCATATTCTGGTTCTTCACTCTCTAATTCTAACGATGACTTTCTTGTTGTACTTCTTGGAGACGCAGTTATGAGTGATGCAATTGATGATGCGTTAGCATCAGCTGCTACATAAAATTTTTCCAATGCATCAATATCATGCAAAGCCTTTTCTTTATATGTTTTTTGCCATTTTTCTGCGGTACCTTGCCTTCTCAGCCCATTGTAATAATTGGCTTTTTCGATACAGTAAGTTATGATTTCGGTTGTATTTCCCCGCGTAGAGCCAACTGTATACACGAGAGATGAAAACTCTCTTTGCTCTGTCTCTGTTAAATCTCCAAACGGAAAACGAGCTGAGACAGAACGAGGTTCTCCATACGTTGTTGTGTCGACTACTGCAGCAATAGAACTACAGGATAAAGATAGTGCCAATCCTACATAAAGAATGAATAGCCTAACTCCATAAATCTGTGAACACATCATGTTCTGCAATTCCTTATCTCATATTCTTATAAACGCTGAAATTTTACATTGCGACCCGCATATCGCAATATATTTTAATTTATAGCTATTTGCTTATAAATTAACTAAAAATTTAAGGTTTTTTTGAAATAAAATTAGCACTCACCCACCCCAGTAAAAATTTAATCTAAATCAGATAAAATTTTGAAAAACATTCTTTAATTTAAGTGATTTTATTTAATTAAGTTATTGACCAACATAAAAGTGTGATCTAATAATATTGGTATGTCCTGTCTTGTTGTGAGTTAGGATTGAAAAATACAATTAACACCTTTAGGAGTTCTTTAATGACTTTAACTAAACTAGCGCTTGCTGCAATTCTTGCTCTTTCAACAACAATGGTTATCGCTGATGATAAAAAAGAAGAAGCAGCAGTAACTGAAGAAAAAACTGTTGTTGAGAAAAAAGTTGAAGAAAAAACTGAAAAAACTGAAGAAAAGAACTAATATTAAAAACTTTTTAAGTTTTTAATTATTTAAAACGGCAATCTAAGGATTGCCGTTTTTTTATATCAACAGTTTTTTTAACCCTGAACGATATGTTGGAAATTTCAGCTTTACGTTCAATTCTGCTTTGATTTTAAAATTATCTACCCTCTTATTATCTTGATAAAATTCTCTTGCTCTTGGCGTTAAATCTGCCAATTCAAAAGGCACTAAGGGTGGCAAAGGAAGTTTTAAAAGCCCACATACATACTCAATAATTTCCCTCGTTGGTGCTGGCCAATCATCCGCAAGATTATAAATCTCTCTTGGCGTTGGATTATTCATAGATGCTCTTAAAACTTGGCAAATATCCTCGATATGAATTCGTGAGAAGAAATGCCCAGGTGTGTCAACTCTCTGATGAATCTCATTCCTTTTAAGACTATCTATCGTGCTCCGGCCTGGCCCATAAACTCCGCTTAATCTAAAGATATGAACAGGTAAATCAGTTGACAGCCATTGCTCTTCGGCTTTCATACGCTGAATCCCACTGATTGTTTGTGGATGCAACAATGAGGTTTCATCAACCCACTGTCCTTGATGATCCCCATAAACACTTGTTGCAGATAAGTATCCAATCCAAGAGGTTTTCTTTAGAAAACTAGCATAATTTAAAAGAACAGGATCATTGCCCAACTCTGGAGGAATTGAAATGAGAACATGGGAATAATTTTTTAAGATCCCAGGGATTGATGGATCAGAAAAGAGATAGGTGTTAAATCCTTGCTTGTTTAGGATAACAATCTTTTCAGGATCTCGTGTGGTACCTGACACCTGCCAACCATCAGCTAAAAGAGACAGTCCTAAAGCTTGCCCCACATATCCTAAGCCAAAGATAAATATCTTCAAATGACAGCCACCTCTCCTTTTGGAGTTATCACAGAACTGGCATTTAAGAATATAGTGCCATTGGATTGGATTGTTGTTCCTGTGTCACTGCTAATTGTTATGCTTCCCCCAACATTAATAGTGAGATCCCCTCCCTGCAGAGTTACACTACTGTTGCCCTTAACCAAGGTAATTGATTGATCTCCGTTATTTAGAGTAACTTGTTGATTACCGCTGGAAAGAGTAACTGTTTGGTTTCCTTCTGTAATCGTATAGTTATTATTTCCCTTTTGAATTTTAACCACATCATCACCGCGCGCAATCGAAAGACTGTGAGTTCCTTGACCAAGTAAATCGATCTCTCTGCTGCCTGCTTGCAGTGTTAGAGTATCGTTTCCACTTTTAATTTTTTCAGTCCGTGCAGCCTCAATAACAACATCAAGATTTTTCTGAGCATGAATTGAGATCTTCTCAGCACCATTTTTATCATCAAAGCGTATTTCATTATAGCCATTACCTCCTTTTGAGGTGTTCGTCTTAATCGTGCTCTGCGTTGGGCTAATATTGGGAAGTATGTTATTCCCATTGTAGACACAACCTATAACAAGCGGTCTATCAGGATCACCGTCTAAGAAGGTAACAACAACCTCCATTCCAACTCTTGGTGTAAAGGCCCCACCCCAACCATTGCCAGCCCAGACCTGTGCAACACGGATCCAACAAGAACTGCTATCGTTTTGTCCGCTTCGAACATCCCAGTGAAATTTTATCTTTATTCTTCCATATTGATCACACCAGACCTCTTCGCCGGGTGAGCCTGTGACAGTCGCTGTTTGATGCCCATAAATGCGCTTCTTAGCAGTTTGTTGGGGAGTCCGAAATTGAATTTCGCCTGGGAACACCCAAAACTCATTTTGATAGACTAAAGGTGGCTGCTGAAGATCTGTATCTTTTCTGGGGAATATAGAGTGCTTAACCTTGTAGAGTATATATTTTTTGTTTGCGACCTGCCGTGCATGCCCCATAAGAGTGAAGCTTGCACCTGCATAAAAATTAGGAGCTGTCCCTATTCCCTGCGCTATGCTCTTTGGCCACTCAAGTGCTTGAATACGAAGATTCGTGATTCTCTCTCCATCACTCATTGTTGAGAACAGACCAGGATATACGTAGATACCCCCTCCCTTCCCTTCTCCGCTAACTTTTGAATACAAAGAAGTTGAGGGAGTTAAATAATTAAAATCCGTAGATGAATACTGACTAATAACAACTTGTTCCTGGAGATTGAAAGCTTGGATAACATTTAACAAAGGAGTTGTTGGCTCTGATTTGATAAGCTTAACATTCGTTTCCACGGCAGGTTCAGCAATATTACTGGTGTCTGTTAGAATAAGAAGATGAGAATTTGGCGTGTGTTTAAAAAAATAAAAAATCCCTTCTTCTTCCATTAAACGACTAATGAAATCAAAAGCACTTTCCCCGTATTGCACGCAATATTCTCTTACTTTACGGCCGCAAATTGTTGTCTGATCACTTACTGTTGTTATGCCGTTTTCCTTAAGAATCGTCATAATAATATCTATCGTAGAAAGGTTCTGAAAAACCCGATAATCACAGTTAAATTTTAATAACCATAGTTTTGGATAAATCTTAGCTTGATAATACGTATGAGACTTTAGAGAAGCATCAACTTGGGTAACATCTTGAATGATTTCTCCAACGATACCACTAAAGTAACGCTTAGAAGATTGGCAATCTAGAGTGATATGAGCCTCTGCCCCCAATAGGGCATTAAAATCAATATTAGGTGAGAGTGAATGAAGATTTAAAGAGAACTCAAAAGGAACAGAAATTCCTTCTACCCCCTCCAAATTATCAATCAATAAAACATCATCTCCTAAAGGTGTTGAAATTGTTAGTTTCAGATTTTCTTGACTCGTAACAAAAGCCACCATGCCCCCCTTAAATCTTATCATTTTTTTAATAAAATTATATCTACTTTTAGGCTACTTGAAGATTTTTTACTACCAGTCTTTGCAAAAATTAGTCATGATAACCACGTTTTAATAAAGGATAAAAAATGATTAAATCGTTATGCGTATATTGTGGTGCCTCTAATAAAGTAGACGAGGCCTACCTCCAAAGCGCTCTGAATCTTGGAAAACTTATGGGAGAACATAAATTATCTCTTATTTACGGCGGTGGACGCAATGGCCTAATGGGTATTGTTGCCGATGCAGTAATGAAAACCGGAGGCAAGGTTACCGGCTTCATGCCTACACATCTTCAAGACTTTGAAGGTGGTCATACAGGTATTGATGAGCTTCATATTGTTGATACAATGCATACACGCAAGCTTAGAATGTCAGAGCTCGCAGATGCTTTTATTATTTTACCGGGCGGATTTGGCACTCTTGATGAGCTTTTTGAAATACTTACCTGGAAAAAGCTTGGACTTCACAATAAACCTATTATTGTCATTAATATCAACGGATATTGGGATCCCCTCATAACACTTATTAATCAAGTTGTAATCCATCAGTTCACTGCTCCCAAAGATGCAGAGCTTGTTATATTCATCAACTCTGTTGAAGAAGTTATTCCCCTTATTAAAGTCTTATAATCATTTTTTATTAAACTTAAGAAAATCTTTGGCAAATGACGCCATCTAGATTATTATAAAATTTATTAAAAATTATTTACAATGAGAGATCACAATGAAACAGACAAAAGGCACCTCACAATATCTTGGACTGCTTATTGGAGCAGCCGTCATTGTTACTGGAGGATACTTCTTTTACAAGCCATCAGCGCAAGTTAATAAAACTCCAGCACCTGCTGTTGTTGAGAAAGCTTCAGAAAAAGTAGTATCTCAAGCATTTTCTGATACACAAAAGCAGGAAATCCAAGATCTTTTCTTGAAATTCATTAAAGATAAGCCAGATGTTGTTATTGGAGCTATCAATGAAGCTATGCAGCTTCAACAAGAAAAAGCTAAAACAGAAATGGTTAAAACAGTTAACGACAATAAAGACAAGTTACTTGCGGCAGGAATCTCACTTGGTGACCCTAAGTCAACGGTTAACTTAGTAGCCTTTGTTGATCCTCTTTGTCATTTTTGCCATGAGTTTGAGAAAGTCACTCTTGCAATTCTGCAAAAACGTCAAGACATCAATATACGCCTACTACCAGTTCCTCTTCTTGCGCCTAATTCTCTTGTAATATCAAAATTTATGATAGCAGCAGCTAATCAAGGAACAGATAAATTCAAAGCATTCTTGAACAAACTTCTTGAAGGAACGGACAATAAAATTGAACAAGCAGGCCTTGTAAAGCTAGCAAAAGATGCAGGCCTAGACATGCAGAAACTTGAGAAGGATGTTGCTTCTGAAGAGACAGACAAGCTTATCAAAATCAATGCAGCTTTAGCAGATCAAATTAAGATTCCTGGGGTTCCTTCTGTTTTTGGATTTAATGAAAAAGAAGGGATAGTTGTCCAACCTATGGATCTCGAAAACTTCAATAAGTTCTTAGATGATTTTAAAGCTGGGAAAACTTCTGCTGAAGCACCAGCAGTTGCTGAAGTTAAAAAAGATGAGCCAGCTGCAGATACGAAACCAGCTGCAGATACGAAACCAGCTGCAGATAAAAAAGCCGAGCCAGTTAAAAAGTAAAATTACTCCTTAATTTTATTATTAAAAGGGTCTTTGGGATTGTATCTTAAAGACCCTTTTTTTATACATGGCACTTATATTTCAGCACAAATTATAAATAGAGTATTTATAGTATAAAACAAACTCTCGTCGCCGTCAGGGTGATCACCGTAGATGCGTGACCATCCAGTTAGGCAGTCGTTTAAAGTGTTAAATTTTGCTAATTTTCGATAGTGTAAGTCGCGAACTATTTCATAAGTGATAATTCTCCTAGATGACCACGCCCATCGGGCTCGCCATGACGGCGGTGAGAGTTTTCTGTTTTTTATTTAATTTTATTTAATTTTATTTTTGCATTATTCTTATGTTATTTAATTTTTTCTTGTTTTACATTTTTTCTTTCCGATGAACTTTGCTGTTTTTTAGATCCCTCGGATCTTTCAGTTGAAGTCCATGGGAAAAAGTGTCTGCTGCGTTTCTTGAATTTTTGAGGTTCAAGTGGGTTGGGATGATTTAGCTCACCCAAAGCTGTGCCTGTCACCAAGTACACATAGGCTTCGACTTTTTTAAGGCCTGTTCGAACATTAAGCCAGCTCGCACGGCGCATCTACTCAGCCAAGATGCAGCCTGTCCGTTT
>CANFPP010000041.1 GCA_947449005.1 Holosporales bacterium | reverse complement strand
TTAGTGATGACTGCGATTGACGAAGCGCTGCCAATTTTATTCTTTCTTCATATCCTAATTGTTTGTATTCTCTCATTTGCAACGCCTTTCTGTGCCTGTCTTATCAACAAACACTCTAATGCGTTGCACCTCATTTTAGAACACGGCGTCCAGAGGTATATACTTTACCATCATCTTCTATTCTCAAGAAAATAGATTAATATTTTATTAAGAATTCGTGCTAAGATTCGTTATGATTAATTGGCAAAATATTTCTTTAAAACGAGGTCACAGAACACTGTTTTCTAATGTTGAATTTTCAGTGAAGAAAGGTGAAGTGGTTATTCTTAAAGGGAGGAATGGCTCAGGTAAGACCTCCTTATTAAAAATTCTGGCTGGCATTATTTCTCCTGAGTTGATGAAAAATAATGAAACATCAAAGATCTATATTGGCCATAAAAATGCTTTAAAATCAGAATTAACAGTACAAGAAAATCTAGAGTGGCAGTCACAAATATTACAATGCCACAAGGCCAAAATAGATGAAGCTTTAGGACACTTAAAACTTCAAAAACTTAGAGATATTAAAGTTAGGTTGCTATCAGCAGGTCAACAGCGGCAGGTTTGTTTTGCTCAGCTTCTTATGAAAGACGCATCAGTATGGTTATTGGATGAACCGACCAGTCATTTGGATCAGTTGGCTGTCTCTCGCTTTGTTGCTCTTGTGAATCTGCATTGCGCAAAAGGAGGAAGTGCTATCATTGCTAGCCATGATCTCTTATCTTTTGAAACGATAACTCAAACGATTCAACTGCCATGATAACCTTCATTTTTCAAGATTTATATCAAAGAAAAAAAGAGTTTTGGGCAGTCTCTTCGATATTTATCTTTGCTATTTTTATGCTTTCTCTGGGAGAGTCATCAGACAAAGTTAATATGTCGCAGTTATTAGTTCTTTGTTTTCTTTTGAGCGCTCTAAATCTCAATAATTTATTCTTAAGTGATTTTGAAGATGGAACTTTAGAATGGTTATTAAGCCAGCAGATATCACTGGAATATTATATGATGGCTAAATGTATTAGCTATTGGTTGCGAACCTCATTTCCTTTAATTGTAATGACATCATTTTTAATCTGGATAGAGAATTGGCCATTACTAAATGGTATTGCTTTCATCATTGGTCTTGGCATTGCGACCTTAAATCTTGTCTTCCTAGGTTCAACTCTTATTGCTCAAGGAAAGATAACAGATAAAGTAAGTTTGCCTTTGTTGATTTTACCTTTCAGCATTCCAAGTTTTTTATTAACACTATCAACGACAAGCGCGACCTTCGATATCATGCAGATTCTGTGGTTTGTTCTTGTGCTGTTTGGATTGTTTTGCATAACCTTTGGTGCCGCCTTAATAGCGACACCTTTTCTGCTGCGGCAATTATTCTAAGATTGCGGCAGTTGCTGTGTACAGTTCTTGCACGATTTTTCTGCGTTCTTCTTGACCAGTCAATTGCATAACGCATGTTTTGCCTAGCTTCGTTAGTATATTTAGGTACATCCCATGTAATGCAGTTACTGTAGGCTCATCAGTCTTTATTAATAATCCAAGAAACTCTTCAAGATCTCCTTTGCTCCTATGGTCATCTGGAGTGCTCAAGATTAGATCAACCCATTTGCTGAGAGCAGCTTTTTCTTCCGCTGGGAATCCTTTTGTATTTACATAAAGTTTAAACTGTTTATTGAATGTTTGTTGAAACATCCTACTTTTTGAATAATCCGATAAAGCACGTAGTTTATCAGCTGGACTTGATTTAAGTGTTGCAAAGTCCTGGTAATGATTTGCTAGTTTGGCGAGTAATTCGGGGGCAATAGCGTTTATAATTTCTAATCTGTTTACAAGAGTATAAGTATTTGCTCCATGGGGTAGTGATAATATGCTTTCCTCGCTCAAGAGGTTGATCCATTCTTGTGCAATTGGTTGATATTGAAGTTCAAGGCTAAGGACGATATCTTGTAAAGCTTCCTTATCCATACTTCTAACTGGTGGCGAAGGTGGTGCTATAAAGCTTGGTTGAAGAGATGCGTAAAAATCTTCAAGTGTTGCGCAGTGTGTTAGTGAAGATGACAAATATTGATTTGTCGGAAGAACATACCGACTCATAAATCCGTGAACTCTATTGAGAATATTAGCATCTGAAAGTCCGGTTGTACCCATGAGTTTTCTAGTTGCATCAATCGCTTGGTCAGCATAAGTTTGCACATGCTCATTGTATGTTTGCTCTGATAATGAGCCTTGGGCCAATAAATGGCTTGCATTTAACTTCTGATACAGTGAAATGATTGTGTAGGCATTTAGTAAATGTTCTTGCTGTTGTGGTGTGTATGTTTTGCTTGAATCCCAGAGGTCACTCCACACATCTGATGATCCTTTTCGCAAGGCTAACATCTTTAAATGTGAGACTATATAAAGGCGCTCATTTTCATTGGCAACTCTATTCGAAAATCCATGTTTCGTTCCATTTACAATATCGAAAGAAGGTGATAATGGTGTGCTTGTTAGAGGGCTGACGACCTGATCGCTTAAGTCACCCATGGCAGTGTTTGGGGTGTAGCCATGTTTTATAAAACGATCTCTTGCATCGAGATCTGTTAAATCTAGAGATGTTGAAAAAACTGTTGACTGATTGATAAATAATAGACTCAAGCAGAATAATTTCAAAGCAGTTCGCATTATTTTTTCCTCTTTAATTAATGGATTCACTCCTAAGGTTATTTAGTAATTATTAAGACATAGTTAATTATCTGTTTTTTTCATTCCAATTTTCTAAAAAGTTGTGCTAGTGTCACTTATTAATATCAGAAAATTAAATAGGGATTTATAACGTGAAAAGAACTTTTCAACCCAGCTGTTTGGTTAGGAAGCGTCGTCATGGTTTTCGTGCGCGTATGGCAACTGTAGGCGGACGTCGGATTATTGCTTCAAGACGGGCTCAAGGTCGCAAGCGTTTATCAGCTTAAATAATGGGTGTGCCACGACTTAAAAAACGAGTGGACTTTCTAAGTACTGCGAAGTCTAAGTTTGTGGCTAGATCATCTACCATGTTGGTTCAGTGTTTATCCAGGGGTTCTCAAGATTATAAAGGAAGACCGCTGCCTTCCTTGCGTGTTGGCTTTACCGCTTCTAAAAAAGTTGGTAATGCAGTTGCCAGAAATCGTGCGCGTCGTCGCTTGAGAGCTCTTGTTGATAATCATTTGAGCCACCATATTAAGAGTCAATCACTTGATCAGATGAATTTAGATTTAGTTTTTGTTGCTTTTCCAAGTTCAGTAACTGTCGATTCCAAGCATTTGAGTAGTGATTTTAACAAGGCGTTGTCTAATTGTTTAAAAGGTCTCTCTGACTCTAAAGTATAGCTTATAAATTTTAAAAGAGGTTATCGGTATGTCGTTTACCCGCTTAGTTGTTCGTTTGATTTATTGCTATCGTTGGATAATTTCTCCTTTGTTTCCCCCTAGCTGTCGTTATGAACCTACGTGTTCTCGCTACGCAATTCATGCAATTGAATGCCATGGATTGACTAAAGGGATTTGGATGACTTTTAAACGATTAACTCGCTGTCATCCTTTTGAAAAACTAGGTGGAGGTTGGGGAAGTGACCCTGTGCCTCAACCTGCCAATTCTCAAAATCTTTCACCAAAAACTAAAAAAACACATTTTTAAGCTTTTATAACTAGAGATCTATATACATGAGCGAACAAAGAAATATGATACTTGCTGCAGGTTTAGCCTTTGCTATTCTCTTCGGTTTTAATTACTTATACGAACAGCCAAAAAATCTTGAGAGAATGCAGCGATTGGAAAGTCTAAAGGCTCAAGCTACAGAGCAGAAGACTGCGATGCCCGAAAGAACTTCTTCTATACCCAGTAATAAAGTAGTTGATGAAATCAAAAAACCTTTTGGCTCACGTTCTGAAGCCCTTCAAGCAACAAAACGAATTAAGA
The DNA here is from genome assembly GCA_947449005.1 of Holosporales bacterium. Classification (GTDB taxonomy): domain Bacteria; phylum Pseudomonadota; class Alphaproteobacteria; order Paracaedibacterales; family CANFPP01; genus CANFPP01. Next base: position 9,381 of record CANFPP010000041.1, on the reverse strand, counting down.
TAAATACCCCGAGTCTTCATGGTTCTATTAATCTTATCGGTGCAACGCTTGATGATCTAACTTTGGCTCAATACCATGAAAAACCTGATACAAGTAGTCAAGAGATTATTCTTTTAAGTCCAAACCGTGTAGAACACGCATATTTTGCTGATTTTGGTTGGTTGATAGCTGAAAAAGAAATTGAACTTCCTAATAAAAATAGTGAGTGGAAAGTTCATGGATTGTCACAATTCCAGTCACTAGATTCCGTGGAATTAACTCCTTCTCAGCCTCTCACTCTAGTGTGGTTTAATGGATCTGGTCTTCGTTTTGAGAAAATCCTTACTGTTGATGAAAATTATTTGTTCACAATTACGGATCGTGTTGTGAACAATGGAGACGTTGAAGTCTCTATGCAGCCATATGGCCAGGTTACTCGGGTTGGAACGCCAACAACGAGTGGCTTCTTTATTCTCCATGAAGGACCAATCGGTGTTTTTAATAGTCGTTTGAAAGAGTTGGATTATTCAAAACTTATTAAAGAAAAATCTGCAGAACAAACAACGACAGGTGGTTGGTTAGGATTTACGGATAAGTATTGGCTTGTTGCTTTATTACCGGACCAAAAGCTTCCTGTTCAAACACGTTTCTTTGCTGAAACAGTTGGCGGAGTTGACGTTTATAACTGCAAAACCCTTTCACCAATACAAACGCTGAAACCTGGTCAATCTATTGAATCAAAACAGAATTTATTTGCAGGTGCGAAGGTTTTAAGAATTCTTGATCAATATGAAAAGAAGTTTGGCTTTAGTCGCTTTGATCTTGCTGTGGATTTTGGTTGGTTCTACTTTTTAACGAAGCCTTTGTTCTATGTGCTTGAGTTTTTCCACGAATTTCTAGGTAACTTTGGTTTGGCAATTTTGGCGCTAACGGTTTTATTTAAAATCATGTTTTTGCCTTTAGCAAATAAGTCATATCGTTCTATGTCTAGAATGAAGCTTCTTCAGCCACAAATTGAAAAAATAAAAGCACGTGTAGGTGATGATAAAATCAAACTTAACACCGAAATGATGGCTCTTTATAAAAAAGAAAAAATCAACCCAATGGGTGGGTGTTTGCCTATGTTGATTCAAGCTCCTATTTTCTTTTGCTTGTACAAAGTTTTCTTTGTCACAATTGAAATGCGCCACTCTCCTTTTTATGGCTGGATTAATGATTTATCTTCTCCTGATCCAACAACAATTTTTAATCTATTTGGTCTAATTCCCTGGGATCCTCCAAGTATGCTGATGATTGGAGTTTGGCCACTCATAATGGGTGCGACGATGATTCTGCAGCAGCGTCTTAATCCACAACCGGCTGATCCAATGCAGGCAAAAATGATGATGCTGATGCCAATCTTCTTCACATATTTGTTGGCTTCTTTTCCTGCTGGTTTGGTTATCTATTGGGCTTGGAATAATATTTTATCTATGGGTCAACAATGGTTTATCTCTACACATGGTGCAGGGCAAACATCTGTTAAAGTAAAAGGCAAATGATAGAAGAAGAATACTCAGAAGAAATGCTTGAGTGGGGACGGTGGCTATTTGCACAAGAATGTAGATTTATGCAGAGTGTGCCCAAGCCTTCCGATCTCCCTGAGTTAATATTACCGGAAATTGCTTTTGCGGGACGTTCAAATGTTGGAAAATCAAGTTTAATTAATGGGTTAACAGGCCGTTTAACTCTTGCTAGAACATCTAATACACCTGGACGTACCCAACAGCTCAACTTTTTTTGCTTAGCTGAAAAACTAATTCTTGTTGATATGCCAGGTTATGGATATGCGGCCGCCTCTAAATCTCTTGTTGCAGGTTGGCAAAAGCTTATTAAAATATATTTAAGAGGTAGATCAACTCTATATAGAGTCTATCTCTTGATTGATAGTAGGCATGGTCTTAAGCCCAATGACTTTGAAATCATGAAAATGCTAGATGAAACAGCTGTATCTTATCAAATCATTTTGACAAAAGCGGACAAGATCTCTGAAACCGCTGCGCGGCAAGTTTATGCAAAGACTGTAGAGGCTTTAGCAAAGCATCCTGCGGCGCACCCTAAAGTTATATTGACGAGTGCTGCGAAGGGAATGGGAATTGCGGAAGTTAGGGCTGAAATAGCACAATTTGCTCATATAAAGGTTTAAGTTTATGCAAGAACTCGAAGCTGCAATAAATAAAGCATGGGAAGAAAAAGTATATACTGGAGATGCTTTAAAAGCTCAAGTTGAGACTGTTTTGGATGCTCTTAATCGAGGTCAGCTAAGAGTTTCAGAAAAAATAGATGGAGCTTGGGTTACTCATCAATGGATAAAAAAAGTAATTCTTCTCTCTTTTCGTTTGAATGGCAACGTTATTATCGAAAATGGGCCCTTTCAATGGTTCGATAGAGTTCCCTTGAAATGCACTGATTGGAAAAATGAGGATTTTGTGCAGAATAAATTTCGCTCTGTTCCAGGGGCAATTATTCGTCACTCCGCTTATGTTTCTCCTAATGTTGTTCTTATGCCAAGCTTTGTGAATGTTGGGGCCTATATTGGTGCTGGGACAATGATTGATACATGGGTAACAATTGGATCTTGTGCTCAAATTGGTGCAAACTGCCATATCTCTGGCGGCGTTGGTATTGGCGGTGTTTTAGAGCCTTTGCAAGCTAACCCTGTAATTATCGAGGATAATTGTTTTATCGGTGCGCGCAGTGAGATTGCCGAAGGCGTTATTGTCGAAGAAGGCGCAGTTATTTCAATGGGGGTATTTATTGGTGCTTCTACAAAAATTGTAAACCGTGAAACCAATGAGGTCATATACGGAAGGGTGCCAGCCTATTCTGTCGTTGTGCCTGGAACTTTTCCACCTTCAATAAAAGGTGGACCATCATTATCCTGTGCTGTTATCATTAAACAAGTTGATGAAAGAACGCGCAGTAAAACAGGGATTAATGAACTCCTTAGGTATTAATGGTTGATTGCATTAGGCTTACACAAGATTTAATCACAAGACCCAGCATCACTCCTGATGATGCTGGTTGTTTGGATTTAATTAGCGAATATCTAATCCCTTTGGGGTTTACTTGTTATCGTCTTCCTTTTGGTGGTGTTGATAACATGTATGCACGTTTAGGCACTGAATCACCTAATTTTTGTTTTGCTGGCCACACAGATGTCGTTCCAGTTGTTTCAGAAGAACTGTGGAAGAGTCCTCCTTTTGCAGCTGATATTCATGATGGATTTATCTATGGGCGTGGTGCTGTTGATATGAAAGGGGCCATTGCTGCTTTTGTTGCGGCTGTTTCTATGCATCCTTTGCCAATTAAAGGTTCAATTAGTTTTTTGCTAACTAGCGATGAAGAAGGCAAAGCTTTAAATGGTACGCGTCAGGTAGTTAAATGGTTGCAAGAGCAAGGTGAGACTATTGATGCTTGCATCGTTGGTGAGCCAACAAGCACAACTCACATTGTGGATACTGTTAAAGTTGGCAGGCGAGGAAGCCTGAGTGTGCTATTAACAGTTACAGGTAAAGCAGGGCATGTAGCCTATCCTCATCTCGCGGCAAACCCAATTCCAATTCTCTTGGAATATCTCCAAACCATTTCAGCAATAACTCTGGATGAGGGAATGGAGCATTTTCAACCTTCTCATTTGGAAGTTACGACGATTGATGTTGATAATCTTGCAACTAATGTTATACCAAGGCAGGCGCATGCTCGCTTTAATATTCGCTTTAATCCACTTCACACGGCTGACTCATTAATAGAGCTTTTAAAAAAACAGGCTGCAACTGTTATGGAAAAGCATGAAGGTTTTGAATGTTCTTGGGAATGGGAAGTAAGTGGAGAGGCTTTTCTAACAAATAATATTCGTCTTCAAAATATCATTAAAGAAGCAATTGTAAAGGTGAGAGGAGTTGTGCCTGAGTTTAGTACTTCTGGTGGAACTTCAGATGCTCGCTTTATCAAAGACCTGTGTCCTGTTGTTGAACTGGGGTTAACAAATGAAACCGCTCATCAACTTGATGAAAGAGTTGCTATTACTCATCTGAAAACATTAACAAAAATTTACTCTCAAATTCTTCATTCATTCTTTGAAACCCCTCCTTGTCCTCTTTGTCACTCCAGCATTTAACTAATTTCTTTTCAAATTTAAGACTATATTAATTTATTTTTCTTACAATTTAGAGAAGGAATGTTTTAATTGTTGGTTGTTTTATGAAGAAAATCTTAATATTTTGCTGCTTGATATTGGTTTTTAATACAACCGAAGCGCATGCGAAAAAAAACCCTATAGGGCAGATAGTCAAAACTATTATCAAATTTCCAACAGAAAGTGCGAAAATGGTTAAGAGCATGATAAAGCTAACAAAAGATATTATGAGTACTAGAAAGGCTGCAGCCAAGAAAGTCACACCTAAAACTCTTGCCGAGTTGAATGTTAAAATGGAAAAAATTGTTGATGATGCTTCAAAATTAGCAGAGTCATTACATAAACACGTGCTAGTTAAAGAAGTAGAAAAGATTGTTAAGTTATGTAGCAGTCCTGTAGTGACAATGGTGGCAGCAACGCCAATGGGCGGTGGTCTTGGGGTCGTATGTGCGCGTATGAATGCTGTGCAAGCAATACTTGGTAAGTATATGGATAAAGCAGATAATCTTTCTTTTGCTGCTATTGATGGAAAAGAAAATATATCCAATAAATTGCAAGCAGCAGCCGCTCTTGATCCTGCTGCAGTTGCAGCAGGAGCTCCAGTAGAAACACCGCCTTAGTTCAAAGCCTATAAGTTCACAAGTAGAAGGTGAATTTTCTCTTCTTTCTCAAATTTAAGACAATATTAATTTATTTTTTTTATAATTTAGTAAGAGAATCTTCTAATTATTGAGATGGCTTATGAAAAAATTCTTAATGTTTTGTTGTTTGGTGTTGGCCTTTACTTCAGCTTCAACTGAAGTTCATGCAAAAAAAGTTAATATTGGGAAATCAATATCTAAGGGTATAAAATCAGCGGTCAAGTCAGTGGGTAAGCTTGTGGGTGGAAAAAAAAGCCCTATAGGGAAGATAGTCAAAACTATTATTAAATTTCCAACAGAAAGCGCTAAAATGCTTAAAAGTATGGTGAAATTAGTAAAGGATATTGCAAGTACGAGAAGGGATGCAACTAAGAAAGTCACTCCTGCAACGCTTGCTGCTTTGAATGTAAAAATTGAAAAAATTGTTGAAGATGCTACAAAATTGTCGGAATCCCTCCATAATCATCCAATAGTTAAAGAAGTAGAACAAGTTGTTAAGTTGTGTGGGAGTCCTGTCGTGACGGTATTTGCTGCAACGCCAGCAGGCGGGGGGCTTGGAGTGGTATGTGGGCGCATGAATGCTATACAGGCAATATTGGTCAGCTATATGGACAAAGCAGATGGACTTGCTCTTGCTGCTGTTGATGGAAAAGAAAACATATCTAATAAATTGTTAGCCGCTGGTGTCAATGATCCGGCAGCAGCTAATTTAGAAACGGCATCAGAACAGCCTTAATTTATTAAAATTAAAAAACACCTAAATTTTAGTTGACCAGGATTTTAAACACGCTATCATCTGTAAGTGTTTTCTTTTTAAAGAAGAGAAGGCCCTTGTGGCGGAATCGGTAGACGCGGCAGACTCAAAATCTGTTATCTGCAAGGATGTGGGAGTTCGAGTCTCCCCGAGGGCACCACAAATTTCTTAACATTCTTCTCTATAAGCGCGCTCACGACGTTCATGTCGTTCTTGAGCTTCAAGGCTTAATGTTGCAATTGGCCTTGCTTCTAATCTCTTTAGGCTAATTGGTTCTCCGGTTTCATCGCAGTAACCATATGTACCTTCTGCAATTCTGCGTAAAGCATCATCAATTTTGCTAATTAACTTGCGTTCCCGATCTCGAGATCGGAGTTCAATAGATCTATTAATCTCATTGCTTGCTAAGTCAATTACATCAGATTCACTTTGAGGAGACTCTTGTAGATGATTAATAGTTTCACAACCTTCCTCTAGAAGCTGATGTTTCCATGCTACCAAGCGGTTTCGGAAATATTGAAGCTGGCTGTCATTCATAAAGGGTTCAGCTTCTGACGGTGAGTAATTAGGAATTCGTATTTCTTGTTCCATAATATTTCCCAGATTACCATATGTGTTTGTTTGTCTTTTTTGCGATAATTCCATCATGATGCCCTCACTAATTGTTTAAAAAGCCAATCTACGAATGTTAACCTTACGAATAATCATAACACCATTGTAGCAGACACATTGCTTATAGCAAGACTTTATGATGAATAAGTCTTAATAATTAATAAAATTTTATATAAAAATTAATGAAATCACGGGGTTTTCACGGGGTGCACTAAGAGTAAATTTGTGGCATAGGCGTGCGTGGAGTCGTTTGGAATAAGTGAATGGCTCTGTAAAAAAGCCTCCATTTCTTGATAAGTCTCTTGATTGAATGCAGCAGGAGCAAGAGTGACTAACTGAATAATCTTGTCCCATATTTCTCTGTTGATCTTTGTGTTTAGCTCTGGATATCTATGAATAAAGACGTTCCAAGACTCTTTTGGGTTAGCTTGCAGGTATTGCAAACTTTTTTCTAAGGCTTTAATAAAGTTAATAATTTTTATTGATCCCAATGAATGAGTGTTCGCAACAATAATTGATTCCTCATAAGCAGGAACCCCGAAATCCTCAATATTATAAGAGATAATTTGTGGATCAAATTGCTTGATGTCATCAATGGCATAAGTGCGATACATATTCATAACCGCATCAACTTTTCCAGATAGAAGAGAGAGTGCAAGCCCATTACAGGCCAGCGTTTCTTTGACATCTTGGATGCTTAGATTTGCTTTCTCAAGAATTTTTTGCAAAACTACACCAGAAAAACCAAGGCTACTACAGTGTCCAATTCGTTTTCCTCTTAAGTCTGCTAGGGGGATTTTGGTTATAAATACTTCTAAGGGAGTAGGAATGAGCGTAGCGATTCTAATCAGAGGAAGGTTTTTCCCAATTTTAATCATCATTTGTGGCTGGATAGAAATGGCAAGATCTGCTTTGCCAACAGCGACCTGTTTGCTGCCTTCAGATGAGCTTCCGGCTGGTATTATTTTTAGATCAATGCCAACCTCTTTAAAAAATCCTTTCTCAATGCCAACAATAATCGGGGCGTGGTGGGGGTTTACAAACCATTCCAAGCAAAGCGTTACAGGTTCCAAATGAGTGGAGCGGTAATTATAAAAACTATGTCCTAGATATAAGCTGAATAGAATGATTATGCTTTTGATGAGCTTTGACATTTATGCCTCTGGAGTCCAAAAAATGAGTTTTCTTTGGATGATTTTTAAAACTTTATTAAGGATAGTACTCATCAAAATCAGACAGATGATGCACGCAAACATAAAGTCCAATTCCATTCGTCCGTGGGTTAGCATAATAAGGTAGCCCAAACCATCGCTGGCCCCAATCCAATCCGCTGCAATAACGGTTACAGGGGCATGCACGGCTGCAACGCGGATTCCGGACATTAATGAGGGGAGAGCTGCTGGAAACTTAATAAGCTTAAAGAATTGCCAAGGTGTTGCTTTCATAATGGCTGCCATATCAATAAGCTCTGGAGCTGTGTTTTTAAAACCATCGATAAAGCAGAGGGTGATGGGGAAATAGCACGATAAGGCAACAACAACTATCTTCGGTAAAAGCCCATATCCAAACCAAATTAACAAAACAGGCATTAAGGCAAACATGGGGATGGATTGAAGACAGATGACTAGGGGTTGTAGCAGCAGCCGGACATAGTGGAATCGATCAATTGCAATCGCACTGCTTACACCTAACACTAGTCCTAGAAACAGACCCAAGAGAATTTCATAAAGACTAATTCCCAGATGCCACAAAATTAAAGAAGCTTTGTTCTTAAAAATGAGAGCAACAGTATAAGGTGAGGGCAGGATATAGAACGGTAAATCGTTAGCCGTGATAATAAGCTGCCATAAGATAATGAGTGCTATTGCAATGCTGAGATTTTTAAGGAAATAGGCCATTTTATGCAAAAAACAATTGAGATATAGATTCGTATTGTTGCCATAAGCTATGATTTTTTAAAGATCTAGGCGGTGGATCTTCTGATAAATTTTCTATGCGCGTCAATGTTGCTGGGGTCCCGCGCATAATATAGATAGTGTGAGCAAGACGAATTGCCTCAGAAATATCATGAGTGACGAATAGAACGGTTTTTTCTTTTAAGGCTGAGATTGCATAGTTTTGTAAATTAAGTCGCGTTGCCAGATCTAAGGCTGAGAATGGTTCATCCATTAAAATTAATGGGTGATCTTCAATGATTGTTCTTGCTAGAGAAATCCGTTGACGCATGCCCGTTGATAGCTGTGATGGATAATAGTTTGCAGTTTCTTCGAGCCCTATCTTGGCTAAGATTTTCATCGTTTGATTCGGATCTATCGATTCATCTCGCAATGAATAGCCTAAGGAAATGTTTTCAATGGCGGTTAACCAGGGTAACAAAAGATCTTGCTGAGCCATGTAGGAGAGTAGAGGGGGCGTGTAATTCTTAATGTTTTCAAGGCCCGCAATGCAACGTAGTAAGGTGGTTTTTCCGGTACCATTAGGTCCTAAAAGACACGTCCATTTACTTTTTTCAAGGTCGAGAGAAATGTTTCCTAATATTTTCTTATCTGAGCGATATAAGCCCTGGATATTAATAGATATATGATTGGCTTCGTTATTCTCTGACACATTCCCTCCGTCGGCATTAACCGAATCAGGTTAGAAGGGTTGGAAATCTCATCCTCTCAGCTCCATCGCACTTATTGCAATTTCGCACCCCTAGTGATTAGTGTCTAGATTGTTAAGAGATTCTCATTTTGATGTCAATGCTTATTTGACACCAGGATGTTTGAATAAAACTTAAGTATAAATAAGTTATTTATAGTATATGCTTCTGGATTCCCGCCTTCGCGGGAATGACGGCGGTGGATTTTATTTGTCTTTTTCTTTTTTTACGTTTTTTTCTCTTTCCGATGAACTTTGCTATTTTTAAGATCCCCCGGATCTTTTAAAGTAGAAGTCCATGGGAAAGAGTCTGCTGCGTTTCTTGAATTTTTGAGATTCAAGTGGGTTGGGATGATTTAGCTCACCCAAGGCTGTGACCACTCAGCTAGACCACACTGCCTTCAATCTTTGGTGTGTTTATACATCCAAAGATCTGTTCGAACATTAAGCCAGCTCGCACGGCGCATCTACTCAGCTAAGATGCAGCCTGTCCGTTTAACCCAGGACAGCGGATCGGTTATTCAGCCAAAACCGACGGCGGTACACTCAGCCAGTACACTGGCGGTGAAGCCTGG
>CANFPP010000040.1 GCA_947449005.1 Holosporales bacterium | reverse complement strand
GAAGAGACTCGAGATGTGGGCAGGTTTATCTGGCGCGAGTATTCGACATGTACGTAAAAGTACTTGAGAATGCGAGCGACCGCAGAACAACGAACCCACAGTTTGAAGATCGAAGAGTATCAAGTCGAAGCCTATGTGTACTTGGTCACAGGCACAGCCTTGGGTGAGCTAAATCATCCCAACCCACTTGAACCTCAAAAATTCAAGAAACGCAGCAGACACCGAAACGTAAAAAAGAGAAATAAAAAGAAAAGATGAAATATAAAAATAAAGAAAAAAACAAAAATAATGAAATTTAATAATATTTTTATACTTTAAGTTCTTATTTATTACTTTGTATCGATTTAAAGATCCTGGTGTCAAGCACCAGGATGACAGTGAGAGTGCACCAGGACACTCTCTCCTCGGTTGTCATCCTGGAAAGTAGGCGGAGTCCAAGCTTTGCTTGGATAACGGAGCCACTTATGCAGGATCTCATGCAGAGAACTTATTATCTAATTCACTTAACCTCAACTTACCTCTAAAGTTGTAATACGAATTCGTTTAGACGCAGCATGCAGGATCTCAAACATATAAATAAAGTCCACATATCGAATTATGAGTATTCTGAAAAACAAACCATGAACATACACACCAATCGCACAAACACATACCGTCATCTGTCGACAGAGCTTTCTGTTTTAAGTGATAGGCAGCTTTCTGATCTTCTCGAAGACTCAGATCCCTTGCATTCGGGCATGGGCGGCAAATCATTTCTTTTGAAAATCGATGGCATTCCTGTTTTTGTTAAGAAAGTCCCTTTAACGAATCTTGAACTCTTGCCAGAAAATATCCAATCAACGGCCAATCTCTTTAACCTGCCGCTTTACTTTCAATATGGAATTGGATCAAAAGGGTTTGGTGCGTGGCGCGAGTTGGCGGCGCATACTATGACAACAAACTGGGTGCTATCGGGAGAATGCCCTCATTTCCCTCTAACGTATCATTGGCGTGTTTTACAAGCCCCCCATCCGTTGCCAATGAGCTTTGAGGAATCTGAAAATTTTGAACGTGATGTTGCGCTTTGGGGGAATTCAAAAGAGATTAGAGAGCGCTTTGAGGCTGTTCAGAATGCTTCAAGCCATCTTTTTTTGTTTTTAGAATTTGTTCCAGAAGTACTATCAAAGTGGTTGGATAAACAAATAACGATAGGCGATACAGGCAAAAATGCAGTTGCAATGGTAACAGGCAATATGAAAACAACCATTGATTTTATGAGAGCTAACAACTTTATTCATTTTGATGCTCATTTTGAGAATATCCTGACCGATGGTAATCAAATCTATTTTGCTGACTTTGGGCTCAGCCTCTCCTCAAAGTTTAAACTCTCACAAGAAGAGGTCGATTTTCTAAATACACATCGCACTTATGATCAATGCAGTGCTGCCGTGAATCTATTGCACTGTATAATTACGAGTCTCTTTGGCAAAGATAAGTGGGAGCTAAAACTTCAAGACTATCTTGATGGCAAAAGTGGTGAAGTTGCTCCCTATCTTGCCTCTCTTATAAAAAAATATGGTCCCATTGCTTGCATTATGGATGATTTTTATCAAAACCTTAGATATAAAACAAAAACAACACCGTACCCAAGATTAGACCTTGAGCGTTTGCTTGTTGAGATTGAGTGATAAAATTATGATCGAAAAAATTGAACAAAATACCTTTGGCCACTTTAAGTATTTGCCGAAACTTGCAGGATTTTCCGTTAACCAGAATACGGTCTCCATGATCATTAATTGTGATTTGGGCTCATCAATGTTTAACATTGCATGCGGTGTATTGATTGGCGAGAGTGAGCTCGATCAAAAAATTCAGCATGTCATTTCTGAGTTCAATGGCCAGCCTTTTGCTTGGTGGATGCCATCATCAGTGCAATCAGATGTGCTACATCAGAAATTACTGGAACACGGACTGATCATTGAAACCACGGAATATGCCATGATCTGCGATTTGAATGATTTTGAAGGTGAGGCAACTGGCCTTGAATTCAAACAGGTTGAAACTGTAACGCAACGAGAACATTTTATTCAAGTCCTTGAACCTTATGATGCGGCAGCACGTCTTTTTTACGAGAAACTGACAATGCCAATGCTACAGAACCAAGAGAATTTGTTTGTCGGATATGAAAACGATGACCCTGTTGTAATTGGCATTTTATTCTATTTTGAGGATACCGCAGGTATCTTTACGTTGCTTACAAAAGAAGAAAAAAGACGACGTGGATATGGCGAGAACATGATGATGCACTTGATGAAGACTGCAAAAGAAAAGGGTGCACGATATTCAACACTCTATGCCTCTAGTGACTCAGGTTATCGGCTTTATGAACGCCTTGGATTCAAGAAAATTGGACAAATAGAATGTTTTGAATGGAAGGCATTATGAATTCTAAAACCCAACAAATCGAAGTCGCTCGAAGTATTCATTTCTAATGGGGAAGCTGATATTTGATTAAAAATCTAAAAGGCTAGACACGGATTCTTCACAAGAAATTCGTCTTATGACGTTTGCTAAAAGCTCAGAAATGCTCAGAATGCGGATTTTAGGATGATTATTTTTGATGTCAATCGTATCCGAAACAGTCAAAGATTCAAGGGGCGATTGATTGATTCTAGCGATAGCATTGCCGCTTAAAACACCATGAGCGACGTATGCCTCAATAGAGCGTGCTCCAGCTTCTTTTAAAGCTATTGCTGCATTACAAATTGTTCCTGCTGAGTCAATAATATCATCAATCAAAATACAGGTTTTGCCAGAAACATTGCCGATAATATTCACAACCTCACAACTCCCTGCTTGCGGACGGCGTTTATCAATAATGGCTAAATCAGCGCCGATGCGCTCTGCAATTAAACGGGCGCGGACAACTCCCCCAACATCAGGAGAAACAATTGTAATGGATTGCTGTTGATGGCGTTGCGTGATGTCAGTGCAGAATATAGGTGCGACAAAAAGGTTGTCAGTTGGGATATCAAAAAAACCTTGTATTTGTCCTGTATGCAAATCAAACATTAGAGCGCGATCTGCTCCAGAAACGGTAATTAAATTCGCAACAAGCTTTGCAGAAATTGGGGTGCGTAGTCCAGATTTTCGATCCTGCCTTGAATACCCATAGTAAGGAATGACGGCGGTAATACGTTTCGCTGAACCTCTTTTTAGAGCATCGATCATAATCAACAATTCCATGATGTTGTCGTTAGCCGGATAGGATGTTGATTGAATAACGAAAATATCTTGCCCTCTGACACTCTCATGGATTTCAACAAAAATTTCCATGTCAGAAAAATGCTTTATTGTTGCCTGAATTAAGGGAATATTGAGGTGTTGGCTAACTGCTTTTGCAAGAGCAATGTTGCTATTGCCAGAGAGAATTTTCATAGAATTTATCCTAACATAGGGTAATTGTTGAAGGACTATTACCGAAGCTTTTTTCTCCCAAATGAGTTTTTCGTCGATAGCTAAAAAACTTCTCAGGGTGCGCATATGTATTAAAAGGAGAAGAAGAAATTACGCTGACTCCACCTTTCTTCAAGCGATAAGTGACATAGCCGGGTAAGTCAAATAGATAATGATCCGGGCGACTTGCGGGCATTAGAAAATCCTCAGGAATTAATTGCTGAAACTCAGGGCTCACCTCATAGGATTCTTGCCAGATACAGGGGCCGATTGCAGCGTGTATGTCGCTTAAGTTCGCACCTAATTCTTGCATTGCAATAAGGGTATTATCAATAACATCACCAAGGGCACCTTTCCATCCAGAATGCACCGCTGCAATGACAGATTTTTTTGAGTCTGCAAGCAAGATAGGAACGCAATCAGCGGTAAATATCCCCAGCGTTAACCCTTTAATATTTGTAACCAGTGCATCACCTTCTGGGGGTGGGTTTTTAAACGGTTCTGTTACTGTCAAAACTTTTGAGGAATGGATTTGTTTTACTGTGACTAAATGCTGAGGATCATTCTTTAAAGCTTCGCAAACTCTTCGGCGATTTTCTGCGACGTTTTCAGAATCATCACCTCTATCATACGTGACATTAAGACTCTTAAAATCACCTTCGCTCGTGCCCCCTTCGCGCGTAAAAAAGCCATGTTTAATATGAGGTAGTTTTTCAAGAATAGGGGATGTGATAAAAGGGATCATGAGAAACCTATTGTTTAATAATTTTCATAACTTTAAATAACTCTCCCATATGTGATGGTGCAATTAAACGAGCACTTCCACTTAGTAATCTATTTTTTTGTTCAATAGAGGCATTTTTGCATAAGGCAGCGGTGCGCTCATTAATACCAAGAGATGTCAAAAAATGACTTTGGCTTATTACTGGTAAAGTTTGGATATTGCACTTTTTAAAATCATCTTCTAATTGCTTAAAATTTACTTGGTGCGATATGTCAGCCCCTTCTTCAAAGATTGAGCAATATCTATGATTCTTGAGGGCTTGTAGAGTTTCTCCTGTTCGATTGCCAATCGTATAGTCACCATAATCAATAACCAGCGCAGCACTCGCACTCGCTTTTAAGTGCTTGCTAATATTCTCGATAATTGGAAAGTAAGAAGGGCACTGCTCTGTTAAACATTCGCCTGCAAAAAACAACTGACCATTCGCATCAACATTAATACATCTTAATTTATTATTCTCATCATATTGTTGAATCGGCAGTGCATCAAAAAATTCATTCGCTAGAATAAAACAAGATTCTTGCTCTGGGATAGTGCCCAGATCATCTGTCCAGTTTATAAAGGAATACTTTGAAAGCTGGATCTTTTGTTGTTGCCTCAGAAAAGGACTGACTTCTACCAAATGGACAGAAAGCTCAGAGATTGGAAAGACTTTAATCTGTTCAAGTGTTCTTAAAATATCTGCCATCATTGTCCCGCGACCAGGGCCCAGTTCAATGAATTGAATCGGCGTTTTGCTGCCAAGTTGTTGCCAAGTATCGAAGAGCCATAAGGCAATTAATTCTCCAAAGACTTGCGAAATTTCAGGGGAGGTTATGTAGTCTCCCTGTCTTCCTAAAACTGTCTGGCGCTGATAATAACCAAACTCGTGGTGATAGAGAGCAATTTTCAGAAATTCTTCAACAGATATAAGTCCATTTTTCTGAATTAAATTCGCAATATAATTATGCATCTTTACGAAGGCTAAACCAATAAAGCCCAAGAATGAGAAGTGGCAATGAAAGGACTTGGCCTATTGTTATGCCTGAATAGAAGAGACCAGGTTCTGGTTCTCGCACAAATTCGATAAGAATACGGCTTATGCCATAACCCAACATAAATAAACCAGTTAATCTTCCAGAAGTTTTAGAAAGGCTCGTTTTTGTCCATCCCCAGTAGAGAATAATAAGAAGGGCTAAACCTTCTAGAGCCGCTTCATATAATTGACTTGGGTGACGGGGCAGGGGACCCGCGTAAGGAAAGATCATTCCCCAAGGAACATCTGTCACGCGGCCATATAACTCACCATTTATAAAGTTAGCGATTCGTCCGAAAAAAAGACCAAGGGGTGCAACAGCCGCAAGGATATCTGCAAAGGCAAACAGAGGGATTTTTCTTTGCCTGCAAAATACAATCGTTGATATCACAATTCCCATAAAGCCGCCATGAAAAGACATTCCGCCTTTCCATGTCATCAGGATTTCTAAAGGGTGGTGGAGATAGTAGATAAAATCATAAAATAGGATATGCCCTAAGCGACCACCCAAAACAATGCTGATAACGGCTAAGGTTATAAAATCATCAATGTTTTTTTTTGTAATGACGTTGCTATAGCGTCTGGCTAACCACACCGCATAATGCCAGCCTCCAACAATTCCAGCAATGTAGGCGATGCCGTACCAATGAACTTTGAGAGGACCAAACTGAATTAAAACGGGATCAATTATTGGAAAAGGAAGGATGAGCATGTTTACTCTCTTGATTGCGAATGGCTATAGAGATTTCACGGCTAACTTCTTCTGCAAGGGCAATAACAACTCGCTCTTGCGTTCCACTTTTAGCACTCAAGTTTGCAAACTCCTCTTGAGAGTTAAGTGTATATGAACTAACTGAGTCAGCCGTAGATTTATAGAATGGCGTTAGATCTATGGAGATTTCGAACTTTGCGATTAATCGTTCTTGTGCTCTTAAAATTGTTGCATCACTACCATAACCGATATTTCCTTGAGTATCCTGTAAGATGACAGAAACTCTATAGGAGCTGTTTTTGAAAGACAGTCTATCAAGGAGGTTTCGAAGTTCTCGTTTGAATTTATAAACAACATATCCTTCTGTGCCTGATCCTGGTTCTCCAGTTACTTGCAGGCTAATTTTTGATGGCCCACTTTGTTCTTTTTTTACCAATACAGGCTCAAAACCGCAGCTGCTTAAGCTGAAGGCTAAGACTAAGAAGGCCATGCAATTTCTAAACAACAATGTTAACGATCCTTTTTGGAATAACAATAATGCGCTTGATTGTTTTTTCTGCTGTTTCTTTCACTACGGCAGGTAACAGAAGCGCCTGACTTTCTAGCTCTTCTTGCGTTGAATCAACAGAAGTTTCAAACGATCCTCTTAGCTTTCCATTAACTTGTACGGCAATAGTGATCTCATCTTGTTTTGCAAGTTCAGGGTCTGGTTGAATCAATAGCGCATCCACTAAGGGCTCTTTATTGCCAAGAATTTGCCACAACTCAGAACAAAGATGAGGGGCAATTGGGCCCAAAGACTGAGCTACAACCATTGCAGCTTCTTTAAGAGAAAAAGAGTCCGCGAGTGAAAGTGACTCTTCTAAAAATCGTGTGAGTTCTCTATTGAAAGCTAATACCTTGTTGAATGCATTGCGTTCATAAGCATCAATCATCTTAACTAAGATTTGATGCGTAAATTTACGCAATTTAAGGCTGGTAGCTTCATTGCTTTGATGTGGCCTAGGCTCTAGGGCTTCATTCACAATTCGCCAGACACGATTGAGATAACGCCATGATCCATCTAAACCTTCATCACTCCACTCAAAATCTCGATCTGGTGGATTGTCAGAAACAATAAAGATTCTTGCAACGTCTGCGCCATAGCTATTGATAATTTCTTGGGGATCAACAAGATTGCGCTTTGACTTGCTCATTTTCTCAGAGCGCCCAGCTGTTACCAGAGCACCCGTGCTGCTTTTAGTGTATTGCCCTGCATCATTCTTAATAACTTCATTTGGATAAAGCCAGTTGCCTTCTTTATCTTGGAAAGTTTGATGGCAAACCATTCCTTGAGTTAGTAAGTTTTTAAAGGGTTCATCAAAAGTTAAGTAACCGCAGTCCCGTAAAGCCTTGATAAAAAAGCGAGCGTATAAAAGGTGCATGACAGCATGTTCAATGCCCCCAATATACCAATCAACAGTCATCCACTTTTCGCACTCTGCTTTATTTATAGCTTCTTTAGCATTTGGATTACAGTACCTTAAAAAATACCATGAAGATTCAAAAAAGGTGTCAAATGTATCTGTTTCTCTCGTTGAAGGTTTTCCACAAGTAGGGCAGTCAACATGTTTCCATGTGGGATGATTTTCAAGCGGATTACCAGTAATAGAGAAATCAACATGATCTGGCAATTTTACAGGAAGATCGCTTGTTGGAACCGGAACAATGCCGCAACGATCACAATAAATTATTGGAATAGGGCAACCCCAATAACGTTGCCTTGAAACGCACCAATCTCGCAAACGGTATGTGGTTAAACGATTGCCTGCTTTAATCTCTTCTAATGCGTTAAGCATTGTAGCTTTTGCAATATCAACACTTAATCTATTTAGAAACTCAGAATTAATCATGCGATTTTCATCTGAGACGACAGGGAGAATTGGTAAGTTATATTTTACGGCAAATTCATGATCGCGTTCGTCATGCGCAGGGCATCCAAAAATGGCTCCTGTGCCATAGTCCATCAGGACAAAATTCGCTACATAAATAGGAATCTTCCATTCTGAATTAAAAGGATGTAAAGCAAACAGTCCGGTATTCAACCCCTTTTTCTCAACTGTATTGAGGGCTTCTTCTGTCGTAGACGTTTTTTGGCAATCAGCAATAAAATCAGCAAGTTCTTTGTTTGTTTTGCTTAATTCTTCTGCCAAAGGATGGGTTGGGGCGATTCCACAAAAGGCCGCACCGAATAAAGTCTCAGGCCTTGTTGTGAAGATTTCTAATTGCTGGCCATTCTCAAGCTTAAATTTAACAAGAGCACCTTCAGATTTTCCAATCCAATTTTCTTGCATTCGAACAACTTTTTCAGGCCATCCAGTAAGTTTTGGTAGATCAGTTAAAAGCTCTTCTGCGTAATTGGTAATTTTTATAGACCATTGTGTGAGCTTGCGTTTTTCAACAAGCGCTCCAGAGCGCCAGCCGCGCCCGTTAACAACTTGTTCATTTGCTAAAACAGAACCATCAACAGGATCCCAGTTAACCCATGATTCTTTGCGGTAAGCTAACCCTTTTCTATAAAAATCTAAGAATATCTTTTGCTCATGAGCATAATAATTAGGTAGACATGTTGCAATTTCACGGTCCCAATCATAGGCAAAACCAAGTGCTTTTAATTGCTGCTTCATATCCTCGATGTTTTGAATAGTCCAGGCTTCTGGCATTGTGTTGTGCTGCATCGCTGCATTCTCAGCAGGCAAACCAAAAGCATCCCAGCCCATTGGATGCAGAACATCAAAGCCCTGCATCTTCTTAAAACGAGCAATTGCATCACCAATCGTATAATTACGCACGTGGCCCATGTGAATTCGACCCGAAGGATAGGGCAGCATTTCAAGGATATAGGCTTTTGGTAAATGCGGTTTCTTCCCCGCTTTAAAAGACTGATCTGTCTCCCAAAATTTTTGCCACTTTTCTTCGGTACTTCTAAAATTATACGGTGCTGTCATGAAACCTATTGAGACTCTTTACTGCTAATGCGTAATTGTCTTGCCTTTGCTAAAATGATATTTTCCATCTCGGTGGCAACATTCGATTCAACATTTGCTGCTACCCAATGACCATCTTTCGTTTTTATTTGCTTAAATACAATAACTTTTACAGCATCAGCACGTAATTGTTGATCCAAAATGTAAATAGTCATTTTTAGACGTTCTGTTGGTGCTTTTGCAGCTGAGTACCAATCAGTAATGATAACGCCGCCAACGGCATCTGCTGACAATAATGGTACAAAAGATATTGCGTCGAGGCTAGCTCTCCAGATATAAGGATTAACCGATGGAGCGAGTGAACCTGTTGAGCTTTTATTTGTTTTTTTGTTGCCACCAAACAAGAGAAAATCATCTCCCATTAAAGTGCCAAATTCTTTTTTACGTTGCTCTGCTTTGCTGATAGGAACTTTGCTATTATCAGCAGCTGAGTGATCTCCACTGCAACCATTGAGTCCAATTAAAGCAAAAAATAATATGATAATATGAGTCAAGTGTAATCCTCCAAAATTCTATAATATAACTCATATACAATATAAAGAGTTTTTCCAATGACTTTAATGATTGGAAACAAAAAAAAGCGGGAGAAAATCCCCCGCTTTGATTTTTAGTTTTAGATGTATTTTAGAAAGAAACTTTTGTTCCCAAAATAAATACAGCAGCTGAATTGCTAGGAACTGCTTTTGCACCTTTTCCGTCTTTGTCATATAGACTTTGGTGTACAGCAACTGCAGCTTGGTTTGTTTTGCTTGAGATCAAGTCAACTTCACCAAACACTTTCAATCCCTGCAGAGCATTCACATCAACTGTTGCTGTGTAAATATCGCTGGTAGCCTTATTAGTAAGATCAGTCTTACGATCTGTTCTGTGATAAGCCGCAGCAAATTTATAAGCACCAACGGTATAGCTAGCACCTAAGTTCCAAGCTTTACCCGCGTTACCAAGAGCTGTGTTGCCAAATGATATGCCATTAACTTTCATTTCGCTATTCTGAGGAAGACGTGATTTACCGTTGTCTAAGTAACCTGCGCCAACTTGCACTCTCTCATAACCAACAACAGCGCCTAATTGATAAGCTTTTGTTCTGTTCAAAGTATAGCGTGTTTGGTCACCATTACTAGGAGCATAGTAAGACTTGTCAGTAATTGCAGCAGCACTTAAACCGTAGTTCCACTTTTCTATAGCTTTTTTGAAGGAAATACCAACAGCAACGTTACGCAATCCATAAGGAGTGTGGCCTTTTATAGGATATAGAGCAGAGCCATTTCCTGTATTAGAGTCGCTACTACCATAGTTGTTCTGCAATTTGTCATCGCCAAAACGACCAGTATTTGGTGTGTAGCTTACACCAATTTGAACGCCTTGAACTTCTGGGCTGTAAAACGCCATTTTTGTAGATTTTCCGCTGTCACCAATGTTGTCAACGCCCTTAATAACGCCAGCAGAAAAGTTGTAGACATCGTTTAAGCTTCCGTCGATTCCATTTGCACCACCAATAAGGCTTGCACCATCTGAAATCATAGTGCCTTCTACGCCATCAACGTTTCCGCCTTGTACTGTTCCAAAATCACCACGGAGTTGAACATAGTTTTGGTCTACATATGGGCTTGCGCCAGGATATGTTTGGAAGTTGACCATGTACTGATATTCCATGCCATTAGCAGCTTTACCTGCAGCAGTGAAAGATAAGTCAGAAGCGCCTATTCCCATGTGAGGTTGAGGTCCGCCTTTTCCGTTATCACGGCGTTGCTGTTTAGCAAGAGCTGTTGTGAAAATTGTATATCCATTGATTTTTAAACTTGGGGGCTGCGCAACATTATCAGCAGCTGCCTCCCAGGTAGAGAATGACAAAAGAGCAACGGCAGTAACCATCGTCTTTGCTACATTCTTTAGAATGGTTTGATTCATTATTATTGATTTTTCCATTATTGTCTCCGAAACGCATATTATTAATTATCCCTTAATACCCTTGAAAAAGAGTATATATACAATACTTCTTGGCGAGAAAAGAGGTGAAGAAGTTTGTTGTGTGTTCTTTAAGCCACATATCCATTAATAAAATGGTAATAATCCGCGTGGTATGCTGAAAGGTTTCTGTTGATATTTAGATTGTGTGTGTTTACTGATCGTAAGGAATGACAATTTATTTTAGAGAAAAAATGATTAAATTTATATGTTTAATTGTGTTCTTGTTGAGCATACCTGTTCAGGCAGAAAGTCAGTATCTAGAGAATGTTGGACTTGAGAAAACTCGAGTACTTTTATCAAAAGCTAAACAGAGTGCCGACTCTGGGACAATCTATGATAAAATTTATAACGAAGCGCGTAAGCTTCCACATTTAAATGGGACTGATTCAGAGAGTCTGTTTTTGGATCTCTATTTTTCAGCTTGTTTTTTAGAAAACCAAGTGACTCTTGGGCAAACTCCAGAGAATCTCACTGATGATTTATATTCGCAGATGTTAAGACCTTTGGGGCGTTCTGTAGACGCTAGACTATATGGTTTAGAGCTAACAGGCATTCTCTCTAGAGTCAGTGGAATTTTTGGTAAAGACCGTTCAGATCTACAGTCTTCATTTGCGCGTCTTATTACAGGTAGAGGTCGTTTTCAACTACAAGAAGCGAATGTAGAACAAAAAACACGACTCATAATGGGTATATATCGGCATTATAATGTGAATGATCCAAAGTATACTAAACACAAAGATGATTTTGATTTTGATATTAATTCTTTATGGAAAGAAATTATTGGTAAAGATTTTCTTATAGCTAAAGAGTTAAGTGCGCAACAAGTGCATGATTTAAATTGTTTTATTATTGCATATTTTGCTTCTAAATCAGAAAAGCACCGTTTGGCATACGATTTAAGAGATGTAGTTGGTTACTTACAAAACAAAGTTATTATTATGGACGGATCGAAACGACAGAATGTAGAGCCAATGCTTCAAGTTCTGGCGTCATACTATTATGATATTATTGCTGGTCAAATTGAAAAAGAAGGCTCTTATACTGAGCCAACTTTAATGGACAGTTTTTACGAAACTAACTTGAAACAAACGACACAACGTATTGCCAAAATAAATCATCAAATCAGAATTTGTAAAGATGGTGACGTGCTTCCTTCTTTATGTGATCCTTACTATGATGGTGGTGCATGGGGGGGCAGTATGAAGGTACCTCGTACAGCATCACATTATTTGGGGTACTTTTCCGATCAACATCGTCTAATGCCATATGACGTATGGGAAAAAATGAGCAAGACATTGGGTTTGTTTATGCCTGACAGTCAAGAGGTTTGGAATCAGATCAATGCCAAACTTACTAAAAATCCATTAAGAGAAGGGTTAAGCTCAATTCTAAGCTGGAGAATTGATGGATCTAAGGTTCGCAGAGTCAGAATAGATGATCCTCGTTACGTAAAAGAAGAGACAGTAAGAGAGGCTGCAGAAAAAAGGAAAGCGTCAGAAACAAGGCGCCAAAGAGATGCAATGGAATATAGAGAAGAACAAGAAAGGTATGCTGCTGAACGTCTAAAAAGAAAAGCAGATAATAAAAAAAAATATGAGGAACAAAAAAAGAAATATGTCTCTACATTACAAGGTCTGCCATTAGATAAAGATTGCAAGAAATACACTGATGAAGATTGGCAGCATGTTATGCTTTGGAACATTATTAGTGGTTTGCAATATGTGCTCGACTATCCTTATGCAGGGACGACAATGTGCTATCCGGAACTTAATATTTATGAAGCGTTAGATGGAACAGATTTTGTCGCGACAAGGATGGTGTCAGATGGAAGTGAGAAAGCGTATAGTGGCTATAAAGGCGAAGAAATAAAATCTGCTGTTGATTGTTTGTTAAATATTTTTAAAGATAAAGATCGTGAAAAATATCCCAAAGAAATAAAATGTTTGGAGGTTTTTCTGGACATTACAAGTTGCTATGGTGAGAGAGATGAGCTTTCTGTCATACAAGACGATTATTGGATCAGAGAAGATAATGATTAAGTATTAGTTAAGTATCTGTAG
This sequence comes from Holosporales bacterium, assembly GCA_947449005.1. GTDB lineage: Bacteria > Pseudomonadota > Alphaproteobacteria > Paracaedibacterales > CANFPP01 > CANFPP01. Next base: position 531 of record CANFPP010000040.1, on the reverse strand, counting down.
TATATGTTGTGTTCGCATTGCCGTCATGGCGAGCGCCATAGGTGCATGGCCATCTAGTTAAATAACTGTTTAAGATATTTAATTTTGTTTATTTTTCAATAATGTAATTCGCAAATGGTTTCATAAGTTGTAGCTTTTCTGGATGGCCACGCACCTACGGCGCTCGCCATGACGGCGACAATCAATTGTTTTTATTTGCTTTTCCATCTCGTTTTTTCTTTATTCTTATGTTTTTTGTTTTACGTTTCGGTGTCTGCTGCGTTTCTTGAATTTTTGAGGTTCAAGTGGGTTGGGATGATTTAGCTCACCCAAAGCTGTGCCTGTGACCAAGTACACATAGGCTTCGACTTGATACTCTTCGATCTTCAAACTGTGGGTTCGTTGTTCTGCGGTCGCTCGCATTCTCAAGTACTTTTACGTACATGTCGAATACTCGCGCCAGATAAACCTGCCCGCATCTCGAATCTCTTCAGAGTCTCGTTTTCAAGCCTGTTCGAACATTAAGCCAGCTCGCACGGCACATCCACTTAG
>CANFPP010000039.1 GCA_947449005.1 Holosporales bacterium | reverse complement strand
CTAGGTTGTACCGTTGGCAGATTAGAAGGCTGCAGAGTGGGAGTGCTCGTGGGTTGTCTGGTTGGTCGACCTGACGGTTGCATACTCGGAGTGCTGCTTGGTTGTGTCGTTGGCTGCTCTGACGGTTTTTCATTAGGTTGTACCGTTGGCAGATTAGAAGGCTGCAGAGTGGGAGTACTCGTGGGTTGTCTGGTTGGTCGACCTGACGGTTGCATAGTTGGAGTGCTGCTTGGTTGTGTCGTTGGTTGCTCAGACGGTTGCGCACTAGGTTGTACCGTTGGCAGATTAGAAGGCTGCAGAGTGGGAGTGCGCGTTGGTTGTCTGGTTGGTCGACCTGACGGTTGCATACTTGGGTTGTTTGTTGGCTGTCTTGACGGTTGCCGAGTTGGAGCACTGCTTGGTTGTCTAGATGGTTGTTCTGACGGTTGAGAGCTTGGCTTGCTTGTGGGTAGTTTCGTTGGCTGCCCTGATGGTTGGCGACTAGGAGCGCTACTTGGTTGGTTCGTTGGTTTATTTGATGGTTGGGCGCTGGGAATGCTTGTAGGTTGTTTCGTTGGTATGCCTGAAGGTTGCATACTTGGCTGATTCGTTGGCTGTGTAGATGGCTGCCGACTGGGAATACTGCTTGGTTGTCTTGTTGGCTGCCCTGCCGGCTGCGCACTGGGGATACTTGTTGGTTGTTTCGTTGGTATGCCTGAAGGTTGCATACCTGGCTGATTCGTTGGCTGCCCTGACGGTTGCTCACTGGGGATACTTGTAGGCTGTTTCGTTGGTATGCCTGAAGGTTGCATGCTTGGCTGATTCGTTGGCTGTGTAGATGGCTGCCGACTGGGAGCGTTACTTGGTTGTTTCGTTGACTGCCCTGACGGTTGCTCACTGGGAATACTGCTTGGTTGTCTCGTTGGTTGCCCTGACGGTTGAGAACTTGGGTTGGTTGTTGGCTGCCTGGAAGGTTGTGCGCTTGGGGTGCTTGTTGGTTGAGTCGAGGGTTGTGCTGACGGTGGGACGCTTGGATGATTGCTTGGTTGAGAAGTTGGCAATTCACTGATAGTGCTTGTCGGGTATAAAGTCGGTGACGGAGTTGAAGATGGTACTGGTATACAGTTTCCTCCGCCATCTATGAAGCAAGAAGAGGCAGGTTGACAGCCTCCTTTAGATATGGTGCAAAGTAGATGAATAGTGTTTGTCTTAAGATGGTCAGGAATTCCGATCGGCAAATTCATCTTGTCCGCTCCATTGACATCGCTGACACTACTGGCGAAATGATCTATGAGAGAGCTAGTTTTAGAATCTCTAAGGTTAAATCTGCTTCTCGCACTGCCGCCTAATTTTGTATTAGTCTCATAGGTTCGTTGCATGAGGTCAGAAAACCATAAAAGGTCTGAGTTTGCCTCAGAAGAATGATCAGGAGTGTTCTTCAGTAAATTTGTTTTGCTAATACGATTGCCATTGCTGTTGCTATTGGTGGAAAGACCTATCTGGGGTTTAGAATTTCTAAGGGGAATCGTGTTACTCCCGAGGCTGCCTAATTTTATATCAACTCCACAGGCTCGTTGCATTAGGCTAAAAAACCATAAGACACCCAATAAAAAATGAAAAAATTTTCTCGAAGGTTTAGGAATATAGGAAGATTTTTTTTGAGGATAAATAGGTTTCTTTGAAGACTTAGAAATTGATTGGGAATCTAATGATGTCGTTGGGTCCAAGTCAGAGTATTTTTGAAAAGAGGCATGGTGTATTGTTCTCGGGTAGAGATCATTTTCCAAGTCAACCATTGCAAAGCTTTGACCTAGCGTCATAGAACAAAAGCAAAACAACGTAATAATGGAAATAATTTTCCGGCTGATAGGCGTTCTAATCGGCGCACATTGATAGACATAACGAGTGTATGACATAAGCACGCTTTCTTGATGGGGTTACAGGTGATACATATAGGGATGATTTTTATTTTCACAAGGCGAATTCTTAAGAATTCTTCGCATTTATGCTCCGCATTTAAAAGAATCTATGAGTTTGTTTGAATTCACTGATAATGTACACCTCTCATGAATGAAGATGTTGATTTTTGATCTTGCGTGCCTTTTATAGCTATGAGATAGTTCTCTGATTATTGCCGCCATGGCTTAGTGGTATAGCACACCCTTGGTAAGGGTGAGGTCGAAGGTTCGATTCCTTCTGGCGGCACCATATTCTTCTCGCTTTTAAGTTCTCAGCATTTGTGGCAAAATCACTCCATTCACTAAACGCCCTTTATCAATGACTCGAAGAGAATTTACACATGAACTGTTCACACCAAACGCTTGCAAAGACTGATCCAGATTTAGCATTTTCACTGCAAAGTGAACTCGTGCGTCAGCAAAATCAGATTGAATTGATCGCTTCGGAAAACATAGTGTCTCAGGCGATTTTAGAGGCGCAAGGCTCCATTCTAACCAATAAATATGCCGAAGGTTATCCGGGTAGGCGTTATTATGGTGGTTGTGAGTTTGTCGACATTGCAGAAAAACTGGCGATTGATCGCGTTAAGCAGATATTTCAATGTGGCTACGCCAATGTTCAATCGCATTCAGGGGCGCAGGCGAATCAAGCGGTGATGGTTGCGCTATTGCAGCCAGGTGATACAATTCTAGGATTATCATTAGCCGCAGGTGGTCATTTAACGCATGGATCTTCAGTAAGTATTTCAGGGAGGTGGTTTAAGGCTGTAAGCTATGGTGTTGACCCAGTGACGCATTTGATTAATGAAGATGAAGTTGAAAAACTCGCTCATGAACATCGTCCGAAGCTTATTATTGCAGGGGGGTCTGCCTATCCAAGAGTAATTGACTTTGCACGTTTTCGGGCAATTGCTGATGCTGTGGGAGCTCATTTATTGGTTGATATGGCTCACTTTGCTGGTCTCGTTGCTGGGGGTGTTTACCCAAGTCCGATTCCGCATGCGCATGTTGTAACATCAACGACTCATAAAACTCTGCGCGGTCCTAGAGGCGGCATTATTTTAACCAATGACGAAGCTTTAGCTAAGAAAATTAACTCGGCCGTTTTCCCCGGACTTCAAGGCGGGCCGTTGATGCACGTTATTGCTGCAAAGGCAGTTGCTTTCAAAGAAGCGTTGCAGCCAGAGTTTAAAGAATATGCAACCTCTGTTGTGAACAATGCAAAGGCTCTAGCTGAAACACTAGTAGAGCAAGGATTTTCGCTTGTGTCAGGGGGGACAGATTCACATGTATTATTAGTTGATTTGCAAAATCAGAATGTGAATGGCAAGCAAGCAGAAGAGGCGTTGGAGCGGTGCAATATTACTTGTAATAAGAATGGAATTCCTTTCGATCCTTTGCCGCCAATGACAACTTCAGGCATTCGCTTGGGATCACCAGCTGCAACGACACGTGGCTTTGGTGTGAATGAGTTCAAGACAGTTGGTTTGATGATAAGTGAAATTATTAGCAGTGTGCGTGACGGAAGTTTTGAAACAGTTTTACCGCAGATGAAAGTTCGCGTTAGCGAGCTTTGTGAGCGTTTTCCTATTTACCCAACTCTTCGTTATTTATAGAGGTGTAATGTGCGCTGTCCTTTTTGTGGTTTTACGGATACTTCGGTTAAAGACTCTCGAACAAGTGAGGATAGTTCCTCTATTCGTCGTCGTCGTATTTGCGGCGAATGTGGTTCACGCTTTACTACCTTTGAGCGGGTACAGTTGCGTGATTTAGTTGTTATCAAAAAGAGCGGAACGCATGTGCCTTTTGATCGTGACAAATTAGCACAATCAATTACAACAGCGCTTCATAAGAGACCTGTTGATATGGAAAGAGTGGAGCGGGTTATCTCTAGTATTGTGCGTCAGCTTGAAACAGGCGGCGACCAAGAAATATCAACGCGTATGATTGGTGAAATGGTTATGCAAGCGTTGATAAGTTTGGATGCTGTTGCTTATGTACGCTTTGCGAGTGTTTACCGAGAATTTAGTGAAGTGAGTGACTTCATTGAGTTTATTAGTCAAATAGAATAATTTAAATAAAATTTTATCTATATGAACGCTAAATAAATAATAAAAACTCACCTTTTACTCTTGTGAATCTGTGTGATGAGTGTTACTTACTGCTCAGTTTCTAAAATAGTTTTAAGGGAAACCGAATGAGAATAGCTACAAAGATAACGCTGATTATAGGAATTTTTTACTCATCAATTAATATATATGCGGCACCCTTTGCCTACATTACTAATAATGAAGCTGATACAGTCTCGATAGTTGATCTTGCCACAAATACACGTCTTGAAAAGACCATTGAGGTGGGGTCACGACCTCGAACTATTCGAGTCAATAAAGACAGTACGCGTGGATATGTTGTTAATAGTTTTTCTGCCAATATTTCTGTTATCGATCTTATAACCAATACAGTTGTAGGGGAGCCTATAGCTATAGAGGGCGTTCCTTGGACAATAGAGATTTCACCAGATGGAAAAAGGGGGTATGTGACAAACCTTAGCAAGGATACCCTAGTGGTAATTGATCTTGTTAAAAACAAGGTTATCGGTAATCCCATTCCTGTTGGATCACACCCTTGGTGCCTTGCGATTACTCCAGACGGAACAAAAGCTTATGTTACGAACTATGAGGATGGAACTGTTTCTGTCATTGATCTTGTAACTTTTCAGGAAGTTGTTAAACCTATTGCTGTCGGAATCCATCCTCGTTCAATTTCAATTACACCAGACGGCAAAAAAGCGTATGTTGCAAATTATGGCGATGGGACTGTCTCTGTACTTAACATCCAAACGAATTCAGTAATTCAAAAATCGATAAACGTTGGCGGTTCTCCAATGGTTGTTAAGATAAATTCCAATGGTAAATGGGTCTATGTCGTTAGCCGAGGAGATGCGGGTGGTATCACGATGATTGATACACAAACCGATGTAGCGCGAAATCAAGCAATTAAAATAGATGGTCAGTTAGTTAACATTTCTCTCGTGAATCAAGAGCAGGCTTTTATTTCTCGAAAAAATGATAACAGTATTTATAAAGTCGATTTAACGTCGCTTAATCTTATTGGAGAGCCAATTCAATTAGGAGAAGGTCCCAAGAGTGTGACTATTGCTTCTCCTCCTAAACAAGGGATATCATTTTTTGAAAATGTATTTTCAAATATATACGCAGCTTTAACAAAAATGGGCGGAGATGCTTTATCTCAGTATAATGTGAAAGCAACAAATCTTAATACATCATTTAAGCCTAGGGGGATTACCTCAAGTAGGGATGGAGAGAAGATATATGTGGCTAGTAACAATGGCAAAGGATTAGCCGTTATTAATGCTAGCCATGGCCATAACGTTGAAAAAATTATTCCTTATGAACAGGTTGATGCTAAAGATATTCTCGTAAAATCTGATGGATCTAAAGCATATATAAGTAATTTGACGCATGATACAATTTCAATTGTTGATCTAATTAATGCGAATAAGAAACCCAAACAAATCCTTCTTAAATTACGACCAAGGTCGATGATTTTTTCTCCAAGTGGTAATCAGATTTATATCGTTAATAGCTATGATGAATCTATTTCGGTGATGGATTTATCAACAGATACAGTTGAAGAAAGCAAGATAGTCGTTCGCGATCTTCCTTGGGGTATTGCAATTACTCCAGATGGTAAAAAAGCATATGTAACGTGTTTGAAAAAAAATGTAGTTTCTGTTGTTGATTTAATGACAAACAGTGTGTTGGAAACTTCTATTTCTGTTGGTCATCATCCTTGGTTTATTACAATTACACCAGATGGTAAAAAAGCCTACGTTGCTAATTGGAGCGGCAATAATGTTTCTGTTCTTGATTTAGCCACCAATACACAAATTAAAACAATTGATGTAGGTTCTCAGCCTCGATCAATAGCTATTACTCCAAATGGTTTGTATGCTTATGTTGTAAATTGTGGAGATAATACGGTCTTAAAGATTGATATCGCTTTGGATCAAGTCGTTGGAGAGCCTATTAAAGTAGGTAAACACCCAATGGCAATTCATATTAAAAAATCAAAAGCATATATTACGAATAGAGAAGATAACAGTGTGACCGTTATTGATTTAAACAGCGATCAAGTTATTAAAGATCCGATTAAATTGCTTTGAAATCTTGAGTCATTTCTGCAGTTGATCCTGAAACGGTGCTCCAGGATCTCAAGCAAGAATAGCAGAGCTGCCACTAATGGCGAGATTGAAGCAATCTTCGATAAAGCGTTCCATTATCCATCCCTTGTATAAAAGGGATGTCCATATCAGGATATAGCTGATTTACGGTAACGATTGCGGAGTTTCTTTGATCTTCACTCCATTCAGAAGGGATTCCTTCTACATTACGATTGCTTTCAAGAAAATCTTTTATGTATTGAATAGAATCGATGGCTCTTTTGGGATCGAGGCATGATTCTTCTTCTGCAACACATTTAAATGTGGATATTGCTTCGTCATAAGAAATGCCAAAGGCTTTAGCAAAAATTTTTCCATGATACCTGCCGCTTAATATGTAATGAGAGCGGGCAATTATTTCTGCTGCCTGACTTGGGGTTAAATCTGATTCTCTCAGCGGAATACTAGAGCGAGTTATAGCCTTCATTTCCGGTGAGAGTGAGTCTCCCATATATATTTTTGCTTCAGGAAATATACGTCTGGCATCTATGTCAAAGAGATCCCATTCTTTAAAGTCCTTTGCTTTACTGGGGTTTTCAATGCCGCCCATATTCATAATAACAAGCTCTGAGCCAGGATGTGCAGTTAATTTTTCTCGAATCATTTTTTGTACATAGCCCATCCTCACATTCGCTGATCCTGTTTGAACGAGAGTGATATATTTTTTTTCTCAGGAAATGAATCTCTCACAAGGTCAGCATATAGATAACCGAGATCAGGTCTCATATGAAGTTTATGGCGAACTTGTTCTCCTAAAACTGAGCGTAGTAAAAAGTGATCTTCATTACTACGTACAGTTATCAGAGAAGCTTGTCGTAATAGAGCTGCAGTCTCTCCAAAATGTGCTGCTGCTTCTGTTGGAGTTAAGTGTGCTTTAGACGTTTGTATTCCTGTGGAGACAATAAAAAATGGTTTTTGATTCTGGATTGCACGTTGCATGTAATAGCTAATGGAAGATTTTGATTCAAAATTTCTTAGAATACCGCCGCCGCCAATAATAAGGGCGTCAAAATCAAGATCTTCTTCTTGGCTATTGCGTAAAATATAGTTCCCGTTGATATCCATGCGTACTGTATCATTAATGAAGAACATGTCGTAAAGATCAGATAAATGGTGATCAAGAGTTTCTTGATATATATTGTCACCTATGTTGCCTAAGCCATAGGCACCGATAGATAGAACTTTTTTAGGGTGAGGATTAAAGCAACTTTGGCATTTTTTACCTTTAGGAGTTGTTGTCGTCATATGTGTCGTGTGATCACGGCGTAAATCATCACCTGGCTTTGGAATCCAGACTTTTCGTTTACAAGCCTTGCAACTTAATGTGTCGTGTTTGGGAATATCGATATGTGCTAAAAGGCCATAATAACTTAACGCTCTATAGGCCATCCAATCATTTGCATGTAGATGTTCATGAAATAAGCCGGCTTCTTGAGTCCCATTAATTTCTCTCGGTGAGCTAAAGCGTTCACGCATTTCTTTACTCAGACTAATGGTCTCTGTGCCATTCAGTATCGCCATTGTTTGGAACCAAACATCATCAGCGCAAGGTGTTAGCATTAGAAAATTCGTAAGGTTAAAGATTTCCTCATTAAAAGCATGCGGTGGATATAAAACACCGGCAAAACCTTCAAATATAGAATAAGCTGATTGTTCATAACGGATATCTTGAGCAAGATAATCTATTCCTTTCCCAGCGCTATCATACACGTAACTTCTTGTAGAGGCAGAAATGATCTTGCCTGGATGTCTTTTATTTTCATTTAATAAGACTTCACTCCAGTCATCAAGATAGAGACGATCATCATCACCGGTGATAATCACAGCTTCTGGATTCTCCTTTAGAACAGGCAAAAGTTTTGTTGCAACTTTGTAATTGATGTCTGAAAAGAGAATTTCTAGACCTCTTCTTTTGAGAATTTCTAAGCTTTGTGGAATGATTTCGTCTGGAAAATCGGATCTTGCAAGAGCTAAAATTACTTTATTTGCTTTTTTCTTTTGCCTTAAAAATGATTCTAAAGACAACCATGATGTTCCAATACGTGGGGGATGAGAAGTCATGCTAAAAATAACTTCTTCAGGGTGGATTTCTGTTGTTATTCCGGATGCTTGATTGAGCCAATCTAGAACAGGGTTGTCTTGGCATGGATACAGTTCTTGATAAAGTTCTATATTAAACCAGTTGTTTGGGTTTAGTTTTTCTTTCCAGCCTACTTGCATAAAATGATCAAGCGGGGAAAGCGTAGATCCTTCAAGGTGCATTTTATAGGTGGCTGAATAATGCTCTATATCAAATATTTCACTGACTTGTGATTTATCAGCTTCGTACTCAGCTTCAACTGAAAAAAGGAGAAGTATGACAATACTAAGAGCGCGATAAATACACATAGTAAACCTAAGAATTTTTTTAATATATGTTTAATAACGTATCTAAATTTTGTTAATTTTTAGTGAATTGTAGAGTAAATTTTGGTCTTGAATATATGAAAAGTCTGCTTACATATCTCACATCAATATTTTATATAGGATGCGATATGAGCAACATCATCAGAAAAACAGTTAGTAAAGTTTTGTATGTGGCTATGGTTATTGGTGTAATGGCCTTTTCTAATCAAGCTATTGCTGAAGCTAATAATATGGCGGAAATGATTCAGTTGTGCAGAGATGCTGCTTTGCAAGGAAATGCTTTGGCTTGTTTGAAGCTGGGTGAGCTATACTTTCATGGAAGAGGTGTTGAAAAAGATGAGAAAAAGGCTTTTGAATTATTTAAGGTTGCTGCTCTAAAAGGAAATGCCGAGGCTATAAAAAATCTTGGAGCTTTTTATGAGTTTGGAGCTACTGGAATTGTTGAAAAAGATGAGGCAAAAGCAGTTCAGTTTTATAAAATTGCTGCTGATCTTGGAAATGTTTATGCTAAAGACAGGCTGGGCTTATAAATATGGTCTTATTTTACCTAAAATCTCGTTAATCACTTCTGATTGATTTTTTGCAATATCGCTGGCTTTTTTTGCCATGGATTGACAAAGTTCTGAGTTTTTCAGAAGTTCTATTACTTGTTTAGAAAGCTCTTCTTTATCAGAGATTTGTTTTGCTGCAGACTCGAACGTTTTGCAAATTTCAATGAAGTTTTTAAAATGAGGACCCCATAATATGGCGCAATTTAAATGGGCGGGTTCTATGGGGTTGTGCCCTCCAATAGTAACCAAGGTCCCGCCTAAAAACACAATTGGGCTGAGAGCATAGAATAAGCCTAGCTCACCTAGAGTGTCACTTAGATAAATATCAGTTGTCTTCGATGGCATTTCTTCTTTTGATCGTGAAGATACACGCAAACCAAGTGCTGTTAGATCTTTTGCAATATCGTTGCCGCGTTGTGGATGGCGCGGAATGATAATTGTTAAGGCGTTTGGGATATGCTTTTGAATCTCAACATGAGCAGCAGCTATCATATTTTCTTCACCCGGGTGTGTGCTGGCGGCTAGCCATATTGAGCGATTAGCTAATAGAAGCGAGAGTTGTTCCAACTCATCTTGAGAGTAGATGAGGGGAGCAACTGCAAATTTTAAATTTGTAATTGTGGAAACATTATTAGCACCAAGAAAATTTAGCTTTTCCTCAACTTTACTAGATTGAGCTAAACAGGATGAAAAACATGATAAAATGGCTTTTGCTAATTTGGGAAAGCGTGACCAACGGGCAAAACTACGATCAGAAATGCGGGCGTTTAATAAGATTAAAGGAATTTTTCTTTTATGGCAGGTAAAAATTAAATTGGGCCATAATTCTGATTCTACAAATATAGCGGTGTCTGGCTTCCAGTGGTTTAAAAATCGATTTGTCCAATGGGGCACGTCAAGAGGGATATACTGGTGTATACATCCTCTGGGTAGGCGTTTTGCCATGATTGCTGCAGCGTTTACTGTTCCCGTTGTGATAAGGAGTGTGTGGCTTGGAAGTTCTAGTTGGAGTTTATGTGCTAATGGTAAGATAGATACTGCTTCACCGACGCTAGCGCCATGAATCCAAATAAGCTTTCCGCTAGGGCGTGCAGTTGATGCAATTCCATAGCGTTCTTTTAGTCGGGAACAGTCTTCTTTTTCTAAGTATTTACGGTAATGCAATGCAGCTTTTAAAAGAGGAGAAAGGATAGTTGAGGTCACGCGATAAATAAAAAGTAAAACTTTCAAAACCTTATATCTTTCCATCATTATCAAATCTGTTTTTCTGATATCCACGCTCTCAAAGGGATTATGAGAACGTGCTGGCTACGGATTACGACTCAATCCTAAAGAATCCAACATTTGTAGATAACGATGCCAAACATCATTATACTTTTCTCCAAGCTCATGAAGATAACGCCAAGAATAGATACCTGTGTCATGCTTGTCATCAAAGATAATTCTTAAAGCATAATTTCCGACCATTTCAATGGCAGTAATGCCTACGTTTTTGCAACCAGGTATAATGCGTTTTTGGCTACTGCCGTGGCCTTTAACTTCGGCAGAGGGGCTTTCGACTCTTAAATACTCGGCAGTGTAGATAAAAAAACTACCATCATCAAACTCAACCTCAAGAACTTTTTCCTTCTTTTTAAGATGGATATTTACAGGGGTTATTTGGAGTTGAAATGAAGCAGGCATAGTACTTTTATCGCTGTTTTAAATGTGCTGCTTTATCTTCGTCAATTGTTCTGGCTTCATCAACAAGCATAATTGGAATCCCATTTCTAATAGGATATGCTAATCCAGCTGCGTTGCTAATTAATTCTTGTGCTTTCTCGTCATAAATAAGAGTAGCTTTTGTTAGGGGGCATACTAACATTTCAAGTAAACGAGGGCTAACTGTTGACATGGTGTAACCTTTTAATGGCATGTTTCTGAATTGCTTCCCATTTCTAAAGCAGCCATTTCAATAAGTGTTGTTATTATTTTTGATTGTTCTTTTAAATTAGGAGATTCAAGTAAAGCTTGCTTTTCTCTCGCTTCAAAGGGGCAAACCATCGCTAAAGCAGTGATTAGTTTCTCGTTAGAAGTACGGTCAATTTCTTGCCAGTTTGGAATAATATCAAGCTGTTCAAAATATTGACCTAAAGCCTTTAATAAACGTGTACGATCAAATGAAAAGTCTGATTCTTCAGCAAGATCTGTATCGTATCTATCATAAGAAACAAGAGCTTTTCGAAAATTATCATCTCTGGGTAATTCTTCAATAATGTCAAAACGGCAAACACCTGTTAGAGTGACCACTAACCGATTGTTTTCCATTTCCGTAATTTCTGTAATTTTCCCAACGCTTCCGGCTTTAAACAATCTAGAGCAATCATCATCTTCTTCATCAAGAAGAAGCATCGGCTGAACAAGACCAATAAAGCGATCAGTTTTTACACTCTCTGCTACTAATGCGAGATAATTTGGGTCAGAAATTGGAATAGGTAATTGTGCCTTTGGAAGGAGAACAGCACCATGCAATGGTAATAGCAATAGCGTTCTTGGTAGATTATTAAAAAAGTAATCTATTTTTGTTTGAATTATCATGAAAATATTACCATGAGATTCCAAGTGCTTTTTAAAGTATATCTTGATTTGTTCATAGCTCAATTATCCTGTTAAAGAGAGCCATTTGCAATGGTTAACTTAATAACCTGATTATTAATCTTATGCAACTGAAAATTAAAACTTGAATTTTTTTTCATAATGGGTAGTATGTCCTTGGAGCGGTACTGCGGGCGTAGCTCAGGGGTAGAGCACAACCTTGCCAAGGTTGGGGTCGAGGGTTCGAATCCCTTCGCCCGCTCCATCTTCCCCCTATCTAGATATTATGATAGAAAACGGAATACATACAGCATCAGTATTTTTCTGTTTGATATTTTGTCATCTAACGACCTCTCAAAAACCTGGCGTAGTTTTGACTAACTGTGCTTTATACATGTTGTTTCTGAGTAAATCTTCTGATAGAAAATTTATGAAAATCATTGATTATGATAATATAGCTTTTAAGCTTCGCTTTATTCTTAAAGCATTGGATCCGAATTTAACTCTTTCGGGTTTTTAAAAGAAGCTATTTGCAGCCATTAGATCTGCATCAATAAGGTCTAGTTGTTGTTTAATTGCTAGTTTAAGTGTAAATAAAGCAAAGAGTCGATATAAATGCTTTACCATTTTAATGCTTTTATGAACCATTTGGTTTTATCTCCTGTTGCTAACCTAGAGTTTTTGATAGTTAACAAGGGTAATATGACAAACATTTAAAAACATTTCAATATAATTTTGATTCTTTTTGTTTGTTTTGGTATGTTGGGAATGGAAAAGTAGTTATAATTATGCAAGGAAATGAGATTTGCTTAAAATGAAAGCTATGCCTAGTAACTGTAATAATATAAATGAGACTGCGAATCGTATTCGGCAGACCAGAGCTCTTTCAGGATTAACACGTCCAGAGCTTGAGAAAAATTATGATGTTAAGAACACGACACTGGCTAAATGGGAAAGTGGCGTTACTATGCTTTCTCTAAAAGGTGCTCATCAACTTGTTAATGCTTTTAAAGCAAACTCTGTTTTTTGTACGGCAGAGTGGTTGCTTTCTGGGGAGGGAGAAGAGCCTTATGTCGTTTCGTTTGCGAATCCAGTTGCTTCTGCTGAGGTGATAACTAAAGATCCTGCAATTTTATTGATGGAAGAACTTCGAAGTTTTAAAAAAATCTATAGCAATGCAGTTGTTTGTCTTATTAACGATGATACAATGTTGCCACAATTTGCATTGGGTGACTACGTTGGTGGAATAAAGATAGAAAAAGAAGATATTGGTCCTCTTTTTAATAAGGCTTGTATTGTTGAGTTTTTAGATGGAAGAAAAAAGTTAAGGCAAGTCATTCCAGGTCGGCAGTTTGGACTTTATAATCTCTACGCTACAAATATGAGAGCCCGGCTACAACCATCTATCCTTATGGATGTGGAGCTTAAAACTATTGCACCAATTGTATGGCATCGATTCCTTGGAGACTAATGGTCTTATAAAAGGAGGCATAATGACACCACAAAAATTACATGTTGCGCGAATGGGGCATCCTGTTTTGGCGCAAAAAGCTGAACCCGTTAATTTAAGTGATCTTGATAAGGCCAGAGAGATTATTGCTGATATGCATTTCACACTGGAATCAATTGGCGAACGCATAGGTTTAGCAGCACCTCAAGTGCACATACCACTTAGGATTGTTATTTTTAGTATTCCAAAAACGGCTCCCAATCTACGTTATGATTTTGACAGGGAAGAAGTACCTTTCACTGTTATGATTAATCCAGAGATAACTTTTCTGACAGATAAGCAAGTCCTAGGATGGGAAGGATGTATCTCTGTGCCAGGGATGCTAGGTGAAGTGCCACGTTGTGAATCAATTCGGTATACATTTTATGATCAGATGGGTGTACAGCATGAACGTGTTGCTCATGGATTCCATGCGCGCGTTGTACAACATGAATGCGATCACCTCGATGGAATTCTGTTTCCAATGCGAATGACAGATATGAGTAGATTTGGATTCGAAGAAGAAATGATAGAGTTCGTTAAAAATAAAACAATCGAGGTTTAGATACTTTTGTGATGCAAAATAAAGTTGAGATTCGTGTTTCAGTTGGTGAAGATGCGTTTGAGGTTGAGACGCTGCGCATAGGGTGTTGGAAGAAACATTATGCTGGAATTATTGATCAAGCTTTTCTTGCAAAATTAGATCCAGAAAAAAGTTATAAAGCAAGACAAGCTGCAATCCTCTCTCAAAAAGATATTAATTTAGTTGCCATATTTGATGGAAAAATAATTGGCCTTTCAGATGCAGGCATGAGCCGTCTTCATCAAGGAAGCTTAATCGAAGGCGAGGTGCATTCTTTGTATGTAGACGAGGATTTTCGCAGCCACATTCAAGCTGGAAGTGCAACACGGAGTAAATTTTCGTTAAAGACCTGAAGAGGAGTTTTCCACATCAGTTTCTTTCTCGGAGTTTCATTGTAGTTTAAAATTGTTTCATCAAAATCTTCTTGCGTCATATCTTTTAAGTTAG
>CANFPP010000038.1 GCA_947449005.1 Holosporales bacterium | reverse complement strand
TAGTGATGACTGCGATTGACGAAGCGCTGCCAATTTTATTCTTTCTTCATATCCTAATTGTTTGTATTCTCTCATTTGCAACGCCTTTCTGTGCCTGTCTTATCAACAAACACTCTAATGCGTTGCACCTCATTTTAGAACACGGCCTCTATTAAAAATAATTATATCTTAATAATATTCAAAAAATATTAACAATACGTAAACATATTCAAGAAATTTAATTTCTTTTTATGAACTATAAAAAAAAGCCAAACTCTAAATTAAAACGATAAAAAATACTCAGAGCCAGGACTCTAATGACAACAAATAGTTGTGTGGACACAGAGAATAGAGCCTGGATCATCGGAGTATAACGACGAGCGGGATATGAAATCCAACAGAATTGAAACTAAAAGATATTACGTTTAATAAAACTGATTAACCCCTAAAATTTATAACTTGCTTTAACTTGAAATGAAAGAGCGGAAGGAGTGATATCTGTTGTTGATACACTGGTATGAGCTACAGAGAATTTTTGATATTGTGTGTAACCAACTTCTCCACTTAAAATAACATTTTTTGTAACAGGAACATCCACACCTGTGCCGAGAGCAAGTCCAATCAGGCGCTTATTAAAATATTGGCTTCCACCAATGCCTATAAAACTTGCTATAAAAGGATACTCACTGTTCATTTGAAATTTTGCGTAAGAAGCACCTACTTTTGCATAGACCAAAGACTTACCTAAAGCGATTCCTGTCTTTAATGAAAGTGTTAGGTTGTTTTTTAAAGAAATTGATAAATTGCGTGCACCCAAGTTATAACCACTCGAAGAATTTCCAGAATTTTGCTTACTTGTCGAGTTCTGTAGATTTCCTTCGAATTGAACTCCTAAATAATACTGACTAAACTGTTTTCCAAAGCCTAAAAATCCCCCACCAAATATACCTCGAGCAGACTGAGTACTTCTATTTACTCTCCCATTTAGATAGTACTCTTGCTTTGTTGAATCACTTGTAAGGTTAGCGAATGTTTCTGTTACTTTATTATAAATCTGATTATAACCACTCGATACACCGACATAAAAACCAGAAAAATCATAGGCACCTTTAGAAACTCTAGACACAAAATTATCTTTATTATCATCTCTATTTAATTCTTCTGTTTTCCTATCTTCACTCTTCTCATTAACACGCTTTTCAGGACGACGCTCAACAATAGGAATTGCAACCAATGGCTCTGGTGCAATAGATGGCGATTTATTATTGCTTACACTTGCTTGAGAAACATTTATCAAAGCAGTTTTACTGTTTAGGGCATCAGGGGATTTAGACACGTGTTTCTTTTTCGATTTTTTCTTTTTACGAATATGTTTTTTAGGAGGAGCCTTAACAGTAGGATCTATAGGCAATGCATTATTCTTAATGATAACAGCCTGTGAAGCATTCAATAATGCTGTAATACGCTCTCCCTCATCAGAAGCTGGAGATGTTTCGGCACAAAAAATTGCACTGGCATATAATACAAGAAAACGAGAGAGTCGACGTATTATTTTCATTTTATGTTTCTTTTCCTAAACTGCAACTAACACTATTGCGAAAAATTATTTAAAATTTATCACAATCTTCATATCTCAAAGATAAAGCTGAAAAGGTTAACAAAATCTAAAGAAAGCTACATTTTTTATTAGTTTGAAAAATCAGAGTGTATTTATTAAAAAATTTATTTAAAATTTTACAAAAATTGTGTGATATGATTTTTTATCAAAGACTGCCTCACTTAAATGAAGAGGCCGAAAATTAATATTTATCTATAAAGGAGTTTTTATGACCGCTACATTTAGAAAACATTTGCTAAAAGCTTTTATGCTTACATCTTTTCTCAGCACCTCTCACATGACATATGCAATGGAAAGTGCCGTTGCTGGAGAAGATGGATCACCTATAGAGGCAAGCACAGTTTCCAGCAGATTCAAACAGACTCTGGATCCCTATATTGCCACTCTTGAACAAGGCACAGATGATCCTAAAAAATACAAAGCTGCATTCAAAGAAATGCGTAAATTCCTTTTAAATAATCCTATATTAGATGCTGATAATAACACTGATAATTGGGAAGCAATTATTAAAGCTATAGTTTATCTAGAAAATTTAACTGCTTATGATGCAGAGGGATTTTTTGACTATCAACACCGTACGGAAAACCCTCACTTTACACGTGATTATCTCGAAAAACTATCATTAACAATGTCATTAGATAGTATTGAAGAGGCAGTTAAAGATTCCTTATCTTTATTAGCAAGCGCCACTTTTCTTGTACAAGAACTGATTAATGATACAGAAGTAATAAGAGATCAATCATCATGTATGGCAATATTGAGAAGGAAATTGTCTGTTTATCCTCTGAGAGATAATCCAGATGATGCAAGCCCAGACTGGTTTAAAGCCAATATGTTAAAGCTGTCATTAGGAGGGAAAATTCTAGGTTTATCTTTTGAAGACATATTTGTAATGTACTCCAAGGTAGCCGGAGCCAGGCCTTTTTACACAGCAATTCAACAACAAAAACTTCTTGAGAGTCAAAAAAAACAGCCCAAATTCACTATAAAAACGACTCCCCAACAAGAAATAAGTACTTATCATTACCCAACTGCATCTGATGGCGAGTGTGGATGGTATGTCCTAGGAACAACGTATAATGACGTTTTATCAATGGTACTTCAAACTGTAGATAGTATGCATATTTATGATGAAATACATTACAAGACTCTATTAAGTCGAATACGCGCTGTTGAGGGTGATTCATTTTTTGAAAGATTAATTGCAAGAGAAGGCTTTCGAAGCATACATGATGCAGATGATCTTGAAACTCTTCGTAAAAATATTACAAGAAAAACTCAGCCATATAGTCAAGCATTAGATGTGCATGGATCTGCCCCAGAGCGGCCAGCCGACTTGCAAATAGAAACAGACGACGAAGAAGCAAAAGCAGCATGGGCAATATCAATTCAAGATTGGGAAAGAAATACTGATACTTGGCAAAAAGAAAAGGACCGCCTGCTAAAACTTCGTGAAGATGCAACATGGAGTGAGCAATTTGACTTTATAAAAGATTTTCGATTACCAGAAGAGGAAATCAAAGACTTTATACGCTCAGATTTTCCAAGAAGATATATAGATAAATTTATTGAGTTTGGCATATCAGAAGGTGGTGAGACAGCTGATTGGTTTGATATTGGTCAGCATATATTAAATGTTAATATTTTTGTTTACGTTGAGAGCAGTAATTCTATACTTCGGAATATCACTCCCATAAACGTAACTGCAGATGGGAAACTTTCATTAATTAAACAGAGGGTTATTGGTAACAATGCTCAAAATGTTGCCATGCTTCTAACAGGAACTCTTCCAGGAGCAGGACATTACAGCAGATTGCTTTTGAGCTCTAGAATGCTCCCTGATGGACAAGAAAACTCTAACGTAGCTCAGGTTGCAAAAGCATTACGTCACATAAAACTGCATAACTAATCTAAACAAAAAAAGGGCAGTGAGTTTCCTCACTGCCCCTTCAGTAGTTTTTAGTGGATTGGATTAATAATCCATTCCGCCGCCCATACCTGGGTTTGGCATAGCAGGAGCTTTCGGCTCTGGCTTCTCAGCAATCATAGCTTCTGTTGTAATCAACAAGCTTGCGATTGATGCAGCATCTTGCAAAGCTGTAAGAACAACTTTAGTTGGGTCAATAATACCAAACTTAACAAGATCACCATAACGATCAGTCTGCGCATCATAGCCAAAGCCATAATCAGCAGAGTCATTAATTTTACCAACAACAATCGATCCATCAGCACCAGCATTCGTTGCGATTTGACGGCAAGGAGCAGCCAAAGCATTGCGAATGATACGAATACCAACTTCTTGATCGCTATTTCCAGCTTTCAAAGATTCAGTCGCTTTAATACCACGTAACAAAGCAACACCACCACCTGGAACGATTCCTTCTTCAATCGCTGCACGAGTTGCATGCATAGCATCTTCAACGCGGTCTTTACGCTCTTTCACTTCAATCTCAGTCGCACCACCAACACGAATGACAGCAACACCGCCACTGAGTTTAGCAAGGCGTTCTTGCATTTTTTCACGATCATAATCAGAAGATGTATCTGCAATCTGCGCGCGAATTTGGCCGCAACGAGCACTGATCTCTTCTTTTTTACCAGCGCCATCAACGATAGTTGTATCATCTTTCGAGATAGAAACTTTCTTTGCTGTACCAAGCATATCCATTGTGACATTTTCTAGTTTAATGCCAACATCTTCAGAAATAACTTGAGCGCCCGTTAGAATTGCAAGGTCTTCAAGCATCGCTTTACGGCGATCACCAAAACCAGGAGCTTTAACTGCAGCAACTTTCAAGCCACCACGGAGCTTGTTCACAACCAAAGTTGCAAGAGCTTCGCCTTCGATGTCTTCAGCAATAATCAAAAGCGGACGTCCTGATTGAACAACAGCTTCTAAAATTGGCAACATTGATTGCAAACCAGTAAGCTTCTTTTCGTAAATCATGATGTATGGGCTCTCAAGTTCGCAAAGCATCTTCTCAGAGTTTGTTACGAAATAAGGAGAAATATAACCACGATCGAACTGCATTCCTTCAACAACATCCAATTCAGTCTGGAAAGATTTAGCTTCTTCAATAGTGATGACGCCTTCTTTACCAACTTTTTGAACAGCTTCAGCTAGCATTGCCCCAATTTCTTTTTCACCATTTGCAGAAATTGTACCAATTTGAGCAATTTCGTCATTAGTAGAAACTGGTTTTGAATGCTTTTTAATATCAGCAATAACAGCCTCAACAGCCATATCAATACCGCGCTTCAAATCCATTGGATTCATACCAGCTGCAACAGCTTTAACACCATCACGAACGATAGCCTGAGCTAGAACAGTCGCAGTTGTTGTACCATCACCAGCTAAGTCTGAAGTCTTAGTCGCAACTTCACGGAGCATTTGCGCGCCCATGTTTTCAAACTTGTCGCTTAATTCAATTTCTTTCGCAACTGACACACCGTCTTTAGTGATCCGAGGAGCACCATATGATTTATCAATAACAACGTTACGACCTTTTGGTCCTAAAGTTACCTTAACGGCATCAGCTAAAATATCTACGCCACGCAACATTCTCTCGCGTGCATCAGCAGAAAAACGAACTTCCTTCGCTGCCATAATTTAATTCCTTTCAGTTTTACAGTTTTAAGTACTTAAGCGGCTTTACGGTCAATAATGCCCATAATGTCAGATTCTTTCATGACTAAATAATCGGATCCATCAACCTTGATTTCTGTTCCAGACCATTTACCAAAAAGAATTTTGTCGCCAGGCTTAACGTCCAAAGGAGTGATTGCACCTGATTCATTACGAATTCCTGAACCAATAGCAATAACTTCGCCTTCCATAGGCTTTTCTTTTGCTGTGTCAGGAATAATAATTCCACCAACAGTCTTTTCTTCTGATTCAACGCGCTTTACAAGCACACGATCGTGTAACGGTCTAAATTTCATTTCGTTCTCCTTAAGTTTAACCCTACTGAATTGTCAGCACTCTCATCGAGGGAGTGCTAATTTCTTGCCATATCTAACCCAAACTGTCAATAAGATTTTATAGATGAGCTTCCGTTTTTAGCTTTATTTGAAAGGTTAAACATGCAACCTTGCGCCATCATCACATCTCACCAAAAAGTGTTTTTTCTTTCCCACTGAAACTTTTATATCACCATTCGTAGAAGAAAAAGATAGGGTGCCCCTTGGATCGGTTATACGCTCGCCATTCTGACTCCCTCCCCCGCCTTGAATCAATCGCTTTGCTTCGCCTTTGCTGGCAACTAAGCCAGAGCGCACAAACAACTCATCCCAAGCGAGCCCTGCTTCTAACTCTGCCCTCGTTATGGTCACAACGGGCAAACTTGAAAGATCAGCCGAAGAGTGCTTTTCAAAAAGATTAGAAATAGTTGCATGGATATTCTCTAAGCACTCAGCACCATGCGCCAATGCTGTGGCATGGTCGGCTAGAATCTTTTTCGCTTCGTTAATTTCAGAACCTTGAAGTTTTTCTAAACGCTCAATCTCATCTATAGGTAATTCAGTAAAAAGTTTTAAGTAACGCCCCACATCCAAGTCTTCTGTATTGCGCCAAAACTGCCAATAATCGTAAGAGCTTAAGAGATTCTGATTGAGCCAAACAGCACCATTGGCTGTTTTGCCCATCTTCTGACCGCTTGACGTCATTATTAATGGAGAGGTTACTCCATAAACGGTTTTGCCAAGAACACGGCGCGTTAACTCAACACCATTAATAATATTGCCCCATTGATCACTGCCGCCAAGCTGTAACACGCAATCCATACGACGGTACAAATCCATAAAATCATAGGCCTGAAAAATCATGTAATTGAATTCAAGAAAGCTTAGGGGTTGCTCTCTATCAAGGCGCAACTTAACGCTGTCAAAAGAGAGCATTCGGTTAACCGAGAAATGGCGGCCATAATCGCGCAAGAACTCAATATAATTAAGCGGAGTTAGCCAGTCCGCATTATTAACAATGACAGCCTTGTTGGGACTATCCTTAAAATCTAGGAAATTACTAAAAACTTGAGAAATATTTCCAATATTGGAAGTAATCTCTTCATCAGAAAGGAGTTGACGAGCTGCATCTTTACCAGAAGGATCTCCGATTTTACTCGTAGCACCGCCCATTAACACCAAAGGCTTGTGTCCTGTTTTTTGCATCCAACGCAACCACATAATCGGCATGAGATGCCCAACATGCAAACTTTCTCCCGTTGGATCAAATCCTGCATACCCAGTGATAGATTGCTTTGCCATCAAAGCATCTAGTGTTTCAATATCGGTTGCTTGGTGAATAAATCCACGCTCTTGAGCAATATGAAGAAAATCAGATTTTAGTTTATTTTGGTTCATGATACATTTCAATGTTTAAAAGACTTGGGTGACTTTATACCTATACAAACTGAAGATGTTGATTTTTAAAGAAGAGATTTTGTTCAAAAACGATGGGTTTAAAACCGGAGATAGCTCATTCTATCTAAGGCTTTTAAAGCCAGAAGTTAGTGGACATAAAGATCAATTTAAAAATCAGCATCTTCAGTTTGTATAGGTATAACATCGAGTCATATAAAAATGAAAATGAAAATTGTTTGCCTCGTTTTTGTTAATCGATTACCCTCAAGAAAGTTATTATAAGAAAGAATTGATTTATGGTTAAACGAATTGGTGTTCTAACAAGTGGTGGTGACTGTGCTGGGCTTAATGCAGCAATCAGGGCGATAACTTATCACGCCATACAATCTTATGGTTGGCAGGTTTTTGGGATTCGAAAAGGTACAACAGGTTTAATTACCCGTCCAATGGAATATCAAGAGATGACTGTTGAATTGTGTGATTCCATGATGATGCGCAGTGGCGGCACTATGCTTGGCAGCACCAACAAAATCGATCCTTTTTCTTTTCCTAACCCAGACGGTACGCACACCAATAGATCTCAGGATTTTAGCCAAGGCTATCGTGATCTTGGCCTTGATGCGCTCATTGGCATTGGTGGTGACGGTAGCATGAGAATTTTAAGACGCCTTGCCCAAGAAGGAAATTTAAATCTCGTAACTATTCCAAAAACAATTGATAACGATCTGGGACACACCGAACAAGCTATAGGATTTAGCACAGCTGTTGATGTTGCTACCGAAGCTCTCGATAGGCTCCAACCAACCGCAGCCAGCCATCAACGCGTTATGGTGCTTGAGGTAATGGGCCGAGATGCAGGACACATTGCCCTAACTGCAGGAATTGCAGGTGGAGCTGATGTTATCTTAATCCCTGAAATTCCATATACCATCGCGAATATCTGCAAAAAAATTACGTCTCTGGCTAAAAAAGGACGTACCTTTGCTTTGGTCGTGGTTGCCGAAGCCGTTAAATCTGAAAGTGGTGTCTCTATGACCGTACCTCAAGAGAACGGACGCATACGTTATGGTGGCATTGGTCATTATTTGGGCGAAAAGATCCAACAATGCACCAGTGCGGAAACGCGCGTTACTGTTTTAGGGCACGTACAAAGAGGTGGACAACCTTGTTCGCGGGATCGTGTTCTCGCTTCTGCCTTTGGCATCAGCGCTGTTGATTTAATTGCTCAAGGAAAGTTTGATCGTATGGTTGCTTGGCAGAACAGATGCGTTACCGACATCCCTATTGCCGATGCCATCGACCACTACCAAGCGGTAGAGCTCAATGACATCTTGGTGAAAACCGGCAAGAATCTCGGGATTTATTTAGGCGAGTGTTAGGCCCAAAATTTGAGAAAAAGTTCTCATCATGTCGTCCCCGGGCTTGACCCGGGGATCTCAAAAAAAAACAGAGTAAATGAACTCAGAATTTATTTATAAAAGAATACTAGAAAACTCACCTAAAATCTTAAGAAAAGATAGTCTTATCAAGTATAATGACATTAACATACTGCATAACTTCCCACTGTTTTTTATAAGGACTACTATCATTTCCACTTTTATCGGGATGAATCTTTAAAGACAATGTTCTGTAGGCTTTCTTATAGTCACTCTCAGCTACAATGTCTGTAATACCTTTTTTGAAAACAGGACCAGAGACTGCATCGCCATTTAACTTTTTAATTTTCTCTTCTAATTTTAGAAAGAGATCCCAATGTTGTTGATAAATACGCAATTCAATTGGAAGTTTTTGAAGTTGAATTTTCTCTTCTTTTTCTCTTCGCTCGTCTTCTTCTTTTTCCTTTTGTGTCTTTTGAGGTACAAAGCGCGGATCATTTACCTTCTGCTCTTTTGCATATAAAACTCTATCTCTCAGTACTTTATGTTCTAAAAATGAAAATAAACCTCTTCTAAGAGGCTGGTCTGCTCCAACAGCTCCATTGACAGCATTCCAAACTTTCCTTGCTTGCCCTTCTCTGTCCCATTTACCTTTACCAACTAAAGTGTCCATCATTGCAACCCAAGTTGCATAGGGAGTGAGAGTAACTTGAGATGACAAAGCACCAAGAGATGCCGCAAGACTACCTTCATTTGTAGAAGCGCCAGAACATTTTTCTTTATGAAATTCAGAACAGCGAGAATCTGGACAACCATGTTTTAAGAATGATTGAATACAGTTTTGTAGCGAAGGAATTACATCTCCCTCTGAAAGGAATTGAATTTGATGATTTATTTTAGCAACTTCTAAAGTACCATTCTTTAAATTCAATGAATAAAAACCATCCAAAAGTTTTAGCTTTGATTGATCACATTGCGATTTGTCACGAATGTATTGATCAAATTCAGTGTACTGGCCTCCCATAATTTGGCTGCTGATAACTTTATAGAAATAGAAAAAACGCCCTCTAATTTGCCCCTCGTATTTTCTATAATTTTCCTCTCCGAATTTGCGTTTCAAATGCTTCAGTATCCCCATTGGAGCATCTTCATAATCTACTAACAAACGATATGCAGGTGAGTCACTCGCAAGATAAGAAATAATGAAACAATTAAATGCATGTTCTTGATGAATATCATGACTACCGCTAGATAAATGCGTAGCTAAATCAAAACTGTCCCCTGTAATTTCAGTCCACAGAGAACCAAGATTTAACTGTGGGCTTTTACTCAAATGACCAGATATTGGATGATTCAAATTATAATAGCGATAAATATCCATTATCAATTGCTGTCTTTTTTCTTCTGTCGATTCTTTTAATTTAAAACGACCTCGACCGGTCATAAGATTTGCAAATGTGTTATGAAAAGGATCCAGAGTAGATCGATCATTGGGTTTATGTATCCCTCTCACTCGAGAAAGAATGCCCGTTAACTCTAAAGCCGATAAATAAGCATATGGTGTTCCGCCCAAAGGTGCCAGCATCTGAGAATACAAATCATCGCTCAAGCTTTCTGGCTGTTGGCCCTTTTCTTGGTGCGCGAGAAAACAAGTTGAAATATATAAATCCAAAAACAGACTTTCTGCATCAGACCCTTTTAAAGGTTTACGTTTACGTACTTCGTTATAAATATTTTGATATAGCGTATCTTTGTTTGACTTATTTGCGAAAGAACTTTTCGCACTTGTTAAAGTTGCCTGGGTTGTACTCAAATCAATATCTTCTAAGTGAGATGCATTTATTTGAACAACCGTAACAAATAAAAAAGAAACTAGATAAATAAGCTTAATCATTCTGTATTTAATACCTTACATAAAACCACAATCAATCAATTCTAAGTAAAGATATAGAATGCACGTATGGATTACAAATTATTTCTTAACTAAGGGTGTAAGTGGGCTTTATATTTGCTAATTTAACTTGTCTTATCCAATCATCATGAGCATGAATTGAAGATAGGCTCGCGCTTCTCGTTGGTACTCCTGCTTCAATACGATATATTCCTGAATCTAACAGACCTGCTAAAAATGATATCCCCCCTATTTTTACAAAAAATGGCGAACCAGAGCACCCAAAGGAAAATGCAGCATCAAGCCTATGACTTTTAGGATTAAAATAAATAGGTAATGCACTTAGGTTTTCAGATTTAAGAAACTCTTCAGAACTACTCATCGGATCTTGTGTTTGAATCAAACGTGGCATTTCCACTTTGTATAAAGGAGCCGTCCCCACACGTTCAATTGTTTGCACACTAAGAGTTCTCGTGCAATCTGCAACTCTTTTTACACGCCCATTTTCTAAATAATTAACAGCTGCATAACTCACAAGATAACCCATACCACCTATCATTTCGTCACTCATTACTGACGGCAACATCTCTATAATTGGTTGTGCTCGCGCATGCTTTCCTTTTAAAAGAGCAACATCATAACCAGTTGAATCAGTTGAATCATTTTTATAGAGATGATGCATATAAACTTTATCAAAAAAGATAGTTTCGCTGCCTGGAATATGTAATTCAACCGAAGAGATAGCTCCCTTATCACTGCTAACGCAATGAGCATTCGTGATTGCCATTACAGTATGAGAACTTTGCAGAATCAGAGTCGCTGTGCTGCTGTAGTAAGTTGATTGACCATGAACTCTGACAATTAAATTTCCTGTCGCTTTACAAATATCTTCACTGAGTCCACGCTGCATTGCCTCATTTGCAGCAGCAAGATCTCTATACAAAGAACCATTCCATGGTTCTAATGGCTCTGTTGGTGAGGACGAAGGGGGATGTGAGGGTGAAGGCGGCGGTGTTTGAGGTTTAGATTTAGACTTAGGAAACGTATTACCAAACCCAGCAGGCCGCTCAAATTTATCAGATTGCCCCGCGCCATTCCCATACATGTCATCAACAGCTTCTTTTCTTTTTTTAGCCTTACGTAATTCATTAGCATAATCTGAAAAAACCCCCTTTTCAGATTCAAACCGAGCTCCTCTTAAAAGATATTTATCATACAGATCGCCACCAACATTAAAAGCAGCCGCATCATACGACTTTCTTCCTGTCTGACGTGTTTTTTCAACAATAGCAGCAAATACACGTGATGCACGTGAAGATCGTATTTCGTCATTCTTAATCGCATACCCCACCCCCATAAGAATATTACAGGTTAAGTAGTGATTTGTATGGTCGCTAGCAACTGTAGCAGGCAGAGATGATACGTCAAAAGAAAGGGTTTCAGCCAAATTTAATCCAAGAGCATAAAGCGCTAAATAAGCAGTTCTGTGCTCACTAATACTTGCAATTGCATTAATCTTGCTCAAGCCCCCGAAGCCAATACCACTAAGTGCTGATAAAACAACATTTCCATAATAAGAACAGGCCTTAAGCTTATCTTCCTTTGAGAACTTGTTATCTAACATTCTTTGCTTAGCAAGCTCAACAACACAATAGCCATGATGCAACCCATCTCTTTCGTGAAGGGCATCAATCTCAACCTTATGTGCGCCCATAAAATCTTGCATTTCAGCATGAGTCAGCAACCGCGCATGCGTTGGCATCACAAAAGCTATTAACGCTGCGACAAAAACAAAAGATTTAAGAAAAATTGAAAGCAATATTCACTCTATAAATGTTAATTAATATAGTTGCTATCTGTGTATTTGAGACTCTGATGTAAAGTATCAGAATAGTTTTAAATTAAAGACCTACCCACTAATAAACCTTATAAACCAAGTGCCATCACACTATCATGAGTATCATTTACGCATGCAAAGTGGTGATTATAAGGACTGTTTTCAGCACTGCCATTTTTATCTGGGTGGAAATTTAAAGCTAATTTCTTATAAGCTTTTCTAAATTCAGTTTTCTTAAATACTGGACGTCCAAACTCTAAAGGCATAAAACGAGTCTGCCAAAGAGCTTCTTGCAAAGAGTTAACTCTTACACTTGATATTTCAGTACCACTTTTATCTACTAAGGTAAAATAAGGCCCTGCATATGTTTTTAATTCTACTATAATATTATGTAGCTCGCGAAAAATATTCCAATCCCCTATTAAAAAGTCAGGCATTATCACAACCTGTGGCAAGACATACAAAGCTTCACGCTCCTCTCTATCTGCTAACCATGGATTCTGTTGTCTTTTAATTGCATTTTCCGCTTTTTTTCTCTCATTTTCTAATTCCAATTTTCGTTTTCTCTCGTGTTCTTGCTGAGCTTTTTCTATTAGATCCTTTTCTTTCTCTACTTGCGTCAATGTTTTTTCTTTGGAATACCGCTGATCTCTTTTGTAACTGGCTATAACTTTATCCGCTTCTATTCTTTCCTCAATAATTGAAAATAAGCTTTTTCTCAGCGGGTTTTTCAAAAGAGCTGCTTCAAGCTTCTCCCAAAGTTTAAGTTTTATATTCGTTGTAAGATTGATGTTAGATTTTAACAAATCCAACATCTCTATCCATTCAAAATAAGAAGTTAGCCCCGTTTGGAAAGATAAAACACCAAGAGAATGCGCAAGAAAGTCCTCACTAATAAGATGATCAAAACGCCGTTCTGCAAGATAAGTGTTTAACGAAAAAATACCATCACCCCTATCATGAGGAATCGAGATATCAAATTGCCTTAAAATATCAAATTGCTGATTTAATCGAGCATTTCTTTGTGCATTTTGCTGTACATTCGCATCATAGAAAGCGCTAAGAACTTTGTGCCGGATACCATCGCTTGTAATTTGACTGCTAACGATATCATAAAAATATCTAAAATGATTATTCCATTGGCTTTCATTTCGCTGCAGACTCTTGCCGAGCTTACCTACCAAATATTCGAATAGGCTTGCACGAGATGTTTCATAATCTGATAAACGATACTCAGGTGAGTGGCTTGCAAAGTACGCAACAATAAAGCAATTTAAGGCATGCTCCTGTATTGAATTGATAGTAGGATCAAGAACAGCACGTTTAGCAGGCTCTAAGCTTCCCCCAACAATCTCGCTCCAGAGAAGGTCTACGTTAGGTGCTGCGCCATGTCTTTGGCTAGCCATGCCAAACATTGGATCATTTAGATTATAGTGCCTATAGATGTCTATGACGAGCTGTCTTTTTCTCTCTTCTGTTGATTGAACTAATCCAAAACGGCCGCGAGCTGTGATAAGGCGAGAAAATGCAGTATCACAAAGTTTTTGAGGATCTATTGTAATTTCTCTAGGTCCGGCTTGAAACATCCCATTCACCCGAGAAAGAATGCCGGTTAAATCTAAAGCCGTTAAAAACATGCCATTTAGATTCCCCTCCAAAGGCTCTAACATGCAACGATATAAATTATCACTAAGTTTTTCTGGATTTAATTCTAAATTCGTTTTGTGTTCTAAAAAGCAGGCAGAAAAATATAAATTCAAAAACAAGCTTTCTGCGTCAGTACCTTTTAAGGCCACAAAAGAACGAGCTTTAGCATAAATTCTATTATATATCGTATCAGAAACCCCGCTAGCTCTTGCCGCCAATAAAACCTTTTTTGTTTTTTCTAAATTAATATCTTCTAAATATTCACTTGCATGAATACTTGTAATCATTAAAAAAAAGATTCCACAAATTAATTTTATCATTCCTTTTTATCCATTCTAAAATGTTCACTCAAGGCCACTGAGATCAATCAAATTTATATATACTCTTAATTGGTTTTTGCAACAAAAAATAACATCAAAACTGTATTGTTTTAAATCTAGAACAATTCAAAGTAATAAACTTTTTTTATATACAGGTAAAAAACCAGAAAAACCCGGGAAGTTTTCCCTAGGTAAGCGTTAAATTTTAAACATAGAATATAGATGGTAGCAAATATAAACTATTTCAAGAACCAAAATTGTTTGTATGTATGAGCTGATTTTTAAAGAGCTTTATAAGCTCTGATTTATTGTTACAGCCTGTCTTCACTTTTACATTGTTTATGTAACCTTCGACAGTACGTGGTGATAATGACATTGATTTCGCCACTTCTTTTACTGTATTCCCTTTTGAGAAATACGACATACTTTCAATTTCTCGTTTAGAAAAATATGTGTCTTTATACTTTCCCTCCAAGTAATATTTCATAACCTGCCACATTCAAGCTGGAAGTGCAACACGGAGTAAATTTTCGTTAAAGACCTGAAGAGGAGTTTTCCACATCAGTTTCTTTCTCGGAGTTTCATTGTAGTTTAAAATTGTTTCATCAAAATCTTCTTGCGTCATATCTTTTAAGTT
>CANFPP010000037.1 GCA_947449005.1 Holosporales bacterium | reverse complement strand
GGTAATGACCAGGCTTCACCGCCAGTGTACTGGCTGAGTGTACCGCCGTCAGTTTTGGCTGAATAACTGATCCGCTGTCCTGGGTTAAACGGACAGGCTGCATCTTGGCTGAGTAGATGCGCCGTGCGAGCTGGCTTAATGTTCGAACAGACCTTAAAAAGTCGAAGCCTATGTGTACTTGGTGACAGGCACAGCTTTGGGTGAGCTAAATCATCCCAACCCACTTGAACCTCAAAAATTCAAGAAACGCAGCAGACATTTTTTCCCATGGATTTCAACTTAAAGATCCGAGGGATCTAAAAAACAACGAAGTTCATCGGAAAGAGAAAAACGCAAATCCCAAATAAAACAAATATAGAAAAATAAATACTCAATATATACTATAAACTGTTGTTTTTTATTTAGTATTTATTTGTATCTTGTGTGACCGCAGCCCAAGATGACATGACTCCACGCTGTCACCACCGGACTTGATCCGGTGATCTTATGAAGCATAGTTGTAGCAAAATGGAGTGCAGGGCAATTCAAGCTTGTTATTTTTTTTAAATGACGCTAAAAAAATCTATACTCCTATGGAATGGAGATGTTGAAAATTTAAGGCAAAGATTTTGGCAAAGAGCAGAGTCTTTAAAATCGCAGATAGCTCATTCTATCTAAGACTTTTAAAGACGATAGTTGGTTGTCAAAAGATCAGCTTAAAAACCAACTTCTTCATGTTAATAAGAGTATATGTACTTTATTATTCCAGACTCTATCTTAAAAACTTGAGGAATTAGCCCGATGAAACTATTAAACCCTTTGATTATATCCGGTCGAGAAGTCCTGCCCTTAGTAGAAGGTGGTAAAGGAATCTCTGTGTCGAATGGGGAGAGTTCTGGTGCTTGGGCAGCAGCAGGAGGAGTTGGAACCTTTTCAGCGGTTAATGCGGATGCGCATGATGAGAATGGCAATCTACTTCCCGTTGCTTATTACGGTAAGACTCGAAGAGAACGCCATGAAGAACTCGTTAAATTTTCTATTCAAGGTGGAATAACCCAGGCACGAATTGCGCACGAACGTTCTAATGGTCTAGGTCGTATTCATATGAATGTTTTGTGGGAAATGGGAGCAGTTGAACCTATTCTTCATGGGGTGCTGTCTGAAGTAAAAGGGCTAGTACACGGTGTGACCTGTGGTGCTGGTATGCCTTTTAAATTAGCTGAGATTTGTGTGCATTATGGCATTTTTTATTATCCGATTGTTTCTTCTGCAAGAGCTTTTCGGATTTTATGGAAGCGTGCTTATAATCGTTTTCCTGAATGGTTAGGTGGCGTTGTTTATGAAGATCCGTGGCTGGCAGGTGGACACAATGGTTTATCAAACAGTGAAGATCCTTTAGTGCCTGAAGATCCGCTTCCAAGAGTTATCGCTTTGCGTGCTGCAATGCGCGAAAGCGGCTTAGCAAATACACCAATCATTATGGCAGGTGGTGTCTGGAACTTAAGTGAATGGCAGGATTGGCTTGATAATCCTGATGTTGGGCCTATCTCTTTCCAATTTGGAACACGTCCTCTCTTGACTCAAGAAAGTCCTATTTCTTCTGAGTGGAAGCAAAAACTACTAACCCTGAAAGAAGGCGATATCTTTTTAAATCGCTTTAGTCCGACAGGTTTTTATTCATCTGCTGTGCGTAATGATTTCTTGGATGAATTAGAATCACGTGCACGTCATCAGGTGGCTTATAGTATTGCTCCTGTGGGAGAACATAGTGAGCCATTCGGTGTGGGTGCACGAGGACGACTTGTATACCTAACGCACCATGATAAGGAACAAGCTGAAAATTGGGTTAAGCAAGGGTTTACGGAAGCAATGCGCACGCCTGACTCTACCTTAATCTTTGTGGCTCCTGCGATTGCTAATGAGATTTTAAAAGATCAAATTAACTGTATGGGATGTTTGTCGGCTTGTATGTTTAGTAATTGGGCCCAAAATGAAGAGGGAACAACAGGGAAAAAGGCTGACCCACGTTCTTATTGTATTCAAAAAACACTCCAGGAAATTAGCCATAGTGGTGATGTTAATGGTCAGTTAATGTTTGCGGGACACCAGGCATATCGCTTTGCAAAAGATCCATACTATGCGAATGGATTTGTTCCAACTGTAAAACAATTGATTGAGCGTCTACAAACAGGTCAATAAATGAAACCAGTAATTGTAAGGTTTGCGCCTTCTCCAACAGGCTACCTACACATAGGTGGTGCTCGAACAGCTTTATTCAATTGGCTGTATGCGCGTCATAATGGCGGCAAGTTTTGCCTTAGAATTGAAGATACAGACAGAGAGAGATCAACTCCGGAAGCTGTTAAAGCTATTTTTGAAAGCCTTCAATGGTTGGGGTTAGATTGGGATGAAGAGCCTGTTTTCCAGTTCTCACGTGCAAAACGTCATGCAGAGGTTGCTCATCAGCTTGTTGCAGAAGGGAAGGCGTACTATTGCTATTGCAGTCCCGCTGAGCTTGAGGCAATGCGTGAAGAGGCTCGAGCACAAGGACGCTCTCCTCGTTACAATGGGATGTGGCGTGATCGCTCTAAAGAAGACGCGCCAGAGGGCGTTGATCCTGTTGTACGCTTTAAAGCGCCTCAGATAGGGGAAACTGTTATTAATGACCATGTTCAAGGAGTTGTGCGTCTTAATAACTCTCAGCTAGATGATATGGTTTTGCTTCGTGCAGATGGCACACCAACTTATATGCTTTCTGTTGTTGTTGATGATCAAGATATGGGAATTACTCATATTATCCGTGGTGACGATCATCTAACTAATGCTTTTCGTCAGACACAGCTATATTCCGCCTGTGGTTGGCAAGCTCCTGAGTTTGCTCACATTCCCTTAATTCATGGCCAAGATGGTGCTAAACTGTCTAAACGTCATGGTGCTCTTGGGGCTGAGGCCTATAAAGAAATGGGCTTTTTACCAGAAGCGATGCGTAACTATCTCCTGCGGTTGGGTTGGAGTCATGGTGATGATGAAATTATTCCAACAGAGCAAGCTATTGAATGGTTCGACTTCAAGTCAATTGGAAGATCTCCTTCTCGTTTTGACTTAGCTAAACTAACGCATCTCAACGCTCATTATTTGCGTATTGCAGATAATGCCCGATTGGTTGATCTTATTGAGCCGTTTTTAGCTCTTCCGTTAGATGCGTCTGGGAAAGATATTCTTTTTAAAGCGATGAATGGTCTTAAAGAGCGCGCAAAGACACTTGTTGATCTTGCTGAGAGTTCTTCTTTTTATTTAGAGCTTCCTGAATTTGATGAAAAATCTGAAAAATTCTTAACCACGGAAAATGCTAATTTAGTTAAAAAAGTTTTACAGAGGCTAATGGCTCTTTCTTCATTTGAAGAAAATGCAATTGGAGGCTTAGTTAAAGAAATTGCAGATGAAATGGAGCAAAAACTTGGCTTGATTGCTCAGCCTTTGCGTGTCGCTTTAACGGGTAGAACTGTTTCTCCAAGTTTGTTTGAGATTATGTCTCTACTAGGACGAGAAGAAACATTTAATCGACTTAATAGCTTTGTTGATAAATCTGAAAAGGCTGCTACACTTAATAAATAAATTCGCTTAATTAATGAGAGATTAGTGTCAAGTTCTTCGGCGCAGTTAATATACCAAGGTAAAACTCTCAATCTTCCTGTTCTTTCGGGTTCTGATGGTCCTGATGTTTTAGACATTCGAGAGTTATACTCAAGCCTTAACCTCTTCACATATGATCCTGGATTTACTGTAACGGCAAATTGTGAATCGAAAATTACCTTTATTGATGGAGAGGATGGCCGTTTACTCTATCGTGGTTACCCAATACAGCAGCTGGCAGAACATAGTGATTTTATGGAAGTCTCTTACCTTTTGTTATATGGAAACTTGCCTAATATAACTGAGAAAGAAAAGTTCGTTTCTTGTGTCACTCGGCATGGCATGGTGCATGAACAAATCCGTAATTTTTATGGAGGCTTCAGACGTGATGCACACCCTATGGCGATTATGGTAGGAGTTGTTGGGGCTTTATCAGCTTTTTATCATGATAGCTTAGATATTAAAGACCCTAGACAAAGAGAAATTGCGTCTTATAGGCTTCTTGCGAAAATGCCGACTTTGGCAGCTATGGCTTATAAGTATTCTCTTGGTCAGCCTTTTGTCTATCCTCAAAATTCCTTAGGCTATTCTGCTAATTTTTTAAGAATGATGTTTGCTGTTCCTTGTGAAGACTACATTGTTAATCCTGTTCTTGCGAAAGCAATGGATCGGATTTTGATTCTGCATGCGGATCACGAACAAAATGCTTCAACCGCAACAGTTCGTTTGGCAGGATCGAGTGGCGCTAATCCGTTTGCATGCATTGCTGCAGGAATTGCGGCTTTATGGGGCCCTGCACATGGTGGAGCTAATGAAGCTGTTTTGAACATGCTGTCGGAAATTGGTGATGTGAGCAGAATTCCAGAATACATCAAACGTGCAAAAGACAAAAATGATCCGTTCCGTTTAATGGGCTTTGGTCATCGAGTTTATAAAAATTATGATCCTCGTGCGGCGGTAATGCGTGAATCTTGTTATGAGGTTTTAAATGAAATGGGAGTGAAAAATGATCCATTATTAGTTCTAGCTTTAGAGTTGGAACGTATTGCTCTGGAAGATGAATACTTTATCAGCAAGAAATTATATCCCAATGTTGATTTTTACTCGGGAATAATTTTTAAAGCGATGGGAATTCCAGCATCTATGTTTACAGTAATCTTTGCGTTAGCGCGAACTGTTGGTTGGGTGGCGCAGTGGATGGAAATGATTGCTGATCCTTTACAAAAAATTGGACGTCCAAGGCAGCTCTATCAGGGAGTGGTCGAGAGAAACTACACCGAAATAAATAAAAGGGTTTAAAATATGAAGCCTGATAATATAAAGCGAATAATGACAACGAACATAAACGCAAATAATATATCCTTAAAGCGTGTTGTCTGTTGGTTTCTGTTTTGTAGTTTGCCAATTGGTTTAATTTTAACTTTTTGTTTTCTTATTTGCCGCTAAATATTTGTGATATTTCTGACACACCAAATAAGTTTTACACTTTAAGAATAGTGCAGTCCCATTGTTTTTTTAATCAATCTTAAGTAAACATGATCTTGCAGAAGTTAGTTCTGGTCATACGATATTAAAGTCGATAGGCCACAATTAAAAAAATATTTTTAAGGAGTTTTAAAATGAAAAAATTAACAACAGCACTTTTAGCTGTATGTGCAGTTTCAACAGCAGCTATGGCTGATGCTGGTGCTTTCAATGGTTTCTATCTTGGAGCAAACGCTGGTGTTGCAAACACAACATCAAAGTACGACTACAAGAACACTGCTGGCAGCAGCACAGCAGCTCATACGCTTGCTACTAGCACAACTGGTGGAACTTCTTACCAGTCTGGTAAAAATTCAAATGCAGGTCAAGCTGGTCTTTATGCTGGTTATAACATGCAAATGGGTCAAATGGTTGTTGGTGGTGAAGCTTATGTAAGCTTAGATTCAACTAAGAAAACATTGTATGATGATACTGCAAACGCATCAAATCCACAGTTTAACGTAAAATTAAAAAGAACAATGTTTTATGGTTTAGCTGCTCGTTTTGGTTTTGTTGTAAGCCCAAGCACAATGCTTTACGCTCGTTTGGCTGCTGAGTCTGGTAAGTGGACATTAAACTCAATTGCTGCTCCTGACACTAGTGCAAACGGAAATGCTGCTGCTAATGCTGCTGCTGCAAATAATGTAAGCAACTCAAAAAATGGTGTTTATTTTTCACCAGGTTTAGGTATTGAAACTGTAGTTGCGAAGAATCTTTTGCTACGTGCTGAAGGTACTTATACGTTTGCACCAACTGTAAAGCTTAATCAAGATACAACATATCTTGAAGGTGTTAACGGTAATAACGTTCAACATACTGCTAAAACAACACAAATGGCTGTTAAACTTGGTCTTGCTTACAAGTTCTAGTTTTTTGCTAAAAATCTCTGCTTGCACCCAAAAGTGCAAGCAGTTTTTCTTTTTCAGTTAGATATTTCTCATAACTTTCCATTGTTGATCTAGCCATAGAGTTTTTTGCAGTTTATACTAATAACACCAGCAAAACTCAAAAATGGAATACCTTCTATTTATAATTATTTTTTAATACTTTTTTTATCTTTGTTTTTTGTTGCTTGTCAGCCTACAGAAAAAGAATTGTCTCAGCAGGAGCGTGACTCTGAGCAACTGTATTACCAAGTTACTTTTAATTCTGAACTTGATCGTAAGATTTCTGAATCTCTTCGCTCCTCTTCCACATTAATAAAGCTGGAATCTAGACCTCCTACAAGTTTAAATGCCTTAAATCGTAGAGCTCAAAATGATGTTGAAAGATTTAAGAAAGTTTTGGCTTCAGAAGGATATTTTTCACCGATTATTGATTACTCAATCAATGAAACCAACTCACCAATTATTGTTTCCTTTGCAGTTAATCCCGGAAATAGTTATAAAATAGCGAGCGTAACAGTTAACACAACGGATGATGTCTACACTAAACCTAACCTAAAAAACCTTACAACGAAGGTTCTGGGAATAAAGATTGGAGATAATATCAATCTAGATAAAATTAACCGTGGGCAAGAAAAATTAAAGCACTATTTTCAGCATACTGGCTATCCCTTTGCAGTTGTTCAAGAGCCTGAAGCGGTTGTGGATCATCAGCAAAAGGTTATTCATATTACATATTTTGTGTCCTCAGGATCATATTCAGTAATTAAGGAAACCAAAGTGATTGGCCTGAAATCTATAAACTCTACTTTTGTTAAGAATCGTATTCTTTGGTCTGATGGACAACCTTATGACGAAAAGGTAGTTGAAAAAACCCGTAGAAAATTAATAGACACAGGCTTATTCTCTGGCGTTGTCATTAAGCCAGAGCCAGACAATACAAATGAAAAAAACCCACAGCCTATTTTTATGACGGTTGGTGTTACAGAGTCTCCTCCAAGGGCACTCGGTGCTGGTGTTAAGTTTTCGAGTTCTGAGAAAATAGGCGGAAAATTGTATTGGCATCACAATAACGTTTTTGGCTCTGGGGAGCATTTTGGTGCATCTGTTAGAACCTCAAAAATATTAAGTAGAGTTAAGATAGAATACGATACTCTTGATTTTCTTCAACCACAGCAGAAGCTGTTAAATGAAATCAGTGGAACAGTTGAACATAATCGTGCTTATGTAGGTCGTGTTTTTGCGGTTGGGAGTAGCATACAACGTCCTTTAAACGATATTATAACTGCTTCTGTGGGAGTTAGAGAAGAAATTGGTCGTGTCCGAAGAGAAGATACTACTTATAACCTTCATTTAACGAGTTTACCCACCGAACTCAAAATGGATGTAAGTAATGATTTGTTGAACCCTACACGAGGCGGAAAGCTAAGTGCGAAACTTACGCCGTATGTGGGTCGATTACGTGCAAATAAAGGGATGCTTGTGTCTCGATTAGGTGGTACTTTTTATCTACCTATTTCAATAGCTGAAGCTGAGAAAGATAACATTGTTTTGGCTAACTTTGTAAATGTTGGGAGTAT
This sequence comes from Holosporales bacterium, assembly GCA_947449005.1. Classification (GTDB taxonomy): domain Bacteria; phylum Pseudomonadota; class Alphaproteobacteria; order Paracaedibacterales; family CANFPP01; genus CANFPP01. The sequence goes on along the minus strand of CANFPP010000037.1, from coordinate 7,135 downwards.
AGCTATTAAAGGTTTAGATGATATTCCTCCAAATAAAAGATTTTATTCAGGTGGTGGTGGGTCAGTGCGAGGGTATGGTTATCAGTTGCTCGGACCTCTTGATAGCCAGCGTGTTCCAATTGGAGGAAGATCACTAACAGAGTTCGGAACGGAATTGCGTTTGAAAATGACAGAAACTTTTGGTATTGTCACTTTTCTTGAAGCAGGGTCAGTAAGTGAGAAGAAAATGCCTGATTTTAAAACACAGAATTTACTATGGGGAACTGGTTTTGGAGTCAGATACTATAGCGCAATTGGCCCTTTGAGACTTGATATTGGTGTGCCTTTAAGTAAGCGTACTTATCCAGGCTCTTCAAAAAAAATTGACTCGCCAGTTCAGTTTTATGTAAGTGTTGGGCAAGCATTTTAACGTGTTTTTTAATATATTTAAAAAAGCTTCTTGTCTGATCTTAGTAATCTTAATGCTGCTATTCGCAGTTTTTCAGGTTCCTCTTGTTAAAAATCGCCTCATTCATTGGGTAGTAGAAAAAGTTCTTAATGAACCTCATCACCATATAGAAGTTGGTCAAGTTTCTGGTTTATTTCCGATTAATACTCGGATTTCTAAAATTACTTTTTATGATAGAAACAAGAAATGGTTGCAAATTCAAGATTTTGATTTTGTAATCAATCCTTTTTGGTTTCTATTAAGGAGCACTGACTTAGTTGGGCATTTAAACATTAAAAAGATCTCTTGGGATGTCATTCCGGAGCTTATTAATCCGACTAATATTAAAATTTCTGATGTCATTCAAGTTATCAGTACTTTACCTATTCAATTGGAAAGTTTCGAAATAGGTGAGAAAGTTTTAGGAGAAACGATTCAGCTGACTGCATGCAATAAAATCAGCCAAGTGCAAAATAAAAGATCGTTGGTTGTTGATGTCCATCGTATAGACCACCATAAAACTGACAATTTGCTTTTATCACTACTTTTTGATGATAATAACATTGGAGAAGTTTCTTTAACTTTTGATGAAAAGGCTGGCGGTCTTTTAGGGAAAATGCTTCCTTTTCTCTCATCTGTCGGAAACATTAAAGGAGATTTAAAAGGCTCTGGAAGTATGAAGAAGGGTAAAGGGGATATAACCTTAGATTTTTCAAATATAGGGAAATTTAAAGTTGGTATCCATAACTCCGATTCAAAGTTTAATCTGGCTGTTTTAGGGCCTAAGATTGATTTACAAACTACTTTTTCCATTATGAAGCAATCGAAAGATATTGTTCTATTGGAGATCCATGAGCTTATGACACGAACTCAAATGGGAGATATAACAAGCCAAGGACGAGTCGAGTTTTTACCTAATGCTAATCTTTTAAAATTATCATTTAGCAAGGGAGTTATTGCTAACGGTGCAACATTCTCTGGCGATTTTCAGTATGCTGGCAGTGATCAGAAAATCACTGGAGGAATGGATATCCTAGCGTCTGATCTCTCTCTATTGTTGGGTTCTCATCTTGAGGGAAGAGCTGTTTTGACCACTAAGGTTGAGGGAAAAATTGATAATCTTAAGCTGCGCAACCATCTAAAAATAGATAAACCTAAGATTTACAATGTGCAACTGAAAGAGATTGATCTAACAGCACATTCTGATTCGGGTTTTTCAAAATTTGATTTAGCATTTAATATTTCTGATGACCGTAAGAAGTTGATAGGAAAAACAACTTTGTTCAACAAGAATGGCGAAGAGATACTTTTTGAAAATTTAACTGTGGAAGGACCAGGTTTGCATCTAGCAGCAACTGGGGGGTATATTTTTACAAGTCAAATTTTCAAGGGAGATGTTAAAGTAAATATTCCTAATATTGAAAACTATCAAGACTGGTTTAGCCCCCTTAAAAATGGTTCGTTAAATCTTGATGCTAGCTTTGAGAACTTTTCTTTGTTTTCTGATAGAGGATTAACGAAGGGTAAAGTAGAAGGAAAATCGATAGATTTCTCTTGGGGAAGGGTAGGTAAAGTTGCCGTAACGTTCGGGGTAACACCAGATTTATCAGGTAATGTTCAATTGCAAACTGAGGCACTTAAGGTAGAGCATATTCCAATTTCAGACAGCGTTATTGATGTAAAGTTAGAAAAAGGTGCCATAAGATATAGTCTTAAGCAGTTACATGCTAAAGATAAGAAAAAAGGAGAAATGTCAATTAATTCGACTGGAGGATTTGATTTTTTCAAAAAACAAGGTCGGGTTGATGAAGCAAGGATTAAATACAGAAAGATCAATCTTGCTTTAGAAAAATCAATTATTTGGTCAGGGTCTCAATGTTTGGACAGTGGATTTTCTTTAGTAGTAAATCAAGGGAAGATTGAAAGTGATATGATTTTCTGGCCTGGGAACGGCTGGAAGGGGAACATTAAATTAAAGAAAATCCCTATTGTTTTATTACAACTATTTGATGCAACTTTGGTTTTTAACGGCGATGTAGATGGTGATTTAATCTTATCTGGCTCTGGGATATATCCAGAGATTCAAATCTCTTTGGAAGGAAAAAAACTTCAGTTATTTAAAGAACTAAAAGTGGGAAGAGAAGAAATAAGAGGGGCTTTCCCTCGCATTGATTGTTCGGCTAAAGCCCATTGGAAAGCTGCAAGTTTAACTTGGCAGATGGATCTACAAGGACATAAACAATTATCATTAAATAGTACTGGAAAGCTTGAGCTATTTGAGTTTCTACCAAAATCGAATAGTACAATAACAGCAGTTGCAGTTGGCCAGGGAAAAGTTGAAGCTTTATCTGCTTTTTTAGCTTCTGGAGATCGTTTAACAGGGAGCTTTAATCTTGATTTGCAGGTAAAGGGAGATCTAAGTTCTCCTCGTGTTACCGGAAACGCGAGTTTGAAGTCAGGTTTTTATGAAAATTTCGACTTTGGTACTATTTTGCAAGACATTAATTTTGAAGGTGTTGCCGAAGGGTCCCTATTTAGAATTACGCATTTTTCAGCAATAGATGGTGGTGAAGAACGTACCAGGAAAACTGGAAAAAAGAGAGGACATGCGAACGGAGAAGGTAAAATTCATTTCAAAACTTTATTAGCTCCAGACATTGATATTTGGCTACAGTTAGAGGCATTTAAAGTTGTTCAAAATGATGCCTTAAGCATGGTCGCAGATGGAACTCTTTTCATAAAGGGATCGGGATTAAGTTTAAAGATTGAAGGAAATATTGTTTTATCAGATGCTGAAATTTATCTTGATGAGATAAGTACTAATGATATTGCATCAATTAAAATTGTTGAAAAAGGTGCTAAGAAGAAAACTAAAGAAGAGATAAAAGCTGAAGATATTGAATATGACAAATCTATGATTTTTCCTCTATCTTTAAATTTAAGTGTCCCAAGTCAGATTTATATTCACGGTCGTGGTATTGATAGTTTTTGGAAGGGGCAAATGCAAGTTGAAGGCGTAATTAACCATCCATATCTTGCAGGCGAAATTTCTGTTTCCAGAGGTAATCTTGATTTTTTGGGGAAGATTTTGAAGATTACAGAAGGAAAGATTGTGTATGATATGTTAGAGCCTAATGATCCTCTTCTGGCAATTACTGCTTCGCGAAGCGCTGATGACATAACCATCACTATACAGATTGAGGGTAGATCTTCTAATCCACGGATTATTTTCTCATCTTCACCTACTTTGCAACAAGAAGAAATTCTTTCTCGACTTTTATTTGGAAAGGATCTGGGAAAGATTTCTGTAGGGCAGAGTTTACAGCTAGCTTCGGCGGCAGCGACCTTAAACGGACAAAAAGGCGTGAATGTAATGGATAAAATTCGCACTGTTTTTGGTTTGGATAGCTTTGAGTTAAAGCAAAATGAAAATAAACATAATATTGAATCTGATACGAGCACTCAATCAATGGGGCAATCACTTAGTGTTGGAAAACAATTAAGTGAAAAGGTCTATTTTTCTGTTGACCAGGGAACAAGTAGTGGGAGTAGTAAAGCCTCAATTGAGATTAAGATTGCTCCTCAGGTCAACATAGAGGCAGATGTTGGTGGAGATAAAAGCAGTGGTTTTGGCCTTAATTGGGTCAAGCGTTATTAAAAACTTCTCTACTGCTTTAATTTCCCTAACAGGCTTCCAAAATCTAATCCACCAAGAGCACTCTTAATCTGATCTGTTGGATTTGATGCTTGATCTGTAGATTCTTTCTTTGCTTTTTTTGAGTCACTTCCTGTTGCAGGAGCAGAACCAAAGCCACCGAATAATTGAGATGCTAATGCTGTTCCTTGATCTTTTATTTTATCGATTTGTTTGGTTTCTGCTGATTGTTTCTCATCTTTTGGTGCCTCTATTAGAGGATTCACGAAAACTAAAGGTTTTCCATTGTTCATAAAAGCGCGCCATTTTTCTTTTGGAGATTGCAGTAATCTCCTTGCGTCATATTTCCCTTTTTCAGCTTCATTAAATGCATTTTGGAAGGTGTCCCATCCTGATATAGACATGTGACTCATAATTGCTCTGAATGTACTGTGAATGGGTGTTTTCTCTTCAGCTGTTTGACGTATTTCTGGGCCAAATGTTGCTAAAAGAGGAGTATATTCTTGATCTTCTGGTAGTTTTTGAGCGAGGCTTTCAATAACCCTGATGTCTCTGTCTAATGAAGCTTGACGATGTTGATTAACCGCAGAAACTTTACCTACTTCCTGGATTAGTAAGATAATAACATCATCACGAGTTAAGTGTTTAGGTGTTGATCTCATGTTGAGAACTTGTGAATTAACTCGATAACCATTTTGAAAATTGGCTTTAGCTGTTTCTGAAAGCTTGCTAAAAAGGAATGCTTCTGTTGAGAATGCTTCATTATCAGCGCTTTTATCAAGCAGGTCTTTTGGAAGTGCATCTCCAATAATTCCTTGAAACAAACGGAGGCAGTCATTTCTGCTGGAGCAATCTTGACGTTTTTGTATGATTTTACTGCCTGCTTGCATCAATATTTCATCTTGAAGTTTAATTCTCTCTTCTTTTTGAATAACAGAGCTTTGAGAGGGGGTTGCTCCTGGATTACGGTGAGAATGATATCCTTCAGCATGTGCTCCGTGTAAAGCCAGCAAGCTAATCAGGGCAGATGAGTATAAGTGTAATTTTAAAAATCTAATTGGAGATTCCATGGTATACTTTCTAAGTAACATTTAGCTTGCTGGTATATTCAATAGTGCCTTAAATAGATTACTATTAAGTTAATAACGCTAATTTTTTTTGGATAGGCCACCCCTTGAATAACTCTTTGACTACAACGACTGCGTTGACACTTGGAAAAAATGAAACGCTTATTCCTCATAATATGCAGGCGGAACAGTCCTTATTAGGAGCATTGCTGTTAAATAATGCCTCATTAGAGCACGTTAGTGATTTTTTAAAACCAGAGCATTTTTCAGACAGTATTCATGGTCGTATTTACGAGGCTATTAGTCGTTTAATCGATCGTGGTCAAATAGCAGACCCCATTACGCTTCGAGATTTCTTTGATAAAGATCAAATCTTTGAGCCTGTAGGTGGAGCAAAATACTTGATTGATCTTGCTAGTTCAGTGATTTCAATCATCAGTGTTGGGGACTATGGCAGGCTAATTTATGATCTGTATTTACGTCGTCAGTTAATTGATATTGGTGAGCAGATGGTGAATGATTCTCGATCGCATGATCTTGAAATTCCTGCAACTCAGCATATTGAGAACTCAGAAAAAAAATTATATGACCTTGCTACAAAAGGGCAGTTTTCCAGTAGTTATGTGGTCTTTAGTGATGTTTTAGCTAAGGCAATTCAAACAGCTGAAATTGCATTTAAACGTGAAAGTCAAATCGTTGGTGTCACAACTGGTTTGCTTGATATGGATAAGTGGTTAGGGGGATTACACCCTTCTGATTTATTGATTTTGGCAGGTCGTCCTTCTATGGGGAAGACGGCTCTTGCTACTAACATTGCCTTTAATGCTGCTCAGAACACAAGTGATGGTGCGCCTGTTGCGTTCTTCTCGCTCGAGATGTCAGCAGAGCAATTAGCAAACCGTATTCTTGCCAGTGAAGCGAAGATTTCATCGGATAAAATTCGGCGTGGTGAAATTCGCTCAGAAGATTTTCCTACATTCGTTGAGATTAGTCGCCGTTTAAGCAATGTTGGTTTATATATTGATGATACGCCAGCTTTGAGTGTGATCAGTTTGCGCAATCGTGCGCGCCGCTTATGCCGTCAATTTGGCGTTGGTTTGATTGTGATTGACTACTTACAGTTACTGGTTTCCGGAAGCCGCAATAATGAAAATCGGGTACAAGAAATTTCTGAAATCACACGTGGATTAAAGGCGCTTGCAAAGGAATTGAATGTGCCGGTTTTGGCTTTATCTCAGCTTTCTCGTGCTGTTGAGCAGAGGGATGATAAAAGGCCGCAGCTCTCTGATCTTCGTGAATCTGGTTCTATTGAGCAAGATGCCGATGTTGTTATGTTTGTCTATCGCGACGAGTATTATGAATCACGCAAGCAGCCTCAAGAGGGAACAGATAAACACCAGGAATGGCAAGAGCGCATGGGAACAATTCATAATCAGGCTGAGGTTATTATCGCAAAGCAGCGTCATGGTCCTGTCGGTACGGTTAAACTTTTCTTTGATGGAAAGCTCACTCGTTTTGATAACTTTACAGATAATCATTCATTGGTTGGGTATTAGGGGTGTGTGTTTTTTTGTATGGCTAAGGTGCGATTAAAGTATAAAATAAGTATTTAAAGTATATAAATGCTCTGGTCATGACGGCAGTGATGATTTGTTCTTATTTTTATTTCATCTTATTTTTCTTTTTACGTTTCGGTGTCTGCTGCGTTTCTTGAATTTTTGAGGTTCAAGTGGGTTGGGATGATTTAGCTCCCCCAAAGCTGTGCCTGTCACCAAGTACACATAGGCTTCGACTTTTTAGGCCTGTTCGAACATTAAGCCAGCTCGCACGGCGCATCTACTCAGCCAAGATGCAGCCTGTCCGTTTAACCCAGGACAGCGGATCGGTTATTCAGCCAAACCGACGGCGGTACACTCAGCCAGTACACTGGCGGTGAAGCCTGGTCATTACCTCAGCAATCAAGGCCGCTCTGCTCCACCATTAACT